>JAAYFU010000016.1 GCA_012728095.1 Clostridiaceae bacterium
CCAAAGCATGCATTTATACCCGGATACGAAGGCGCTGTAAGGACTGTATTGGTCTTTCTGCCGGATTATTTGGAACTTTCCCAACTATACCAGGATGAAATATCCCCTATATCAGTTATACGTGCGACTTATGCCTCGTCTGCAAAGCAGCCGGGACACAGAGATTTTCTCGGAAGTCTCATGGGTTTGGGAATAAAGCGCGAAACAATCGGCGATATTCTTGTCGGAAAAAACAGTTGTGATATTGTAATAATGAAGGAAATACTCCCTTTTCTGCTTTCAAACTTTGAATCTGCAGGCCAAGTCAAACTCTCTGTTTCAGTTATTCCATATGACGAGATTATTATCCCTGAGCAAAAATATAAACTGATAACGGATACTGTTGCATCGTTAAGATTGGACAGCATTGTCGCATCTGGTTTTTCTGTTAGTCGTGAAAAAGCAGCTTCAGCAATAAAAGCCGGTTTTGTATCATTACAGTACCAGGAATGCAATAAAGCCGATAAAACTGTTACGGAAGGCGATATAATTTCTGTACGTGGCATGGGTAAAATAGAGCTTCTCGAAATTGGGAACAAATCAAGGAAAGGTCGCATTTTTATTTCCATAAAGCGATATTTTTAATTTGATTTATTATCCTTTCCGTCCATGTCTCGTTAATCAACGAAAGTGTTGAAAAATGGGTCTCATTGTTATAAACTTAACCTAATAGCTTATTTTATCTGAGAAATAAAATATTATTTATGAGGTGATACTCTTGAAGAAGAAAACATCTATTTTTCTGGCCATGATGCTGATTCTTGTCATGGTATTCTCGGGTTGTGGCGGAGGCAAGGTTACTCTGAAGATGGCAACCGGAGGAACAACAGGCACATATTATGCATATAGCGGAGCGGTCTCTCAAGTTTTATCGTCAAAAATCCCAAATCTTAGCTTCGATGTTCAATCAACCGGCGCATCCAAAGCAAATATCTTTCTGGTCGCAGATAAGGAAGCGGATATTGCAATTGTTCAAAACGATGTTATGTATTACGCGTATAAAGGTATAGATCTCTTTGCGAATGAGGGCGCAGTTGAAGGTTTTTCTGCCATGGCCGGTTGTTATGCTGAAGTTTGTCAAATAGTAAGTAAAAGCAACATAACTTCTATTGAAGAACTCAGAGGAAAGCGGGTATCGGTCGGTGATATCGGTTCCGGTTGCGAGTTCAATGCTCGCCAGATACTTGAGGCATATGGAATGACTTTTGATGACATCCAGGTTCATAACCTTAGCTTTGCTGACAGTTCCGATGCTTTAAAAGACGATAAAATAGATGCTTTCTTCTGTGTGGCAGGAGCTCCTACTACGGCTATTGTTGAACTTGCAACATCTAATCCCATCAACATCCTGGAAGTAGATGATGCGCATGCAGCCAAGTTGATTGCCGACTATCCTTTCTACACAAAATATAATGTTCCCGGCGGATCATATAAAGGTGTTGACAGGGATGTTCAAACAGTTGCGGTGGTTGCTACTTATATAGTTTCAAACGATTTAGACGAAAAACTTGTCTATGAAATGACAAAGGCCCTGTTTGAAAATAAGGATGAAATAGCAAAAGCCCATCCAAAAGGAGCGGAACTTGATCCCGAATATGCTGTTTCAGGTATTTCAATACCTATTCATCCGGGCGCATTAAAATATTATCAGGAAATCGGGGTTCGTTGAGGAAATTAAATGAAGCGATTATTAACGGGGGCCGCGATTGTGGTCATTATCGCAGCCTCTGTTTTTATTTATAAGCTCCTATCCTCGCCATGTCTTATTCTGAAGAATGGGGACACAGGCGAAACATTGGCTGTTTTTCGTATTGAAGAAGGGATTGAGTTTTCGGTTACTTTTGTTCATTCTGTCAATAAAAGTCCGGTAACCGATGTATATGAAATTCGCAACGGTAAAATTTATGTGGTAAAAACAATTTATTATTCATTCGGCGCCGGTATGCAGACTGAGATTGAAGAAGAGCAAACCCTGGAATATGGAGAGGACGGATCCATGATCATAAGCGGTTTTAACCGGCCAATGGAAAACCTCTCCTATATTGTGGGTACCGTATCGGATCATATTCTTGAAATTAACGGAGAAACTATTAGTCTACGTGAGCTTTGTGGTCGTAATATTACTGTGCGCTTTTCTGTCGGTCGCAGGATATTTATAAACTTATAAACTGACTATTCTTTTTAAGGAGGATTCAGCATGTCAGAATCGACAAATTTAACATCAATGGGGGAAATTGAGCATATTAATGTTGAAGAGGTAATGGCTGAGTTTGATCGCGAATCTAATACCAGGCATTATAAAGGCGTGCCAAGAGAGATCGTACGCTATATCCTGGCCGGTTTTTCCCTGTATGTCTTTTACATGAATCTTATCAGCGCCTGGCCCGAGCAGATCCGCAGAGCGTCTTTTGTAGGTCTGGTTATTTTTATGGCTTTCATGCTCTATCCCGCAAGGAAAAAATCTGCCAAGATAGAGAATTATGTGCCTTGGTATGATATTTTACTCGGAGTATTAGGTACTGGTTCCTTCTTCTACTATGTTATTAATTTTTCGAGTATGGCTCAAAAGGCTACCCGAATCTCTTCTCAGGATGTAATAATAGGAATCATAGGTGTATTAATAATTGCTGAAGTTTGCAGAAGAGTAGTTGGATTACCAATATTGGTGGTTGCCTCGGCATTTGTTATTTATGCGTTTGCTTCAGGGTACTCAATAAACAGGATTGTTTATACCCTGTTTTATACTCTTGATGGTGTGATAGGAACTCCTATCGGAGTTTGCTCAACATTTATTGTTTTGTTTATTATTCTTGGTTCCTTCCTTGAGAAAACCAATATTGGCGCATTCTTTATAGATATCGCAAATTCCATAGCCGGTTTTTCCAGTGGGGGACCTGCAAAGGTTGCGGTTATCTCCAGTGCTCTGGAAGGTATGTATTCAGGTAGTTCGGTCGCCAACACGGTTGGTTCCGGTAGTGTAACCATCCCTGTAATGAAAAAGACCGGATATGATAAGGACTTTGCCGCAGCAGTAGAGGCGGCCGCGTCAACCGGCGGCCAAATAATGCCCCCAATCATGGGAGCTGCAGCTTTTCTGATGGCTGAAATGACTGAACTTCCTTATTCAACTATAGCGGCTTCAGCTATATTGCCTGCCGTGCTTTATTTTGCAGGAATCTTTCTAATGGTTCATTTCGAAGCAAAAAAGCTGGGGTTAAAAGGATTGCCCAAAGAACAAATTCCTCGTTTTTCTAAGCTGTTTTTCAAAAAAGGTTACCTGTTTATTCCCATCATCGTTCTCGTTGTAACCATGTCGATTGGGTATACTGCTTCCCGTGCCGCATGCCTGGCTATCCTTGCTTCCATTATAGTCAGCATGTTCCGAAAAGAAACCAGACTTACCCCAAAGACATTTGTCGAAGCCTTGGAGAATGGTGCGAAGAACACTATCGGTGTTGCTGCTGCCTGTGCCATAGCAGGAATAATTGTAGGTATCGTGTCCCTTACCGGTATCGGGCTTAAGCTTGCTGAATTTCTCCTGGTACTCTCAGGTGGCATCGATATTATTGCGCTTTTCCTTACCATGATTTCATGTATTATCCTGGGAATGGGTGTTCCTACAACAGCCAACTACGTTATTATGGCCACTATTACAGCGCCGATAATTTTGAAGCTCATCCCTGATACTCCTGTACTGGCAGCTCATATGTTTGTTTTCTATTTCGGCATTGTGGCGGATATCACACCCCCTGTTGCTTTGGCTGCCTATGCAGGCTCGGCAATATCGGGTGGGAATCCGATACGCGCAGGTGTCATAGCAACCAGGCTGGCCATAGCGGCATTCATAATTCCTTATATCTTTGTCCTAAATCCTGCTATGCTCCTTATAAACACTTCAGTTTTTAGCGTAATACAAATAGTTATTACTTCAACAATAGGCATGTTTGCCATTGCCGGAGGACTTGAAGGCTTTATGAAGAAAAAACTGCCGTGGTGGCAGAGGATTATTGCCATCATCGGAGGTCTTGGAATGATCGATCCTGACATAGTAACTGATCTTGTCGGTATACTGCTGATATTAATTGTTGTGGTATTCCAATACGTTATAAAAGATAAAACTTCACAACAGAAAAGTGCTTAACAAAGATTAGGAATAATAAGGGAAATATTAACCAACAGGCTGTTTCAAAAAAGGAGATTTCTCCGCTTTTTTTGGAAAGAAGTGTGCATATTTTGAAACAGCCTATTTTTTTATATGGCTTTCGCCGCCTGTTGACGGCAGATTCTCAGGTTTACTATTATGATATAATTTAATTGTTTATGTCTTATTTAATTGATTAAGGAGGATATTATGGCATCAAAAGTATTATTCGCTCCAATGGCTTATTCTCGCTATGAAGCGTCCCAAACCCTGCCTGAAAAATTCGTACGGCTGCTTAATAGCACTGATCTTGCAGAAAAAGTGAAAGGCAAGACTGTAGCCATAAAAATGCATGTGGGAGACGGAGTAAATTATTCCACCATCCCGCCGGTTTTTGTGCGCAAGCTGGTGGATTTTATTAAAAACAATAACGGAGACTGTTTTATAACAGACCATTATGTTTATAAACGGAACCCGGAAATGCGGGGTTATACCGAAAGCAACCTGGGGTGTCCTTTTTTGGACAACTGCGGTTATTTCGGAAAGTATTACTACACTAAAGAAGTTGAGTTTAAAACTTTCCGGCATGTTGATATTGCAGGGCTTATCCACGATGCTGATATGATGATTGATTTATCACATGTAAAAGGCCATGGTTCCTGTGGCTACGGCGGCGCCTGCAAGAATATCGCAATGGGGTGTGTTACTGACAGGACCCGCCGCGAACTGCACGGTTTAGAAGGTGGGCTTGTATGGTCCAAGGAAAAATGTACATACTGTAAAAAATGTCTTGAATCTTGCAACCATCATGCCAACAGCTTCAGTGAAGAAGGCAGAAACGGCGACTATACAGTCGATTATCACAACTGTACCCTCTGCCAGCATTGTGTAAAGGTTTGTCCAGTTCAGGCAATAACGCTGGATTCTCATAATTACACCGATTTCCAGATGGGTATGGCTATTTGTACGAAAACTGTTTTAGATACCTTTGAACCCGGTAATGTATATTATATTAATTTCCTGATTTCAATCACAGCTATCTGCGATTGTTGGGGACTTACCACTCCCGCGTTGGTTCCGGATATAGGTATAATGGCGAGTGATGATATAGTGGCCGTTGAACGCGCAAGTCTTGATGCCATAAAAATTGAGAACCTTATCCCGGTAGGAGTGCCTGAAGGTTGGGAGCTTACCGGCGAAGGACATCTTTTCCAGCAGCTTCACGGAAAAGATCCGTATATCCAACTGGAAGCCCTTGAAAAGGTCGGATTGGGAAGCCAGGAATACGAGCTGATAACTGTAAAATGATCATATCAGATTAGAAAGGTTGTCTTGAATAGACAACCCTTTTTGTTTGAAATTATTGACAATCGGAAATACATAATGATATCATTTTGATATCATAATCATATCATATTCAATTGGAGGCCTGTATATGGAAAAAATATATTCTGAAGAAATTGAGCTTAAAGCCAAAAACGGAATGCCCATGCTGATACTAAGTATTATCCTAGCAATTGCCGGAATAGCCGCCATTATTGCAGGCGCAATACTTTTAGAAACCAGAAAACCGGCAATTATCGGCGCTGTAATTCTTGTAATTGGCACCCTATATACATGTATATGCTGGATACCATTTAAGGGATTAAAAATACTTAAGCCTCAGGAAGCACTGGTTCTCACATTATTCGGCAAATACATAGGCACTTTAAAGGGAGAAGGCTTTTTCTTTGTAAATCCCTTTGTATCTGCAGTCAATCCTGCCGCGGGAAGAGGCATGGCGACCGCAACAGATGATCAGAATCCAAACCCGCTCCTTAATACTGCAACAAGCAATATTAACGTTAGCATTCCAAGTAAAAAGATCTCACTGAAAGTAATGACACTTAATAATAATAAACAGAAGGTCAATGACGCGCTTGGAAATCCTATTGAAATAGGGATCGTAGTAATATGGCGCGTAGTGAATACCGCAAAGGCTGTATTTAACGTGGACAATTATAAAGCCTTTTTATCAATCCAAAGTGATTCTGCCCTTCGTGATATTGCCAGACTTTATCCTTATGATAAGGCGGAGGATGGCGAAATGACATTACGCGGCAGCAGCCAGGAGGTTGCCAATAAACTTAGAGAAGAAATCCAACGCAGAGTTGAAATTGCAGGCCTTGAAGTATTGGAAGCGCGAATCACACATTTGGCTTATGCTCCTGAAATTGCCGCAGCAATGCTGCAAAGGCAACAGGCATCCGCTATTATTGATGCCAGGAAGATGATCGTAGACGGCGCTGTGGGAATGGTGGAAATGGCTCTGGCAAAATTAAGCGAAAATGATGTGGTACAATTGGATGAAGAAAGAAAGGCTGCCATGGTCAGCAATTTGCTCGTTGTGCTTTGCGGAAATAAAGAAGCTCAGCCCATAGTAAACAGCGGGACCATATATTAAGTATCATGGTAAAGAAAAATGATAATGAAAAAAAACAAATAGTGTTACGTTTGGCGCCGTCTTTGTGGAAAGAGCTGGCGGCTTGGGCTGAGGATGATTTCCGTTCTATCAATGGACAGATTGAATATCTTCTTACAGAATGTGTTAAACATCGTAAAAAGAAAAAAACCGACTCCGGCGCGGATTATTTTTAACATGCAAAAAGAGTCTCCGGTCTTCGGAGACTCTTTTTATTCATCTAAAATCAATGATATGCCATATCTCAGCGTTTCCTCGTCTATTCCTCCCCTGGCAACGCCTTCAATATATCCGTCTTTATCAATAAATACCGTTAACGGAATGGATGTAAGGCCATATGTTATCGCGGCTTCCTGCTTTGTGTCAAAGAGTACGGTAAATGTATAACCCGCTTCCTCTACATGCTTCTTCCCTGATTCAACTGTTTCTCCCCTGCCGTCCACCAGATCCACCATCAGAAAAATCAGCTCATCATCTGAGTATTCCTCCGATACCTTGTTAAAATGCGGCATTTCATCCCTGCAAGGCGGACACCAGGAGGCCCAGAAATTAAGAACTATCGGTGTCCCTATATAATCAGAGAGTTTTACTTCATTTCCGTTGTAGTCTTCAGCAGTAAAGTCAAAAGCCTTGATTCGTTCTTTCTCCTGTGGGTCCTGTTCTTCCTGCTGGTCTTTAGATTCCCGCCCATCTCCGGACTTAGATGGAGCCGGGCTTTGAGTACCAGCCACAGGTGTTTGATAATTTACTGCAGGCGGCAATCCGGGCGGATTCGGAACCTTATACCTCCCGGTCAGATAATTATAGCCGAAAACAGCTATCAGAATCAGTATTGCAAATCCCGCAATATATATTAATGCTTTTATTTTATTATTCATGATATCTCTCCTTAGCCATAAAGCAACTTAATAAATATTTCCTAATAACCGAAAACAGTAAGCAGTTTTCTAAGTAAGCCGGTCATCATGGCAATACCTAATATTATAAGTAAAAACCCTGAAATTAAATTTATCACTTTATAGTTTCTCTTAATAAAATCAAAAACGCCCTTCAGCTTGTCCAAAATCAATGCGGAAATAATAAAGGGTATACCCAGCCCCATTGAAAAACAAAGCAGCATAAGAACTCCCTTATAGCTTTCATGAGAAGTGGCCGCCAGCATAAGGGCAGAACCCAGGAAGGCTCCTACACATGGAGTCCATCCTATTGAAAAAATTATTCCAAACAGGATTGATGAAAAGAGTCCCGGCTCCTTTTGCCGATACTCAATACTATTGCTTTTTGTTAAAAAAGAAAGCCTGATTAAACCTATATAATTAAGGCCAAATATAACAATAATACCTCCGGCTATAATGTTTACCCACCTGGAGTACCTTACCAACATACTGCCAAGAGTACCGGCAAACGCTCCCATCAGTACAAATACCACCGTAAAGCCAAGAACAAAGGCTGCCGCGTTTTTTATTGTCTTTTTACTGTCCTCTTTCCCTCCCGCAAAATAGGAAATATAGACCGGCAATAACGGAAGCATGCAGGGCGAAATAAATGCAATAATTCCTTCCAGAAAGGTTATAAGATAATTCATAACCAACTCCTTATCATTTTTTATTAAATAAGATTTTACCCTGTATAATTCTAAACTGACAGAATCCGTCTGAGAGAGTTATTAATAATTATATATTATTGCCGTTCTCTTTTCAGTAACAAAGTAACATAGCATATAAAAAATACCGAAGGAATCCTCCGGTATTATACGGTTAAAAACTAAATTTTAATGTCAATATTCTGTCCCAAATTCGGTTGAACGCTTTGTTCCATCATTTTTATCAAGGCTTCCGTACTGGTTTCGGTGCTTGACATTGCCTTTTTCATAACAGATAAGCCAACTTGCTGTATTAGCTGTTGCTGCTTCATTAATACCGATACTGCCGCAATATCCATAAAATCATCTCCAATGCCTTATACAATAATATTACCCGTATTAACCGGTTTTCTAACAATAATGTTGTAATAACCCCGGACAAAAAGGGTTATTATATAGAGCATATTTTTATAAAGTTTAACACGGCAGGAGCATTAAATGAATGATACGGACAGCATCATTGCCCTTTGCCTTATACTTTGTAATAATGAGTATCTGGTGTGTATTCCCTGGGAAGAAAACCGGCAACGAACCATGGAAAGTAACGGTGCATTTCGTTCATTACATGCACCAGTGTATTTATATAAGGTTTATATATGTATTCCAATACCTTTTCGTCGTCAATATGGTAATACCAGTTGAGGTTAAACTCATTCCGGCTAATTATTGTCAAGCCCGAAAAATGATAGAAAATTAAAGGTTCATCGTCAATAAATATTTTTCCTTCTTTTTCGGTGACACTGTAATTCTGGATATTCCAAAGCGCGGTATTGGCTCCCTTGCTTCTTACCACATGTACCCCCCGGAATTCCTCAGGCCAGCTTTCTACATATCTTTGATCCCCGAATATTTTTCTTGCTTTATCTTCTTTTACCGGGCAGTATAATATGCATTGGGTCTTCCATTTAGCCACAGCATCCATAGCGTTATTATCGTTCCTGCACCCTACAAAGCCGGTATTGAATACGCCGGTGGAACCATAATATTTAAGAAAGTCCCTTGAATTTCTATGATGAGTCAGAAATAGTGAAGCGGAAGGATTTTCAAGGAATATATCATCAGGGCTTGAGAAAAAGAAAAGGTCCGCGTCAAGATGCGCGAAATATTTACAGTCAGGGTATTTCTCAATGACATGATGCAAAAATACCGGTTTCAATGTCCAGCAAAATGCCTGAAAAGGTCTTTCGTTTTTTGCTCTTACCAACATGTCACTCTCTACTTCTTTAAGCATTATCGGTATGATTTCCTCAATACCTATTTTATTTAAAATATGCCATACTATATCGTTAACGCAGAGAGTATATATCTTAAAATCGTCATGGTTGGCCCTGAGTGAAGATACCATGGCAAGATATTTAAATAAATGGTCCTGGGAAACCACTGTGGTAAAATGATACTTACTCATATTTACCTCCCCTTTCCAATCGGTTTACCTTCAATAAACTCTCTAAATCAACATTAAATGCGTGTTTAAACAATGTGGACAATCCCTTGATAAAGTAGTTAACGCCTTCTTTTTTTTCGATTTCGATTTTAAGAATCTTTTTTACGTAATAATCCAATCTGCCGGCAATTTTCAAAAAAACTTCTTTCCCGTTGTCTTCCAAGGGAGAAAAAAGTTTCTTTCTGATTACCTGCAGAACATCCAGGAACAGTTGTAATATGTCGTGATACTCGGTATTTATGATTAACTGGTATATATCCTTGACGATTCCGTTAATTTCAGCACTGTCAAGGCGAAGGTTATCACTGATACACACCAGGGGAACGTCAATAAAATATATACTGTTGTACTTGTCGCACATATAATTAATATTTACAATAAGGTCGTCCGATCGGTAATTGGCCGGATGTTCCTGGTGGAGACTCAGTATGTGGTCCGCCATTATAAATTTGCACCCGGATTTATACAGCCTGACCCCCAAATCATAGTCCTCATAGCCATAGCGGACTATATTGTTGTCAAACATACCCACATCGATAACCTTTTGCCGTTCAACCGAAAGATTGTTTGTTATGCAAAATCTCCATGGCAAATAATATTCATTAAATTCTCTCCCGAATTTATTGATTATTTCCTTCAAATCATTAATAAACCCAAAGTCAAGATCGAAACTGTAGGGCAACAGCTCTTCGTTTTCTATCCATTCTTCTTTTATAAGAGGATAGCCGTCCCAATACAGGGACAACCGGTTAAGACCCAGTCTATGTCGGATTCTTTCAAAATTGCTGACCTGATAAGCCGTAAAGTTTTTATAATAATATGTGAAAATTCTTTTCCAGAACAGCCCGCATACTACCTTACCGGGCTTTTTATGAGCATCAAGATGTTGTTTGATGAAATCCTTTGATGCTATCATGTCGCTGTCGTGGAAAATAAGTATTTCGCCTTTAGAATTCAGTATCCCCTCGTTTCTTCCATAGGCAATTCCTCTGTTTTTATCAATCCTGATAACCTTCATGGGATATTTAAGCCTGAAATGCTCCAGCATTTCCATTGTATTGTCAGACGAGCCGTTATCAATAACCACGGCCTCAACATCGTCGCCATCATAGCTTTGGCAGTTTAAAGCTTTAAGATTCAGATAAAGCCGTTCGCCGGCATTATATGACGGTATGATAATACTAGCTTTCACTTTTCTGCATCCTTCCCGAAGAATTTTCTATACCAGTCTATTGTTCTAATCAATCCCTCTTCCAATGTGAACGATGGCTTCCATCCTAAAACTTCCCTGGCCTTTTTAGCCGAAAGATATTGGTGTACAATCTCGTTGCTCCCCTGGTTCAGGATAACGGGAGTTAAATCTGAGTTCATAAGCGCAAGTATCTTATTTACAAGTTCCAGTACCGTAAGCTGAGTTTCGTTGCTGAAATTAAACGCCTGCCCCTCAAGCTTCAAATCAGTCATCTTCTCAGCCAGGAGCAAATAAGCCTTCACCGCGTCCTCGACATAAAAATAATCTCTTATAAATTTTCCGTCGCTTCTGATAACAGGTCTTTGTCCCTTTAGCACACTCATTATCGTATGGGGAATAATCCTGTTAAAATTCAGGTCTCCGCCTCCGTAAAGATTCCCGCATCGGGTAATGCACACAGGAAGGCCGTATGTTTTATGATACGCTTGGGCAAGCAAATCAGTGCAGCTTTTGGAAACATCATAGGGATGGCTTCCTTTAAGGGGCATATCCTCATGGTAAGGAAGCTGGGTCTGTTCCCCATAAGCCTTGTCGCTTGACGCCACTACTATCCTTTTCACCAGCGGACTTCGTCTTGCGGCCTCCAGAAGATTATATGTACCTCTTATATTGGTTTCAAAAGTTGCCAGCGGATTTCTGTTGGCCACTCCCACGATGGCCTGGGCTGCTACGTGGAATACGGTGTCAATTTCGTATTCCCCCAGTATGCGCTCCAACAATGGTTCATCTTCAATGGTTCCGGAAACCATATTAATCTTTTTATATTCTTCGCCTGTATATAGATTTGATTGCGGCACTAAGTCCCTTATAAGGCCGGTTACATTTGCCCCCAGATTGACCAGTTCTTTTGCCAGGTAGCTTCCTAAAAAACCTGTACAGCCCGTTATAAAAACATTCCTGTTGTTCCAGAAGCTCATAGTTTTCACCACACCTTCCATGAATGTTTACTGCATTCTTTGTTTATTTTCAGAATGTCGCTGTATGTGTCGCAGGCTGTCCAGTAACCATCGTGGATATAGACTGCCAGTTGACGGTCTGATGCCAGATTCCTCAATGGCTCCTGTTCCAGGACACAGTTGGTATCGTCATTTATATAATCAAATATTTCAGGTTCAAAAACAAAAAAGCCTCCGTTGATAAGGCCGTCAAGATTTTCTTTTTCAGTAAAAGAGGTGGCTATACCGTCTTCAACGGTTAAAATTCCGTATTGCGTTTTTTTCTTTACACCGGTCACCGTTGCGATTTTTCCCATTTTTCTGTGATATGCAAGAAGTTTATTGATATCCACGTCAGAAAGCCCGTCCCCGTATGTAGCCATAAAGGTCCGGTTTCCAATATAATCCTTTGCTCTTTTTAGGCGGCTTCCTGTCATGGTTTCCAGCCCTGTATCCACAAATGTTATCTTCCAGTCTTCCTGGTTTTCCAAAAGCTCAATACAGCCTTTTCCGGTATCAAGTCTGAAATTGTGTTCCTTCCAGGCATAATCCATAAAATACTCTTTTATTTTTTCTCCTTTATAACCCAAAAGGAGGATAAAATCGTTAAAGCCATAGTGTTTATAATTCTTCATAATATGCCAGAGCATAGGCTTTCCGCACACCAAAGCCATTGGTTTGGGCATGTCCTCTGTAAGCTCATACATCCTAAGCCCTTTGCCCCCGCATAGTATAACGACTTTCATCCCTAAGCACCTTGTCCGTTATGTTGTACTATAGTATCTTATGTGATATCGTACATAAGGGTGAGAAACATTAATTAATGTTATTTTCGACCTCTATTTGGGTAAGTTATATAGAAGTACTGTTTATAGGAGGTAGTTATGGATAATTTCATTTTTAATAACCCTACCAAGATTATCTTTGGAAAAGACACAGAGTTATTAGTAGGGAAAGAGACGAAGAAATACACTAATAAGGTCCTGCTTCATTACGGCGGAGGAAGCATCAAAAAGACAGGGCTATACGACAGGGTAATAAATTCTCTCAAGGAAGCCGGTATCGAGGTCTTTGAGCTATCGGGGGTACAGCCGAATCCCAGGCTTTCTTTGGTCCATAAAGGCATTGATATTTGCAGAAAAAATAATATTGATTTTATCCTGGCAGTCGGCGGAGGAAGTGTTATTGACTCGGCAAAAGCAATTGCCGTAGGTGTACCCTATGAGGGGAATGTATGGGATTTTTATGCCGGGATCAGTGAACCGAAAGAAGCTTTGCCTGTTGCCACGGTTCTCACCATTCCGGCGGCCGGAAGTGAATCCAGCAACAGTTCTGTTATTACCAATGAGGATGGATGGTATAAGCGCGGCTTGACCCACAATCTGTTATATCCAGTATTCTCTATCCTGAATCCTGAACTTACCTATACCCTGCCGAATTACCAGACAGCCTGCGGCGCCGCCGATATTATGGCTCATATCATGGAGCGATACTTTACAAACACCCAGCATGTTGAATTAACCGACAGGCTCTGTGAGGCAACCTTTAAAACGATAGTCCGCAATATCCCCCTGGCACTGAAAAATCCTGAAGATTACAATGCAAGGGCTGAGATAATGTGGGCCGGGACTGTAGCTCATAATAATCTTCTTAACACAGGAAGACTGGGCGACTGGGGCTCTCATGATATTGAGCATGAAATCAGCGCTATATATGACATTGCCCATGGCGCAGGTCTGGCAATCGTATTCCCGGCCTGGATGAAATACGTATACAAGCGTGACATCAGGAGATTCGCCCAGTATGCCCAAAGAATGTGGAATATTGATGATAATCTTTTTGACCTTGAGGATGTTGCATTAAGAGGAATTGCAGCTCTTGAAAATTATTTCAGTTCCATTGGCCTGCCTACACGATTAAGCCATGTAAATATCGATGACAAACATCTGGAAGAGATGGCGGATAAATGTACGGCATCCGACACGCAACGGGTAGGCGCTGTCATGCAGCTTAATAAGAACGATGTCTTGAATATTTTAAAGCTCGCTCTGTGATGCTAAGTACATGTTTAATAAAACACTGAGACGGGAATAAAGCCCGTCTCTTATTTTTTCATACTGCCCTGATAACACCGCAGGCAAGCCTTTTTCCGGCATTTCCTGCCGGTTGGGATCTGTAATCGTCAGGATTTTGATGTATTATTACAGTCCTTCCTATAACCTGAGCAGGGCTGAATCTGTCAGTATAGAAGGCTAAAAAAGCATATCCGTTGTTACCGAAAAGCACCGGCATGTCTCCGGCATGCAGTGGATGTGGCGCATTCGTCGGATTATAATGCCCTCCTGCTGCCTGGAAAGGTTCCGATGGATTGCCCGTTTCACATGTATTCCCCTCATGAATGTGAAATCCAAAAGGATTAACAGGCGGCATACCATTTGTCGGGGCAACGGAATTGGGAAGATCGTAAACCTCTGCAACTACCAAAGTTCCGTTATATACCGGGTAAAAGCTTACTACACCGGTAATTGAAGGCGCCAGGGGGCCACCCAATATCTCTGCCCTGGCAGAAGGTTTCTTATCAATTATCGTATTGGCAAAAAAATTAATATTTTTTATTCTCATAAATATTCACTTTAAAAATTGATTCCGGTATATTATATGCGTAAAGCGCAATAGAGGGACATGTCATATGCCATTACGAGCATTTGAAACTTCTTGGGTACTCATCAAGTGTTTTGCCGTTTAGCCAATAAACTAATAAAGCGAGGTTCAAAGTTATGGCCCGGGAAATAGAACGCAAATTTCTGGTTTTAAACGATGATTTCAAGAAAGGGACCAACGGGATACTTTACAGGCAGGGATATTTATGCGCAGATCCGAAACGCACTGTACGCGTAAGAACAGTCGGAAATACAGGTTATCTTACAATAAAAGGTGCTTCAAAAGGCGCTGCCCGGACCGAATTTGAATACTCTATCCCTAAAGAGGACGCGGAAGAATTGCTCCTGTTATGTGAAACTCCCTTAATAGAAAAGTATCGATATTTCATTTCATATAAAGGATATACATGGGAAGTGGATGAATTCCTGGGCGAAAATAAAGGCCTGGTCATTGCCGAAATCGAGCTGGAATCTGAAACTCAGGAAATTGAGCTGCCACCATGGGTGGGAGCCGAGGTAACTTCAGATCCGAGATATTATAATTCCAGTCTTGCACGCTTTCCTTTCAGCCGATGGTAGTAGATCATGTCATCCTGAGGGTCGCGCAGCCCCATTAATGTCATCCTGAGGGACGCGAAGCCCTCCCTAGACTGTCATCCTGAGCGAAGCGAAGCGGAGTCGAAGGATCTTAGTCAAAAATTTGGCGAATGCGATAATCCCTTGGAAATCTTTTAATTATCGTTAATACGGCTGGACTGGCACAAAATTCGCCTCATATCAGTAATATGTTGTGAGGTGGTATGAATGAAGTGCGATTTTATAAAGACTCGGACAGCCGAAGACCGTTTCTATCATAATAAGGTATTGATGGTCAGCGTAAAGATTAATTACCCTGTCCTATCATCAAATTACAGTGGCAACACCATGTATTTTAACATGTATTACAGGCAAAAAGCTTATAGAAATTACCGTTATGCTTCAACCAAGTTGTACCAGACAGCCGTTAAACAATATAGAGGCTCAGTTTCCCAAGGCTTTCCTTTTCATAGCTTTGAACTGGTTGAAACTTTTGAACCGACTTACTGCAATAAACCTTTAATAAGTCTGTATTACGATATTTACGAATTTACAGGCGGCGCTCACGGTAATACCGTCAGACACGGCAACACCTGGGATATGAGAAGGGGCATGCTGATTTCACTGGATTCGCTGTTTGTAAAAGACTATGATTATAAACCTGTTATATTGAAACATATCGCAGCTGAAGCCAAAAGAAGACAAATTACCGGAAGGGCGCATTATTTTGAAAACCTGGAGGAAAATTTAAATAAATATTTTGAGCCCAAGAACTTCTACCTGACAGAAGAAGGGCTGGCTATTTTCTATCCTCTGTACACAATTGCTCCGTATTCCGACGGCATCCAGGTCTTTGTCATACCGTACCGCACGTTCGGCGATAAAATCAAGTATAATTTAAATTAAATTGAATCAGAACCATAAGTAAATATCAATCATATATATGGATGGTTAAAGATAACCATCTTTTTTGTGTACTCTGTCATAGCATAAGCAAAGAATCCTGTTAAGATCCTTCGACTCCGCTAACGCTCTGCTCAGGGTTACCCCAAAGTGTTTATTGAAAAAGATTTTAACCGTATTTTGATTAAAAATGGGCGGAGTGTTTCTCACTTATTAACAACTCCGCCCAACCTATCCCAGTATTTTGAAATAGGATTTTTGTATCTCACCTGTTGTTTCTTTAATTTGTAAAAAGCAGGACAAAAATGGGCTCCATCCTCTCCTATACAACAGATTCTTCATCATAAAATATGCGGAGGGACAATTCTAAAATTACCGGAATTTTAAAAAAATCGAAACATTAGTCATTAAATTTGTTTATAAAATCTTTGATTCAGGCAACGATGATGTTATTATTATATCTAATAACAAATCTATGATAACAAAGACTGGAGGGCTTTCCATGAAAGCGGTCATTACGGTTATAGGCCGTGATAAAATCGGTATTATAGCATCTGTCACTGGAGTCCTGGCGAAAGCGAACGTCAATATACTGGACATATCCCAGACTATTATGCAGAATATATTCAGTATGATTATGCTTGTTGATATATCAAAAATGAACTGCGAATTTTCAGAATTGAGCGATCGGTTAAAACAGACCGCACAAGAGCTGGGTGTTGATATAAGGTTCCAGAGAGAAGAAATTTTTACCAGTATGCATCGTATTTAGGTGAGTAGAAAATGTTTAACGCAAATGAAATACTTGAAACCATAAACATGATTTCAGAAGAAAATCTTGATATACGCACAATTACAATGGGGATATCCCTCAGGGACTGCGCTTCCGACAGCGGCAAAGTTGCCAGGCAGAAAATTTATGAAAAGATAGTCCGTTATGCGCATAATTTGGTTAAGACCGGCGAAGACATTGAGAGAGATTTCGGAATTCCAATAATAAATAAGAGAATATCGGTAACTCCGATTGCAATTGTGGCTGAAAGCAGTGATGAAGAGAATTATGCTTCCTTTGCCAGGGTCCTTGACGATGCGGCAAAGGCGGTCGGAGTAAACTTTATCGGAGGCTTTTCCGCACTGGTTCACAAAGGCTATACCAAGGGTGACAGACTTCTTATCAGGGCCATACCTGAGGCTCTTTCCGAAACCGAGAGAGTATGCGCATCGGTAAATGTTGCTACTACGAAGGCCGGGATAAATATGGATGCCGTAAAAGAGATGGGCCATATTATCAAGGAATGCGCTGAAAGAAGCCGGGATAAAGGCGCTTCTGCCTGCTCCAAGCTCGTGGTGTTTTCTAACGTTCCGGAGGACAATCCTTTCATGGCAGGCGCTTTCCACGGGACAGGAGAACCTGAATGCGTCATTAACGTGGGAGTCAGCGGTCCGGGTGTTGTTGCCCGTGCATTACAGGAATTGGACGGAGCCGATTTCGGCACCATAGCCGAAACTATTAAGAAAACGGCATTTAAGATAACTAGGATGGGACAGCTGGTTGCCCAGGAAGCATCAAACCGTCTTAAAGTTCCCTTTGGCATTGTTGATTTATCATTGGCTCCGACTCCTGCCATAGGCGACAGCGTTGCCCGCATTCTTGAGGCTATGGGTCTGGAGAAATGCGGCGCCCACGGAACTACGGCAGCCCTTGCGCTGTTAAATGATGCGGTTAAAAAAGGCGGTGTTATGGCCAGTTCATATGTAGGAGGCTTAAGCGGAGCATTTATTCCTGTAAGTGAGGATGCGGGAATGGTTGAAGCCGCGATAAGCGGAGCCCTTACTATAGAAAAGCTGGAGGCCATGACTTGCGTTTGTTCCGTAGGTCTGGATATGATAGCCATACCCGGAGACACGCCGGCATCAACTATTTCTGCTATTATAGCCGATGAGGTTGCTATAGGAGTGGTTAACGGTAAGACTACAGCCGTTAGAATAATTCCTGTGCCAGGTATGAAGGAAGGGGATGTAGTTGAGTATGGCGGGCTTTTTGGGAGAGCTCCCATTATGAGAATTAATCCTTTTTCTTCCGAGAAATTCATAAATCGCGGAGGCCGCATACCTGCGCCTTTGCAAAGTCTTAAAAACTGAAGGATTTTATTTACACAGTTTATAAAATTATCAGGCGGTAGGTGATGTTTGCATGATTATCAGGGTATTCAATGTCGGGGATATTGTTGAGCTTAAAAAACAACATCCATGCGGAAGCAAGCTCTGGAAGATATTAAGAACAGGAGCTGACTTCAGGATAGAATGCCAGGAATGCAAGCATTCAGTTATGATTTCCAGGCCAAAGTTTGAGAAAAGCGTAAAAAAAATCGTGGAAGAAGCAGCCAAAAAAACGGCCACATAAGCGAAGCAGATGGCATATATTTATTTAATGGCCAGAAAGCTCTCAAGGTCGGTAAACTCTTTCTTATATTTGAACCTGCTGATTGTAATGTTTTTACCGGCCAATGAGTCTTCTATAAGGCCATATTTATTTTCAAAATCATTCATTACAATAATCTCGGTTCTATTGAATGAAACGGAATAAATATTTCCCACAACATCAGTCAATATTTCAGGAATATCGCTTATTCGGTACGGAGTGGCATCATTGTCGGTGATACGGATTATTTCCATCTCCAGATCAAAATCCTTACATTGCTGGATCTGGTATTCCAAATCATTTATAAAAATCCTTGCCGTATCGGGTTTCAATAAGTTTCGTTGTTTTTCAAGATTCTTAAAGCCGGCAATTAATGGAGCCATATGATTTGCGATAGTTTCAAATATCAGGGTGTTTTCTTCATTACTTAAAAATCCGCTGCTTGTTTTCAAAATTATTATGGCCCCGATAAATACTGTTTCATACCGTTCCAATGTCATCGGAATAAACAGGACGCCTGCATTGTCTTCCATTTTTGATGCAATCTCTTCGCCGACAAGATCAGGCAGTTTTTCTGAGTCTGGCTCAAATACCGTACTTCCTCTGCTAAGAGATTTCAAATTTGGTGTCATTGGTATAACCAGATCCTCCATTGATGAATCCGTTGCCTTATTTACCTTAAGGCTGTCGGAATCCTCATCGTATAACGCTATCATAGCATTTTGAACCCCGAATGAAATCGTAAGGCTTTCCAGTGCAAGTTCTATCAGTATATCGCTGCTGAGAGCCGAGTTTATGTTTTTGGAAATACGGTTAAGGGTTATCATCCGCTGAAGTTTTTCCTGGAGCAGTTTTTTCTGATCATTCACCTTTTCGATCATCATGGCATTAGAAAGAGCTATGTATGTATATGAAGCCAAACTGTCAACCAGCTCAAAAGCGCCTTTTTTATAGTCGTTGCCCGTAACTGTCTGCCCAAGAGTGACAAAACCCAGGATTTTTTCGTTCTCACCAAATATAAATACTACATACTTAGCCTGCAAATAAGATAAAAGCTCTTCACCGTTGTCAAACATTTTACAGAACATTTCTCTTTGAATGTCATCCGACAGATCCAAAATCTGACGGTCGGGTATTATTTCCGGATTGAGGCTTAAAGAGATATGCGTCATTTCTTTTAAGTTGCTGTCAAATACATTTCTGTATGCCCGTAAAACGTATTTTTCCGAGGAATTATCATATAGTATGAACCCTGTATGGGAGCTTTGTGTAAGTTCTGAAAAAACGTCCACGGCAAGCGAATATAATTTTTCAAGGCTATATTCCGTAAGCATGGCTTTTGCTGACTGGTTAATGGCAAACAGGTTAAATATTTTTTCATCCAGTTCCTGGTTACTGATCCTAAGCTTCTCAAGACTATTGCTGTTTTCAAGGGAGTTGGTGAAAAGATGCATCAGTGTTTCACAAACCAATATGTCTCTTTCATTGAATTCCGCAGAAATTCTTCTTGACAGGAGGAAGAAACCAAATAATTTATTATCCAGGCCAAGCGGGAGCATCACTGTCGCTCCCATGCTATCTATTACCGAAGCGTCAAAATACCGCAGCAAAGCATCCCGTCCGTTAAGCACGGCACCAACGAAAACAATATAGTTCAATAACTCCGGTGTCGCAGGTATAAAACTGTTCTCCATTTTTACCCCGCGCTGTTTTTTCAGTTCATACCCGTTATCCCCGAAAAGATACAGGGCGGACTTTTCCACGGTCAGAAGCTCATTAACGAAATCAAATGCAGCCTCCGTGATTTGTTCCGGCGTAAGACGATTCGAAAAGAATTTGATAGCCTCCAGAATGCCGTTATATCTATATAAATCTGTTCTGTTTTCATTTTTTATGTCCTGCTCGATTTTCTTTAAAATATCATTATATTCCATAACTTTTCCTCCAAATTACATGGTTTTTATTTCATTGTCTTTATAGTAATAAGTTATCATGGGCGAGGATTGTGTCACTTCTTCTTTACGATTTTTTATTTCAATTCTGACCTTCGGATATATTCGGGTTTTTGCTATTACAGCCCCTTCACCCGGAGTTTTAAGATATTCGTTTATACTTTTGCATTTAAACTCCAGTTCCTTGATCATGTCTTTCCTTTCGGCATACGAGTTTTTTAAATCCTCGTACTCTTCAAACTGTTCTTTTGTAAGGTTAGAAGTACCTACATTGCTGTAAACCTGGAGACTCTGTCTTATCCGTACTATTTCCTTTTTATTCTCTTCCAGTTCCTGCATGGTCCTGTCAAGCTCCAGTTTTAATTCATTTCGGTCAAATCCCCTGACCTTGATAAAAGTACGTGATTCGCTTTTGTTACCGATCTCGGCGGCAGAGACCTTAATATCCACATCAATTTTCCCGCCTATTATTCTTCCCTTGGGGGACTCTACGATTAACTGTTTCGCCCGGACATTTGAATTCATGCAATAGAACCCGACATATACATTACCTTCACACTCTACAGTAATATCGGACAAAAATTTTACATAGAGATTCTTCTTGCAGCGGACAACTGCCTTGTTTCTGCCTGCTATTCCGCCTTTGATGTATATATTCCCTTCACGGCTGGATATTTTATCGGCAGCGCCGATGCCATACTCACCGAGTATTTCAATGTCATTGCTGGCTATAACGCTGAAATTGTCTTCCACCGTACCTTTTACAGACATGTACCCGTCAAAATCAATATTGCCTGTTGAAAAATCAATGTCGCCTTTTATTTCAAGATAATCATAAACCCCGATAGTATCGCCTCTATAATATACCGCGCCGTTTTTTCTTGATATAAGAGTAGTAACCCCGTTTTCATAGATTTCTTTGACCGATTTGCGATCGTATAATAAAGGGATATTACGTCCCGGGATGGCAGGAATAACTTTACCCGTAACACTTTTACCAGGTGTCCCGGGGGTAGGATCTTTACGTTCGCCGAGCCAATCCCCGGCTTTGACATGGTTTATCAGGTTTAATTCGTAATGGTTTACATTATTTTCGTCGATTACCTTGGGTCTAAGCTCGGCAATCTCATACATCTTTACTTCAGCATCTGTTCCGTTTACAGGCGGAATGCCTTCGGCAATAACATATTCAACGCCTGATTCCAAGGGCCCTGCCAAAAGCTTTGTATTAATACCGAATACAATGCCTTCTTTGGTAAGAGCGCTTAGGATTTCTTTTACAAGTTCCAATCTGTTCTCCGCCTTAAGCTCTTCGTCATAAACATATAATGTCATGTACGCCTTAAGCTTGTCATCCGAAACTTTCAGGCTGATTCTCTCGCGTTCCTCTCCAAAGGGCTCAGGTCCTCTTGGTGCGTTATAAATGACATTTCTTATTGTCATAAAACTGGTGACTTTAATCATTGGAAATGACTTTAATACCTCATTGAACATTTCCATTGAGTAGCCTTTGCTTAATGAATTGATATAAAACTGATTTTTTTCCCTGAGTATTTCTATAAAGTCATTTTTATAAAGTAAAGTCATTATCTTAAAGACACCTCTCCGTAATCAATAAATATTTTCCACCAAAATCCGACTTTTAACGAACCATGATATTAAAGCTTCAAGAATATGCTTTAATAATGCAAGTATTTACTAATACTCAGGATTCGACATAGTAATATATAATAAAATATAAGACCTTTGAAAAATATCAGTCGGAATAATCGTAACACTTTATATATCGGAAGGAAGAACAAAATGAATAAGTGGGTACGTGAGAAAAATAACATTATTGTAAAAGACTTTAAGCATTTTGACCCTGTTCACACCTTTGAATGCGGCCAATGCTTCAGATGGAAACAAATAGGCAATAACGTCTGGTTCGGCGTGGTAAAAGACTTAGCCGTTAACCTTGAATGGGACGGGAAAAACCTGGTCTTCCATGATACAAACGAAGATGATTTTTTAAAGGTATGGTACCCTTATTTTGACCTTGACAGGGATTACGGGGAGATTAAAAACAAGCTTCAAAAAGACGATCCCGTTATGAAAGTGGCAATAAATTTCGGATATGGTATCCGGCTTCTCCGGCAGGATTTTCAGGAGACGGTCATATCCTTCTTAATATCCCAGAACAATGGCATACCCCGTATACGAAAGATCATTGAAAGCCTGGCACAACACTTCGGAGAGTCTATTGACTGTACGAAACCTGATATAAAAACATTTCCCAGCTGCGAAAGGCTTGCAGCCGCAAGTTATGAAGAATTGAAAGCCATCCGGGCAGGATACAGGGATAAGTACATACAAAAAGCGGCAAAGCAAATCTGTTCGGGGGAAATAGATATGGATATTTTAAGAAACGGCGACATAACCCAAAGCAGAACCGAAATTAAAAAACTTTTCGGTGTGGGTGATAAGGTTGCCGATTGCATACTTTTATTCAGCGGTATCAGGTATGATATATTCCCTGTAGACAGATGGGTAAGAAGAGTAATGGCCGAACTGTATCTTGGCCGTGAGGCCGGCTACGAGGAGATCAGGAACTTCGCCGCTGAGAAATTCGGCGCCCTGGCCGGATTTGCCCAGCAGTACCTGTTTTACTATGCAAGAGAAAAGAAAATCGGGATGTAACCGGCAAAATATTTATACAAACAGCAACAGGCTTATGCCCATTACCATCATGCCGCATATCAGCCCTAATATGGACAGGTGATTCTCGCCATATTCTCTTGCTGAGGGCAGAAGTTCGTCGAATGATATGAATACCATGATTCCTGCGATTGATGCGTATATTATTCCGAATATAACGTCATTCAAGAAAGGTCCCAGGAATAAAAAGGCAATTATTGCACCTACAGGCTCGGCTAAGCCGGATACAAATGATTTTAAAAACGCTTCCTT
Organism: Clostridiaceae bacterium; assembly: GCA_012728095.1. Classification (GTDB taxonomy): domain Bacteria; phylum Bacillota; class Clostridia; order DSM-8532; family DSM-8532; genus DTU059. The sequence goes on from JAAYFU010000016.1 coordinate 23,377, forward strand.
TTTATTGCCTGTGGCACAGTAAATCGGTAAAGCCACCGATATACCCTCAGGAATATTATGAATGGCTACGGCTATCGCTATCGCAATACCCAAAGAGAAATCATTCATACCTGAAACAAAAGTGGCAAGTCCTTCAGGAAAATTATGAATTGTTATCGCAAGAGCCGCCATCTTGCCTGTCTTGATAAGTTTCTGTGAATTCTGGCCGAGGCCGCAGACATCAAGCCGTTCCCTGCTTTGAAGCTCATGGGGATTGTCTGCTTCCGGAACCAGTTTATCTATGATACCTATTAAAAACATACCGGCAAAAAACGCAATAAATGTTATCCAGTCACCTTTAGTGGTTCCAAATGCTTTTATAAGGAAGATTTTTGCTTCAGGCAGAATTTCAACAAATGATACATAAATCATAACACCGGCCGAAAATCCCAAAGCGACGGATAGCAGCTTGATGTTGATTTTCCTAAACAGCAGAAGTATCAACCCGCCGATACCCGTTGCAAGACCGGCAAAAATCGAAAGCCCTATAGCGGCGGCAACATTGTAATTCATTAGAATACCCCCCTGAATAAGAATAATAAATAATAAATTAAGTATCTTCGCCGTTTGTCAGTTTTCTGGCTTGATCGGTTGTTATCAACGCGTCTATCAGCTCATCCATGTCGCCGTTTATAAACTCTTCAATTCGATAAATAGTAAATCCTATGCGATGATCAGTAACTCTTCTCTGGGGGAAATTATAAGTTCTTATTCTTTCGCTTCGATCCCCCGTACCAACCTGGCTTTTCCGGTTTTCGGCCACCTCAGATTCGTGTTTTTGCCGCTCCATCTCATAGAGCTTAGCTTTTAACACTCTCATGGCCTTTTCCCTGTTTTTATGCTGAGAACGCTGATCCTGGCAGGTTACTACAATACCCGTCGGTATATGTGTAATACGAATAGCCGAAGAAGTCTTGTTAACATGCTGTCCACCGGCACCGGAGGCCCTGTATGTGTCTACTTCTATATCGTTGGGGTTAATCTCGATTTCTCCTACACCCTCTGCCTCCGGCAGCACAGCTACCGTTGCCGTAGAGGTATGTATTCTGCCGCTGGATTCGGTTGTCGGGACCCGCTGTACCCGGTGTACTCCGCTTTCATATTTCAGACGGCTGTATGCGCCTTTACCTTCAATCTCAAAAACAATTTCCTTAAATCCTCCGATTTCTGTAGGATTGGAGTCAATTAAATTTGTAACCCAACCCTTACTTTCTGCATAATGGCAATACATCCTGTAAAGTACGGCCGCAAACAGGGCAGCCTCTTCTCCCCCTGCTCCTGCCCTTATTTCAACTATGACGTCCTTTTCATCATTGGGATCCTTGGGCATAAGAAGGATTTTAAGTTCTCTTTCGGTTCGGGCAATCCCTTCCCTGGCATCATTGATCTCAGCCTCGATCATTTCCATCAGTTCTTTGTCGGGTTTTTCATCAAGCATTTGCTTTGCTTCTTCCAATGCTTTTTTATATTTCTTGTGTTCCCGGAATTTCTCCACTATCTCTGCCAGTTCAGAATGTTCTTTCATTAGTTTCAGGTATTGTTCCTGGTCATTCATAACCGAGGGATCGGCCAGTCTCATATTCAACTCTTCATAACGGTTTTCTATGGCTTGAAGTTTTTCAAACATGGGGCTCTTATCTTCTCCTTATTCCAAGTCTTTGTTTTAATTTAACCGTATTTGTGTTGGCAATCAATTCTTCGGGGTAGCCAAGGCTTTTTACAAGTTCCAAAGCCTCGTCGGTTTTCCCGATATCGGTATGAATATGAGCATCGCTGTTTATAATGATATAAACATTTTGTTTATAGCATTCATTCAGGAGCCTTTCATAGTTTTCTCTTGCATTTTGTCTGTAGGTAGAAGGCTTTAAGGAGGAATTGTTCACCTCAATCATGACACCGCTGTCGGCGGCTGCTTTAGCCAATTCACGGTAATCAAGTTCAATTCTTGAGTCATCCGGATGTCCTATAATGTTTACATAACGGTTTTCTATACTCTTTATAACAGCGGCAGTATTTTCTTTTATTGAACCGGGTCTCAGGCACGGACTGTGAAAGCTTGAAATGACTATATCCAGCCCCTCCAGGTTCCTGTCTACAGCGTCAATCGATCCGTCATATGATATAATATTGGCTTCAATTCCTTTAAGTATCTCAACGCCATAAAGGTTATCGGGTATTACCTTCAAATTATCAAAATGAAAAATATGGGGTCCCCCCAACATAGCCGGGCCATGGTCAGTCATTCCGATAAGCTCCAGGCCTTTTTCCGATGCTTCTTTAGCATATTCGCTTATGGTACTGTAAGCATGTCCGCTGCTAATAGTGTGGAAATGGCAATCTGCAACAAGTCTCATCCGTTCACATCCTCAGTATGATTAAAAGACAACACTACAATTATACCCGATGGCTGCAAAAATGAAAACTGCCGTCGGTTTATTTTAAGCTTGACCGAAGTGAAATTCCCATAAATAAAGGGGTTGTCTCACCCAGGATGACAGCCTGTTTTCAAGACAACCCTCATTAGTAATAAGGAGGAAAGTACTATTTTTATTACTCAATAACAATTTTTCTTGATCTCCTGCCTTCTTCCCTCTTTGGAAGGGTAACTGTCAGGATACCGTCTTTGTAGGAGGCTTTGACTTTTTCATTGTCAATATTGTACACATTGAAGCTTCGTCTGTACGAGCCTCTCTGGCGCTCCCTGTAAATGTAGCCATCATTTTCTTCGTTTCTCTCCTGCTTTACGTCAACGCCAATTGTCAATACATCGTCCTGGAGATCGATTATGATATCTTCCTTCTTAACGCCGGGTAATTCAGCTTCTACTATATATTCCTTATCAGTTTCCCTTACATCTGCTCTAATTGGTGTAGTCAATGACGAGAATCTCGCAAAGAACGGATCTCTGAAGAAATCATCAAAAAATCTGTCGATGCCAAACCAGTCATCTTTTCTTGAAATACCGCTGTTTCTTCTTGAATAAGGAATAATGTTGAACATACGAACACCTCCATTAACTAATATTTGTATTTATTTCTTGTATATAACTTTGACCTTCTTTGACCTTACTTATATTCTAGTATTGATTTTGCCTTTGGGCAAGTTTGTTTTTGACTTTCTTTGACCTTTAATATCTTTATTATTGCGACTTAGCTATGCTTTTTATTGAATTTCTTCTGTTTTCTCCTGTTTTCATACTTTTCCTGATTTTTCTTGTTTATTGGCATGGTTTTGTTAGTAAGGTTACAACATCATACCGATGTTTACCATATTGCCTCTGCCAGCCCAGCGTTTCAAATCCTCTTTCTTTATGATTCCCATAATCAAAAATATTATCATAATTGATGAAAATGTAATAAAAACGGCTGAAAGCAACGCAAACTTACGGGGCAGTCCTGTAAAAGCCGACAATCGTTTTAACAACAACGCAAGGACAGAACCTGTCAGGGAGGCCGTTAATGGTTTCATAACCCAATCGCCGATATCTATGGAAATCCCGGTCAGCTTTGATACGGTTTTGAAATTTAAAGCGATTGTTATTATACTTCCCAGGATCACAGCATAGATATATGCCTTCACCCCCCAAACCGGCATAAATAACCATATTGCCGCCAACCTGGCCATACTGCCTGCCAAGGTACTTATCAACATAGAACGTTCCCTGGCCAGACCGTTTAGAATCCCCAGCATTGTTTGTTGCAGGTAAAGAAAAACTCCGGTGTACGCAAGCAAATGAAGAATCTCTCCGGCGTCTTGTCCAGGATAAACAAGTTCGGCCAACTCATGACTGCAGGCTGCAAAAAACGATGTGAAAACCAATCCCATTATGATGGTCAATCTGATGGACTGGGATATTTGCCTGTTGGCAACATTGTATCTTTTCGCCGCCACAGCGTTTGCTATAGCCGGTACCAATGCTGTTGCCAAAGCCATGGGAAGCATGGAAGGAAAAAACACCAGGGGCGCCGCCATGCCGGTTAACCTGCCAAAAGATTTCAAGCTCTCCTGGAAGCTCAGTCCGTAATGCATCAGCCGCTGCGGAATTAAAAGGCTTTCGACAGTACCAATCGTTGATAACACAAAGCGATTTGCCGAAATTGGTATCGATGTTCTGCATATTTTTTTTATCAGCGCTATTGTGCTTTCGCCTTTAATTCCTCGGGTTTTCACATATTTAGTTTTAGTATGTAAAAATGCAATATACACGACCAGGACATTGGCGCATTCGCCTATCAGCATGGCTAAAACCGCTAACAGGCACATACTGTCAATACCCTTACCTTTAAAGCTCCCATAAAAAATTAATACAAATAAAAGCTTGGCTATTTGTTCAAATATCTGGCCTATTGAATTCGGCATCATTTCCTGCCTTCCGTAGAAATACCCTTTGAATGCCGATGCCGCGGCTATCGGCGGCACAAAAACCAATATCCAGAATAATGAGTTCCTGGTTCTTGCGTCCCCGGTCGTACCCAACACCAAGGCATCGAGATTTAGTAATAAGATGCCGCATATTATAATGCCCACGCCAAGAACAAGACCAGCCGAGACTGAAGCCGTTTTAAGTCCTGAGCGATTTAAACCCTTTGCGGTTTCTTCAGCTACAAACCTTGAAACTGCGACAGAAATCCCGGCTGAAAGCACTAAAACCAGGAAGGAATAGATGGGCGTCATAAGCTGATACAAACCTAATCCTTCGGTTCCGATACTGTTTGCAATGAAAACCCGGTACGCGAATCCGATTGCTTTTACTATAAAACCGGTTGCGGTCAGGATAGCGGCGTTGTATTTAAGAGATCTTCGACGAGCCATTTATTATCTCCCAGCTCAATTGTCTGTGTCTTTTCATTTTATGAGAAGTAATCTGTGAATATGATTTGAAGGTTTAAATTGTGTAGTTTATATATTATGTAAATATATCCTTTATTTGTATAATCGTATATGGTAAAATGTTCACCGGAGAGACCGGTTAAACTAATCCGTTGGCTTTATTCTCCGAAGAAAACAGACTGATTAATTGATATTGAATATAATCCTTTTTTCTTTTATAATTTTTTTATAATATACATTATGTATATATATGTTTTTAATATTGCCATATATCACTACTAATAGTATTTTTTGTCTTACTTGTGCATTTAATCTTTTTTAATGTTTGGCCGTTATATAATACACAAAAAGGGAGGACAAAATGTATAAAATAGTCAGAAAAGAAGTATTAAATCCCCAGGTTAAACTCTTCGAAATAGAAGCTCCTTACGTCGCGCGTAAAGCTGAACCCGGCCAGTTTATCATTCTTCGGATAGATGAAGAGGGCGAGCGTGTCCCGTTTACAATAGCCGATTATGACAGGGAAAAAGGAACTGTCACAATAATATTCCAGGAAGTCGGAGCCACAACAATCAGGCTTGGACAAATGAACGAAGGAGATTGTTTGGCTGATTTTGCAGGCCCGTTGGGGATAGCTTCCCATTTTGAAGATGTTAAAAGAGCCGCTGTTATAGGCGGAGGATTAGGAGTGGCGATAGCCTATCCCCAGGCTAAAAAGCTTCATGGTATGGGTGTCGCGGTGGACTTTATCGCCGGTTTCAGAAATAAGGATATAATTATCCTTGAAAAAGAAATGGCCGCCGTTTCGGACAGATTGTTCATTACCACGGATGACGGTTCCAACGGAACTAAGGGTTTTGTATCGGATATCCTGAAAAAACTGCTTGAAGAAGGAAATAAATATGATGTGGTTATAGCAATCGGGCCTCCTATAATGATGAAAGTGGTTTCGGAAATAACCAGGCCATACGGCATTAAAACGATTGTAAGCTTAAATCCGATTATGATTGACGGAACTGGGATGTGCGGCGGCTGCCGTGTGACTGTCGGAGGAAAGACCAGGTTTGCCTGTGTCGACGGACCTGATTTTGACGGCCACCAGGTGGATTTTGACGAGCTTATCCGTCGTCTTTCAATGTACAAAAAAGACGAGCAGGCATCAATCGAGAGACATAAATGCAGACTGGAGGGTCGAACAAATGCCTAATATGTCATTAAAGAAAGTACCAATGCCCGAACAGGACCCTAATGTACGGAATAAGAATTTTGATGAAGTCGCTTTAGGTTATACCGAGGAAATGGCCATTGAAGAAGCAAAACGCTGTTTGAACTGCAAACATAAGCCATGTGTAAGCGGGTGTCCCGTAAATGTACAAATTCCCGAATTCATTTCCCTTATATCCCAGGGTAAATTCGAGGAAGCGTATGATAAAATTCTCGAAACCAACAGCCTTCCGGCTGTCTGTGGGCGTGTATGTCCCCAGGAAACCCAGTGCGAACAAAAATGCGTACGGGGAATAAAAGGAGAGCCGGTTGCAATTGGACGCCTTGAACGTTTTGCCGCCGATTGGGCTATAAAAAACTCCAAAAGAACTTATGAAAAAGTACCTGGCAATGGCAAAAAAGTAGCCATAATCGGATCCGGACCTGCTGGTCTTGCCTGTGCCGGGGACCTGGTCAAGCTAGGTTATGAGGTTACAATCTTCGAGGCTTTCCATCTTGCCGGAGGCGTCCTTGTGTACGGAATACCGGAATTCAGGCTTCCTAAAAGCCTGGTTCAGAAGGAAATTGACGTCTTGTTAAAACTAGGCGTTAAAATACGAACAAACATGGTTATAGGAAAAGTCCTTACTATTGACGAGCTATTTGAAGAAGGTTTTGATGCCGTGTTTATCGGTTCAGGCGCAGGACTCCCGTCCTTTATGAACATTCCCGGCGAAAACTTAAACGGGGTATATTCCGCCAATGAGTTCCTGACCCGTATTAATCTTATGAAAGCATACAAAGAAGACGCTGAAACCCCGATAATGCGTGGAAAAGCCATAGCAGTTGTCGGGGGCGGAAACGTCGCGATGGATGCCGCAAGATGTGCAAAACGCTTAGGTGCGGAAACCGTCTACATAATCTACAGGCGTTCCGAAGCCGAAATGCCCGCCCGTCTTGAAGAAATCCATCATGCAAAGGAAGAAGGAATAATATTTAAGATACTTACAAATCCTACACGGATTCTCGGCGATGATAAAGGCTGGGTCAAAGGAATTGAGTGTGTAGAAATGGAATTAGGCGAGCCTGACGCTTCCGGACGGCGTCGCCCAATCCCCAAAGAAGGCAGCGAACATGTAATCGATGTAGACACGGTAATAATAGCAATCGGTACATCTCCGAATCCTTTGATTCGCAACACTACTCCCGATCTTGCCACAAACAAATGGGGTTGCATCGTGGCAGACGAACAAACCGGCCAGACGAGCAAAGAAGGCGTATTTGCAGGCGGGGATGCAGTAACCGGCGCCGCTACGGTAATCCTGGCCATGGGCGCGGGGAAAAAAGCTGCTAAAGCCATTGATGAGTATATCAAAAGCAAAAAGTGATTCATTTTCAAATAATAAAAAGTTTAAACGAATATAAAGGGTTGTCTCAAAACAGACTGTCATTAATATGGGTTTCAAAATGACAGGTTCATATTTTGAGACAACCCCCTTTTATTAAAAATATTTGCAACTTTTAAAATCTTTTCTTGCATGTTAATATACCCTTTGTTATAATTAACATGGTGCTGTTTTGCGCTCTGAATAAGACCGTTGATCGTCTTGTATGCCGCTAATTATCTTATTTGAATAGTTATATTGATTTATAATGAGTCTTATACAGAGTGTTTGATGGGAAGTAAAACTTTATTTTATCTGATTTGTCTAAATTTACTTGCAAGTTAGTTTTATTTTTGTTGCAACTTGCTGAGGTTTAGACAGAGAGGATTACGGCTCTGTTAACTTAGTATGAAAGAAATGAGACCTGAAAGACCTCTGGTAGGTTTAAAAAAGAAAAAACCTACAAATGGAAACGACTTAAGTGTAAAATAACACGAAAAAAAGTGGTGTGCAAG
>JAAYFU010000017.1 GCA_012728095.1 Clostridiaceae bacterium
CCGTTCTAAGAATATCAGCCATTCTGCAGGAGAAACACCGCCCAAATTGATACCAATGTTTATTTTTCAACTGATGGGCCTTGTTCTCGTTATGCTGCCATGGTGGATAAGAAACATTGTAACTCTCGGTTCTTTCATACTGACAGCCGAAGGTTCAGGAAATCCGTTTCTGGCGGGAACGTATCCGTATTTTCAGAATTATATGCAGGATGTTGCGGCTGAAATACGAGGGAATAATGATTTACAACTTGCTTATGGCATAGAAAGGCTTATTAATGGCCTGAAGACAGATTTTTGGCTTTATTTTAAGTGGTACACCATAGGAAAGACCGCTTATATATTCCATGAGCCTTATCTCTGCAGAATGCTCATGAATTCAGAAATTCCGTCCAAAATCATACATTTTTCCATTCTTATACCCGGAGTATTGGGAAGTATAATCCATGCGGCAAAAAGTTTAAAATCTTTTTGGTTTTATTTATTCGGGCTTGCAATACTGGGACTGCAGTTGATGTTTGTCCCGGATCCGAGGTTTGCATATTTGATATTGTTTTTTATAATAGTAGGAGCAGCACAGTTGATATGCTATATATCGGGCTTTATAAAGAGGAAGATTCTTCGCTGACGCTCAGAATGACAGGTTTCCGCTTCGCTCCATTCAGAATGACATGAGGGACAGGATCCTTCGCTGACGCTCAGAATGAAACGAAGGGGCGCTCAGAATGCCATAATCTGGGCCGCGAAAGGCAAATGGATACATGAAAGGCATTAAAGATACAGAGAGCATGAAGACACTGATAATTATTCCCGCTTACAATGAAAGTGAAAATCTCCCCAGGCTTTTTGAGGCATTGAAAGAAACTGAGGGAGACTTTGACATAATCGTAATCAATGATTGTTCCAGGGATAATACCGAAGCTGTTTGCAAAAGAAACAACATCAAGGTGGTGTCCCTGCCAGTGAACCTGGGAATAGGAGGAGCTGTTCAGACTGGGTATCGCTACGCTCTTTATCATGATTATGATATTGCCATACAATTGGACGGGGACGGCCAGCATGACCCAAAGTTTATTCCTTACCTGATTAAGCGTATAAAGGAAGGGAATCATCTTTGCATAGGTTCCCGGTTTATTGAAAACGAAGGCTATCAGTCCTCCAAGATCAGGCGTATAGGGATCAAGTATTTTTCAAAGCTTATAAAGTTTTTGACAGGTACTCTCATAACTGATCCCACTTCAGGCTACAGGGCTTGCAGCCGGGAGGTCATAAAACTGTTTGCCAATGATTACCCGAAGGATTATCCGGAGCCGGAAACAGTGGTTACTGTTCTTAGAAACAAGCTTAAGGTAAGCGAAATGCCTGTAATAATGAATGCGAGAGAAGGCGGCAAGTCTTCTATTACCAACTTAAAAGGTATTTATTATATGATAAAAGTGACTTTGGCCATAATGATAGCGTCCATATCCGGAAAAAGCGTGGTAGGGGAAGATTGATATGAATATGAGCAGTACTTTGCGAACGACTCTTATAATAGGTTCGATATTATTCTTTGTGTTTATCATCAATATGGTAAGAACAAAGAAACTGGAACTGAAATATGCCCTGATTTGGATTCTTACCAGCTTAAGCTTTATAATAATGTCGATTTTCCCTGAAACAGTGTTCATGGTAGCAAGGCTGCTTGAGGTCGAAGTGGCCGCGAATGCCTTGTTTCTGTGCATCATATTCCTGCTGCTTCTTATGGTGTTCGCCCTTACAGTGGCAGTATCCCGCCATGCAGACCGAATCAAAAAACTTGTCCAGGAACTGGCCTTGCTGAAAGCTGAATTAGAGGACAAAGATAAAGCGTCGGAAAATAAGGACCATTAATATTTCAAGGCTTTGATTCGTAGCTTTATTTCAATACATATCCCATTTTGTGTACATTTTATGTAAATGAATAAAAATATTGACAAACATATGTTCTTATATTATAGTTGATTCAAATAAAATATACGGACCAGAACGATATATAATACAAAAAGCACTACTGGACAAAAACAGATTATATATGATAATATAACAAATGCCGCATAACAGCATGCGGCTGATCCTTGCTCTGTGTGGATGGCACAGGGCCGCATGAGTCCAAAAGGAGGTGACATGGTTATGAGAAAGTATGAAGCAATGTATGTTATTTCTCCCACCGTTGAAGAGGAGCAGGTAAAGGCTATTATCGAGAAATTCAATGAATTGATTTCTGCTCACGGTGAACTCGAAAAGGTGGAGGAATGGGGCAAAAAGAAGTTTGCTTATGAAGTCCAGGACCATAAGGAAGGGTACTACGTACTCGCGTACTTTTCGGCAAATCCGGAATTCCCACTCGAGCTTGAAAGAAATTTCAAAATCAACGAGAATGTTCTTAAGTACCTTATAATTAAGAGGGAAAAATAATTTTTTCCGTCGGTACTTTTATCAATCGCGAAACCGATAATGTATGGGTGGTGTTTTGATTGAACAAGGTAATTTTATTGGGTAGGCTGGTAGCTGACCCGGAGACCCGGTACACGCAAAACAACGTTGCAATGAGTCGTTTCAGGATCGCTGTTAACAGGCCCGGAAAACCCCAGGAAGGACAACCGTCAGCTGACTTTATCCAGATCACTGCCTGGAGGCAGACTGCCGAATTTGTAGGAAAGTACTTCCGTAAGGGGCAGATGATTTTAGTTGAAGGGCATATTCGCAATAACAGCTGGGTTGATAAGGATGGGAATAAGCGGTACACAGATGAAATCTATGCCGACCAGGTCTATTTTGCGGACAGCAAACGTGATACAGGCACCACAAATACATTCGGAGGCGGAATGTCTCAGGTTTCGCAGCCCGAGTTCCAGGTCCAAAGCCCTGAGAACGGGGACGGGTTCTACGCCCTCAGCGAGGACGATGAGGACCTTCCATTCTGATTCAACAATATTCGTCATAATTACACGCAGTATTACCTTCTGCCTTAAGGCCGAAGGTTTCTTTTTATTCTTAAAACTTTATAATAATATACATAATATATCATGTATCATTCTGGGCACCTTTTTAGTCAATCTGAGCGCCTTTTTTGTCATTCTGAGCGTTAGCGAAGGATCTTTGCGTTGACATACAAGATCCTTCGGCTCCGCTTACGCTTCGCTCAGGATGACA
>JAAYFU010000018.1 GCA_012728095.1 Clostridiaceae bacterium
AAACCACCATTACCTCCCAGAAAGGAGCGTTCAAGTCTCATGACTATTATACCATCTAGCGCAGTATGTCCAAGGTGTTTTTCAAAAGATCTTTACCGTTTTGGTAAGGACAAAGAAGGTTATCAAAAATATCAGTGTCAACACTGTAAGCGCCAGTTCGCTCCAGACAATCCTTCCTGTAATTCGCAGAAGCAAAGAAAATACCCCCATTGTCCTGTTTGCGGTAAAGCAACCTTTCTTCACCATGACTATACTTATTACTCAAACTTCCGTTGCTGTGATAAAAATTGTAACCATTCTTTTCGAGTACCAAAACTTATAAATGTTGATCTTCCGAGTTTAAGCCTGAAACCTTTTCCTTTAGAGGTATGCGCCATCCCCTTCATATCGTTCTTCATGCTCTGACTTATTACTTCTGTGGAAATTCAACAACTCGGAAGGTTGCTCAAACCTTGCATATGGTTCACCAGGTTAAGGTTTCTCATGTAACTGTTTCTAAATGGATCAAGCGCTTTACTCCTGTATTCAAGAAAATTGCTGATGACAGGCTTTTGGGGGTTAATCTTTGCGATTCGGATGAATGGCATTTCGATGAAACCTATATCAAAATTGCTGGTAAAGATTATTACCTCTGGCTCGCTTTCGATGCCGAAACCAGGTTAGTTCTCGATTTCCATCTTTCTCCCAATCGTAACTCAAGTTCTGCTCATAGTCTTTTAGCTAGCTGCAGAAAAAAGTTTGGACAACCTCGATCCGCTATCATCTCTGACAGGTTCTATGCCTATCAACAGCCTGCTTCTTTGTTCTTTCCACAAGCTAAACATATACGTGTTAAAGATTTTGATGACTTAATCAATAACAACGTTCTCGAGGCTTTTAATGGGCAATTTAAAGCATGGTATAAACCTAAAAGAGGCTTTAATTCTTTTGAATCTGCTAATAGGCTTATTGCTACATACATTTTCTTTTACAACTTCATTCGCCCACATTCCAGCCTCAATGGCCTAACTCCAGCTCAAGTCGCTGGTGTGAATTACTCGGAAAAAGAACGGTTCTTCTGGCTTTTGGGAGCTTGAGTAATATTCAGATTTCAAGGTTCATTTCGTCCTGCTCTGTATCAGGACTATTTGTGCTGCCTGAATTATTGTTTGAAAGGCTTGCACATTACTTTTTTTCATGTTACTTTGTTCTTGGTTCTTTCCATTTGCAGGCTTTTCCTTTTTGGAAGCCTACCAAAGGTCTTTTAGGTCTCATTTCTTCATACTTAGTTAACAGAGCCAATTTGTTTGTATGGTATCACAAGACACCATTTTATATTCATTCTCCAGTTCATTGATCCTGTCGACCTTCCGTGCTGATCTTCCGCCTTCAAAATCTGAACTTAGCCAAATGTCAACAAGATATTTCGCCAGTTCTGGAGCTATAACCCGTGCACCCATGCACATAATCTGAGCATTGTTGCTCTTCCTGGATCGTTCTGTCGAGTATGGATCGTGGCATACAGCGGCACGTACACCCGGAATTTTATTCGCGCAAATTGCCATTCCTATCCCTGTGCCGCACAGGAGGATACCACGGTCAAACTTTTTTTCTGCGACGGCTTTGGCTACTCTGAAACCGACATCGGGATATAAAACAGCTTCTCCCTCGTTTGAACCGAAATCCACAATCTCAATATCCTTCCGATCCTCAAGGTGTTTGATTATCTCTATTTTCAGATCATAAGCTGCTTCATCGCATCCTATTGCGATTCTCATATTATTTACCCCCCCTTTACCGCGAAAAAAGAAACTGCCGTTACTCAATGTTCCTGTGTCTTGCAGACATTTTTTCAAAGCTCAGATCCGGTGTTTCATCCACAATCATCATGATTATCATGTCAAATAAGATCCACAGGCATTGTTCAAAGAGGTTACCCATCGGCTGAATGGATGGCACAACCTCATCAGTTCCCCTGTACACTGCCGCCGGTAGGAACAATACCTTGTCAGCTATATTTTTCGCCGTCTTCCCACTTGGGGATCCGGTCACGACATAAATAAATCCTCCTGCTTCCTTGGCCCGTTCGCAAACATAATTAATATGTCCTATCTGCCCGTCTCCCAGCGTTGCAATTACCAGGTCGCCAGGACCAATATTTGGAGTCGTATCGTCCCAAATCCAATGTACTTCCTTGCCCATATGCATCAAACGCATGGCAAATGACCTGGTTGCAAGGCCTTCGCGCCCGACTCCTATGAGGAAGATCCGGTTGTATTTCTTTACTGTATCAATAAATTCTCTCAGACCGTTTTGGTCAATTTTATCAAATACCTGTTCGTGTTCTTTATTTATGGTTTTATACAAGGTTTTAAAATCCATACTGCAAACCTCCTCCTTTAGCAACCAAGCTCCTTATGGAGATAGTCCATTGTCTTTTTCATTCCTTCGTATACTTCTTCATCAGTCGATTCAAAAGCTGTAACCACTTCGAGATATTGAACAATATTATCCATTCCTGTTTCTTCGGATACTTTCTTTATAAGCTCAGGAGTAATAATTCCATCTTTTGTAAAATCCCAATGCCTGTCCAATAAGCCGTCTGTTTGCTGCAGATGGATCGAGCCCACATATGGTCCGCATTCTTTCAGCCATAAGCTCATATCAGCTTCTTCCTTAAGCAAAGGCTTAAACAGGGCATGTCCCCAGTCAATCAGTAGTTTTATGGGTATCGCCGTACCTTCAAGATCCTCCATCATTTTTCTGGAAACGGATGGACTATGCGGAAATTCTGTAATTAACGGAGTTGCTTCAATATGGATCTCTTTTAAGCCTTTTTCTTTACCATACTCAGCAAGTTTCCTCAAATAATCGAGCATGATATTATACAGTTCAGCCCTTCTTTTTTCATCCCTGGCATCGTTAAAGGTCATACCGCCAACAGGGGTTCCCATAACTTCGGCACCAAGGGCGATGGTCAGGTCAATAGCTCTCTTGAAAAATGTGAATGCTATTTCTCTTTGTATTTCAGTCGGAGCGAGCAAATGGGCATACGTATATGATGCGAGGCCGCCGAACGAAGCATCAATTTTTATACCTTCAGCCTCAAAGGCATCCCTGTATTCTTTGGCCAGCGCATCCCTCTGCTCTTCGGGCCACCATGGATCAATAAGGTCCCATGTAAACTGCACATGATCAACCTTAAAATCATTTTTACACATGGCAGCCAGTTGTTTTGGCTCAAGCCAGCGTTTCACCGCAAATGAAAGATTTAATCCTAATACCATATCCAATCACCCCTTTTATATTCTCCGGTTACTAACTAAAACCGTTCTTACTGATTTTGCTCCAAATTCGAAAGTTTTATTTTTCTCTTTTTCCTCTCGCTGATAATGGTTGAAAGGGAACTAAAGGAAATAGCGATAATCACAACGAAACCGCTGACGGCAGACTGCCAGTACACGTTTACGCCAAAGAGGACTATCATATTCTGGATGATGCTGATAATTGCCGCGCCTATCAGGGCTCCTGCAGGATTGCCGATACCACCGGTCAATGCAACACCGCCGATTACAGAAGCCGCGATAGAATTCATCGGCCAGTTCTCACCAACTGATGACTGGGCGGATCCCAACCTGGCAACATACAGAACACCTGCGATTGCAGAGATGAAACCTACTATGGAATATATAATTACGCGAATCTTATCCACCTTAATACCCAGAATTTTTGCAGCTTCCCTGTTATTACCGATAGCATAGATATACCTGCCGGTTTTCAGTTTTGAAATCAGGAACAGGATCAATACAAGGATAATCAGTGTAAAGATAAACGGTACCGGTATGTATCCTACGTTACCTTTACCCAGGAAGTGTATTTCGGAAGGAATATTCGTTATAGCTTTTCCTTTCG
>JAAYFU010000019.1 GCA_012728095.1 Clostridiaceae bacterium
AGCCATGTGGGAATATGCTTAACTTTATTTATTACTGTTTTTTGGGTTATGGGATCTTTCAAAAACTCAATGGTTACAAGTATACTGTCTTCCCGCAGCCATTTTTTGTCTTTAGGATCATCAAACCATTCATGCCATTGATTGGACAGAAAATTACCCATGGAGTATATAATGTATTTTGTTTCGCCGTTTACCGTACGGATTTCGGTTGGCTGAACGACATGAGGATGGGAGCCTAAAATAACATCGGCTCCCCATTCAAACAAATCGTTCGAAAGACTGATTTGCTGTTCATTCGGTTTTCTCCAGTACTCATGGCCCCAATGCATCAAAACTACTGTAATATCAACTTTTTCCTCCAGTTCCCTTATTTCTTTTTCCATTCGTTTTTTGTCAAAGAAAGCCAGATGCCTTGCAATCTCTTCGGATGTAAGCAAGGCTTCATTGCCGTTACTGCCGTATGTATAAGCCATAAAACCTATTTTTATGCCGTTTATGTCCTTTATTAAATATCTTGGTTCTTCACCGTCATATGCTCCTATAACGTCAAGGCCCCTTTTCCTGATATTTTCACGGGTCTCCAGCATCCCTTTCACTCTTCTGTCCAATTGATGATTATTGGCGTTGTTAACCAGGTCAAACCCTGCGTATTTGAAAGCGTCAAACAGTTCAGGCGGACAGTTGAAAGATGGGTAACCCGAATAATCATTCCGGTTATTGGTAGCGGCCCCTTCATAACTGACTATGCTGTAATCTGCGCTTTCAATGAAAGGTTTTATCTCTTCAAACATATGTGTAAAATCATACCTGTCTTCACCAGCAATTTTAGCTGCTTTCTGAAGCGCGGTATGTATGACGCAATCCCCTGCCGCAACTAAAGTCGCTGTAATCGGCGCAGGCGAAGGTTCAGGAGTAGGGGTGGGCGTAATGACAGGATCCGGCGTTGCCGACGGGGAAGCAGGATTTTCTGAAATGCTCGGAGTCGGTGTTATGCCGGATTGTTGGTTTTCAGATGTTTTGCCGTGATTTATTATAAATATTGCAGCCGTAATAAAAATTGCACATATTATTATCGCAAAAACAGCATATTTCGTTTTTATACCTTTCAAGAAAAAACACCTCAACAATATTTTTAATTTATTTTATCATTTATTGAAGGAAAATAATATCCAGATTATAAATCCGTTTCTGATAAAGATGAAGATAACAGGATATTTTATTAACAAACAGCGATTTCATCAGGAAAACAGGTATCAGAAAAATTATAATTGGTTGGGTAATAGAAACATGTTAATTCTTGTCGTAAAATACTGTAAAATAATAAGCAAGACATATTTAAAAGCAGGGAGATAAAATGAGAGACTATATAAACGTAATAGGTGCAGGGCTTGCCGGATGTGAGGCGGCATGGCAAATTGCCAACAGGGGTATTAAGGTTAGACTGTATGAGATGAAACCTTATAAAAAAACGCCTGCCCATCATAGCGATACATTTGCCGAACTGGTGTGCAGCAATTCTCTCAAATCAGATATGCTTGATAACGCTTCAGGTCTCCTGAAAGAAGAACTCAGAAAACTAGGTTCGCTAATCATGGAGTGCGCTGACAAAACCCGGGTACCCGCAGGAGGCGCATTGGCCGTAGACAGGGATGATTTTTCCCGGGCTGTAACCGAAAGAATACTAAAACATCCTAATATAGAGGTATATAATGAAGAAGTTACATCATTATGTAATGATGTTATTACTATTGTTGCCACAGGGCCGCTTACATCAGATGCATTGGCCCAACATATATCAGAAATCATTGGTGTTGGCAGCCTTTACTTTTTTGATGCTGCGGCACCGATTGTGCGTCTTGAGAGTATCAATATGGATATAGCTTTTAAGGCTTCAAGATACAATAAAGGAGATGCGGATTATATCAACTGTCCTATGAATCGCGAACAGTATCTGGCATTTTATGAAGCCTTAATCAATGCAGAAACCGTTCCCCTTAAAGAATTTGAGGATATTAAGGTATTCGAGGGCTGTATGCCCATAGAAACTATGGCGAAAAGAGGAGTGGATACAATCCGGTTTGGTCCGTTAAAACCTGTTGGCTTAAATGATCCCAGGACAGGAAAAGAGTATTACGCCGTCGTGCAGTTAAGGCAGGATAATAAGGCTGCCACTCTATACAATATGGTCGGATTCCAGACCAATCTTAAATGGGGAGAACAAAAACGGGTGTTTTCCATGATACCGGGTTTGGAAAATGCTGAATTTGAACGTTATGGAGTGATGCACAGAAATACTTTCATAAATTCACCCCTGTTACTGGACAGCGCATACAGGTTTAAAAAGAGGCCAATGCTTTTCTTTGCCGGTCAGATGACCGGGGTTGAAGGATATATTGAATCGACGTCTTCAGGTCTTGTTGCCGGAATTAATGCAGCAAGACAGTTTAAGAACCAGGGAGATTTGATTTTCCCAGGCAATACCGCCATCGGAGCTCTGGCCCGATACATTTCAAATCCGTCGGTTGATAAATTTCAGCCTATGAATATTAATTTCGGAATTATTGAACCGCTGAATGAAAAGATAAGGAACAAGAAGGAAAGGTACATCAGGATCTCAAAAAGAGCCCTTGAAGAAATCGAGAATATTAAAAAAGATTTATAAGCAGAATTATTACAATAGAATATAGAATAGAAAATTTTAACTTGAGAAATCAGACTAAACTGCCCTAAAAAAAACCATACTTATTGTATACGCTTTTTTCTACCTTATTTTATCGGAGAGGGCAGATAAGATGCTATACAATAAAGGCTTCGGGAATAAGTTGGTCCTAAGTTTGGTTTTACTTGTTCTGATTTCTTCCTTTTCAGCATGCAATAAAGAAAAACAGCATATCAACGAAGAAATTTACAGGATACCTGTAATGGTTAAGCCTGTTCAGATAGGAAGCCTTGAAAATACTACCGAATATACCGGAATACTAAAACCAAAGAAAATAGTCTATGTAGCGTCTCCAATACCGGGACGGGTTACGAAAGCAAACTATGAAGTAGGCGACAGAGTAAAAAAAGGGTCAATACTTTTTAGCATCGACAGTAAAGAAATTGAAGCAAATATAATGTTACTGGAAGAACAGCTCAAGATAGCCGAAATCAATATCGCTCTCGCCGAAGCCAAATTAGCATCTGCAATGAGAAGCGGTTATGAAAGCCGGAAACTTCAGCTGAAATCGGCTCTCACAAGCGCTGAACATAATTTTGAGGCGGCAAAAAAAGCCTTTGACACTGCAACTGTTCTGCATGAAAAGAAAGCCATAGACAGTATCAAATACTATGAAATTAAGAATCAGTTTGAACAGGCGAAAAACGCGTTGAAAACGGCTGATTCTTCCTACCAGTTATACATTGACCAATTATCAGAAGAAGAAAAAAATTTGTCAAACCAGCAGCTTAAACAGGCCCGGGCATCTTTCAACGCGATTAATATTCAGCTTGAAACGGCTAAACAACAACTGGAAAATACAAATATAAAATCTCCAATTGACGGAATGGTTGTTTCAAAGGATATTTTTGAGGGAGCCCTAATTTCCAATACAATGACACCTTATATTATCAGCGACACTGATACTTTACAGGCAGTTATCCCGGTGACAGAGCAGGTAGTTAATAAAATTCAGGAAGGCAGCGAATTAAAAATTGAGATACCGGCTGTCGGGAAAAGTACGTTTACCGGAAAAATTGTTTCGGTCAGCCCCGTAATTGATGCCGAAACATTTTCTTACAATGTCTTAATAGACATACCCAACAAAAATAATTTAATAAAGCCCGGAATGACTGTAAAAGTCAACATAACGGCGGAAAAAAAGGAAAATATAATCATCGTGCCTGTAAACTCGATTCTCACCGAAGACAATGGGAAGTATGTATTTACAATCGAGAATGACAAAGCTGTCAAAAGATTCGTTGATACCGGTATAAGCAATAATGACATGGTTGAAATAACAAAAGGTCTCGAGAAAGATCAGCTGCTTGTTGTTAAAGGGCATCATTTTCTTAATCATAACGATCCTGTAATTGTATTACAGGAGGATACAAAATGAGTTTGCCAGGTGTCGCCATACGACGTCCAATTGCCGTTATCATGATAATTCTTACCATTGGCCTGATTGGAGTTGTTTCGCTTTCCAGGCTAAAGTTCGATTTACTCCCGGATTTAAACGTACCGGTAGCTGTCGTAACCGCAAGATTAGAAGGCGCAGGTCCAAAGGAAATAGAAAGGCTCATCACAAAACCGTTTGAAGAGGCATTGACAACAGTATCGGAGTTAAAATCCATCGAAACCGTTTCCACCAGTGAGTATTGCCTGTGCATACTCTATTTTAATGATAATACAGATATGGACTTCGCCGCCTTGGAAATGCGTGAAAAGATTGATTTGGCAAGGGCTTACCTGCCCCAGGGTGTAAAAGACATAATGGTTATGCGCATAGATCCCAACAACTTCAAATCTACATTTGAAATAGGCATAACTTCTGAAACGATGGAAATAGAGAATCTCACGCGAATTGTTGAGGACCAGATAATAAACAGACTGGAAAGGATCAGCGGTGTAGCGTCAGTCAAACTTTCGGGAGGAATAGTTTCAGAAATTCGCATAGAACTCATTCCTGAGTCGCTTAATCTTTACGGATTAAATGCAAACACGGTTTCCCAGTACATTATGACAGAAAATCTCAATATACCTGCAGGAAGTATTGACACTGCAGGAATGACCATATATCTAAAAACTTCAGGTCAGTTCAAAAGTCTGGAGGAACTGAAAAACCTCAGTATTCCCGTCAAACCAGGCACAATTGTATTTTTAAGGGACATAGCAAATGTCAACATTACCCAGAAGGAAAAAACAAGCGAAAGCTATATAAACGGCGTTCCGGCCTTAAATATTTCGGTGCAGAAGCAGAGTAACGCAAACACTGTTTTGGTTTGCAGAGAAATACAAAAGGAAATAAGAAATCTCAGCAAAACTTATAGTGAGATTGATTTCAAAATTATTTATGACAGCTCTACCTATATTGACCAGGCAATAAATACCGTGACCGAATCGGCATTTCTGGGCGGTCTTCTTGCTGTATTGGTGCTTTATTTGTTTTTGAAAAGTATAAAGGCAACGCTGATAATAGCTGTATCAATGCCGGTTTCAATAGTTACATCCTTTGTATTGATGTATTTTTTTAGGATCAGTCTTAATCTCATTTCCTTTGCCGGGTTCGCCCTGGGAGTAGGCATGATGGTTGACAGTTCCATTGTGGTCCTGGAAAATATATGCAGGTACCGTAACGAGAGTATGGAATTGATACAGGCTGCCGAATCGGGAACAAAAGAAGTTATGCTGTCTATAACCGCATCCACTTTGACAACCGTTATTGTATTTGTCCCCATCATTTTTGTTGAAGGTATGGCAGGTAAAGTGTTTAAGGAAATGGGACTTATAATTGCCTTTTCCCTTATGGTGTCATTACTTGTGGCAATAACGTTTCTTCCCATGATGGCATCAAGGATTCTCGGTATAAAGTTCGACAAGAAGAAGACAAAGGGTAAAAAAAAGAAAATAGAGGCATATATCGAAAAGTTTTTTGTTCTTTGGGATTCTTTCTATAAAGTTATTGTGCAAAAGTATGAGAATTTATTGAGAACTTTCCTGGAAAGGCGAAGGATTGTAACCGGTATTGCTGCTGTCTTGCTGGTATTGTCATTGATTACGATTCCCGTCATAGGGTTTGAATACTTTCCTTTAATGGATGAAGGAATGGTTTTGGTTGAAGTCCTTCTGCCGAAAGGAAGCTCTTTGTCGGAAACCAATGAAATGGCTTTTAAGGTCCAGGACCGTATTAAGGAAATACCTGAAGTTCAAAGTATAAGCATGACAATCGGCAATTCCGGATATGTGCTGGACAGATCCACTACCGAGAAGGCCGTCATATCGGTTGATATCGGAAGCATTGAAGAACGTGAAAGGACAATCAGACAAATATCGGAAGAGATAAGAAATAAGCTTAAAGATATTGCGGGCGCAAAAATAAAGGTAAATGAAGAAAGTCGTGTAATGGGATTTTCCATAGGATACAGCGCGGTTGATATTAGGGTTTCCGGAGAGGATTATGATACTTTAAAAAAGATTTCTTCGGACTTAATGGCAATATTAAGAAACATTAAAGGTATCGATATGCCGGAGAGTTCTGCAGATGAAGAAATAGAGGAGGCTGTAATAAAAATTGACAGGGAAAAGGCTTTTTTATATGGCCTTACACCCGCCCTGATTGGCCAGGCTGTTCGAATAGGGGTTAACGGGATCACCGCGACAAGGTATGAATACAGGGGCTCAGATATAGATGTGATGGTATGTATGCTTGGAAATAAACCCGGAAATCTTAAAGATATAGAGAATATCATGGTTCAAAGTCCATTAGGAATCAGCGTTCCGTTAATGGAGATAGCTGAGATTGAGCTGGAAAGGTCAATACCGAATATTATCAGAAACGACCAGAAAAAAACGGTTTCAATTACAGCCAATTTAAAGGGCAGGCCTATTAATAAAGTAACCGCTGATATTGACAAAGCATTCTCAGGATACGATTTTCCTTCAGGGTACTCCTATTCATATGCCGGACAGCAAAAAGATTTTATAGATTCTTTTGATGCGCTTTTAGATGCGCTGATATTATCTATTATTATTGTATATATGCTCATGGCGGCTCAATTTGAATCATTCCTTCACCCTTTTACCATACTGTTAACCGTTCCCTTAGCCCTTACCGGAGGCTTGCTGGCTTTGCTGATAACAGGCAATACATTAAGCGTACCGGCTTTTATAGGTATTATCATACTGGTGGGCATAGTAGTGGATAATGCTATTGTTCTTATTGACAGTATAAACAAATTCCGGAGAGAGGGCATGTTGACGAAAGATGCTATTATCAAATCAGGCTCACTCAGATTGCGGCCCATTCTGATGACAACTCTTACCACAATTCTCGGTATGTTGCCCATGGCTATATCCAGGAAGGAAGGCAGTGAGATCCAGATACCGCTTGCCATTGTAATTATAGGAGGTCTGACAGTTTCAACTCTGATTACCCTGATTGTAATACCGTCATTTTATATGGTCTTTGAAAATGCGCTGAATAGAATAAGGAGGAGGCGCTCCCTTATGCATTTAAATTAAAACGGCATTATACCGCTGATCCATCCATATCATCCTGAATAGATATTTGACACATTTAACTATAACAAGTAGAATAATTCAGTACATTAGATAGAAACAGCAGGTGATATGGTGATTAAAGTAAGGGATGAACTTAGAAACGTAGCAATAATAGCACATGTTGATCACGGGAAAACCACTTTAGTCGATGCAATGTTAAAAGAAAGCGGAGTTTTCAGAAGCAATGAAAAAGTTGTAGAAAGGGTTATGGATTCCAATGACCTTGAACGTGAAAAAGGCATTACTATAATGTCCAAAAACACGGCCATAATTCATAAAGGTACCAGGATTAATATTGTGGATACTCCGGGTCATGCGGATTTTGGGGGTGAGGTTGAAAGAATACTTAAAATGGTAGACGGCGTACTTCTCCTTGTGGACGCATACGAAGGAGCGATGCCGCAAACCCGTTTTGTCCTGAGAAAAGCGCTTGGCCTGCATCTTAAACCTGTAGTCGTCATAAACAAGATTGACAGAAAAGATGCAAGGCCTGCGGAAGTAATAGAGCAAATACTGGATTTGTTTATTGAACTGGGGGCTGACGAGGATTTGCTGGATTTCCCCGTTGTATATACATCTGCAAAGAATCATATCGCCAAATATAATTTACAGGATGAATCGGATAATCTGGAACCATTGTTTGAAACAATAAAGAAAAATATTCCCGCGCCTAAAGGCGACAGCGAGGCACCACTACAACTTCTGGTTTCAAGTATCGATTACGATGAATATATAGGCAGGATTGCAATTGGTCGTATCGAAAGAGGAACTATCAGAAAAGATCAGCAGGCGGTTATTTGTAAAAAGGACGGTAGCCTTCAGCAGGTAAAAATTTCTTCCCTCCAAAACTTTCAAGGGTTAAAAAGGACAGATATAGACTCGGCTACCATAGGAGAAATTGTTGCAGTTTCAGGAATATCTGATATAACAATAGGTGAGACCATATGTGAAAAAGATTATCCGGACCCTATACCTTTTGTTGATATAGATGAGCCTACAATCTCCATGTACTTCCTGGTGAATAACAGTCCATTTGCCGGGAAAGAAGGCACTTATGTAACTTCCCGCCATCTACGCAACAGGCTGTTTCGCGAAGTGGAAACAAATGTCAGCATGAGAGTTGAGGAAACAGACTCGCCGGACGCTTTTAAAGTATCAGGCCGGGGCGAACTCCATTTGTCAATTCTAATTGAGACGATGAGAAGAGAAGGCTATGAATTTCAGGTATCAAAACCTGAGGTTATCACTATCGAAAAAAACGGAATAATATATGAACCTATAGAGTATTTGGTAATAGATGTTCCTGAAGAATATTTAGGAAATGTTATGGAAAAACTTGGCCAGAGAAAGGCAGAACTTGTTAATATGCACAGTCCGTCCCAGGGTTATGTCCGGCTGGATTACAAAATACCTGCCAGAAGTCTTATCGGATATCGTTCGGAGTTTTTGACTGACACCCGGGGAAATGGTATAATGAATCATGTTTTCCATGGTTATGAGCCTTTTAAGGGTGAAATAAAAAAACGTAACCGAGGTGTACTGGTGGCATGGGAAACAGGTGAATCGGTTACCTACGGTTTATATAACGCCCAGGATAGAGGAAGCCTGTTTATAGGGCCGGGTGTTCAGGTTTATGAAGGTATGATAGTGGGCATATGTTCACGAAATGAAGACATTGTTGTCAATGTTTGCAAGAAAAAACACGTTACAAATATGCGGGCTTCGGGTTCGGACGAAGCCTTGAGACTGGTTCCTCCTATTAATATGAGCCTTGAACAATGCCTTGAATTTATTGACGATGATGAATTGATTGAGATAACCCCTACATCCATTCGTTTGAGAAAAAAGATTCTCAACACTGAGCAGAGAGCTAAGGTGAGGAATAATGCAAAAAAGTAACACCTTAATAAAAAATGGAGAAAAAGACAGTTTAAAGACTATTAAACCAAAAAAAAAGAGAAGGCCAAAAAAGAAACGTTATCTGTTTTTGAAGTTTCTGATTCTGGTTCTTGTTTGTGTCATTGTATTCATGACATGCGCTCTTTACGGATACCGTTTTATAATGGAAGGCACGGCCCAGGCTGCAGTTCCATTGACCGAAGAAAACGGCATAGTATTCAAAATACCTTCCGGTGCCAGGACCGTAAATATTGCCGAGGAACTTAAAAAGCAAGGTTTTATCGAAGATACAAGGATATATCGGATTTTATCCAAAATCCTTGGGTTTGATAATGCATATAAGGCAGGAAGGTACATTATATCCAAGGACATGAATTACTATGCCCTGATGGTAAGACTTACCGGAGAGCCGCTGAAAAACCCTACCCAGGATATCATGATACCGGAAGGTAAAACCGTACTTGAAACAGCCAGAATATTGGCTGCCCAAGGATATATCGATGAAGGCAAGTTCTTAAAAATTGCCGAAAGAGAAAACAGCGTGTTTGATTTTCTTAAAGACGTTAAAGCAACTTCCAGCAGAAAATATCCTCTTGAAGGTTACTTATACCCCGATACCTACAAAATGGATGAAGGATGGACTGAAGAAGATCTTATTGAACGTATGCTGAACGAATTTGACAGGGTATTTACCGATGAGTATAGAAAGAGAGCCGAAGAATTGGGTATGGCAATAGACGAGGTTGTTACCCTGGCATCTCTGATTGAGATGGAGGCAAAATATCCTGCGGATTTTAAGAAAATATCCAGCGTGTTCCATAACCGTTTAAACAGCGAAAATCTGCGGCTTTTACAGTCGGATGCGACCGTTCAGTACGCCAGAATATATGAGGGGCTTGGAAGAACAAGCGCGGTATTATACAAGGACCTGGAAATAGATCATCCTTATAATACCTATATTCATGAAGGATTGCCGCCGGGACCCATATGCTCTCCAAGAATTGACGCTATTGAAGCCGCCTTGTACCCCGAGAAAACCAACTACTATTATTTCTTTGCTGCGCCTGACGGTACAAATATTTACAATGAAACGCTTGAAGGCCATATCAGAGACCAGCAGAAATACGGTGTAAGCGGATATAATTAATGCTATGAGGCGGCTTTTTTAGCCGCTTTTGTGTCATAAGAATTATATAAAGGTTTCCTGAAAGAGTTTATTATGGAAGATAGAGTTAATTATTCTGAAATAGTCGAATTCCTTCGCTCGACAATACGGCGCGAAACAGGTTTATTAAGAGAAATAGAGGAATATGCCGGTTTACATCATATACCCATTATTCAGCCCGAATCAGCTGCGTTGTTAAAACTTCTTATAAAGCTGCATAAACCTAAAAAAATACTTGAAGCAGGCACCGCTATTGGCTATTCGGCCTGTATCATGGCGGCTGCTATGGATAAAACGGGAATAATTGATACCATTGAAATTGACGAAGAACTGGCTGATATTGCTAAAAATAATATTAAAGCCATGGGCTATGATAACCGTATAAGAGTGATCCTGGGAGATGCCCTCGAGGTGCTGGAATGCCTCAATTGTTCCTATGACATGATTTTTCTGGATGCCGCTAAAGGACAATATATTGAGTATTTAAATCATGCTCTGCGGCTGTTGAGGCCGGGAGGCCTGCTGGTATCCGATAATGTTTTATATAAAGGACTTGTTGCGCAAAAAGATAAAATACAGCACAAGCACCGAACCATTGCTACCAGGCTCAAGGAATACCTGAAGCTGATTTGCAGCCATGAAAGACTGGAGACTTCCATTGTTCCAATCGGGGACGGTATGGCCATAAGCCTTAAAGAAAGGTGATGAATATGAAGAAAGTCGAGCTTCTGGCTCCGGCAGGCGATTTGGAAAAACTTAAGATGGCAATATTGTATGGAGCCGATGCAGTGTATTTAGCCGGGGAAGAGTTTGGACTTCGCACTGCCTCCGCCAATTTTACTTTTGAAGAAATGAAAGAAGGGATTGATTATGTTCATGAAAATGGGAAAAAAGCATACCTTACAATGAATATAATCCCCCATAATGATGATTTGATAAATGCGCCCAAATTTGTTGAAAAGGCAGCATCATTGGGTATGGACGCTGTTATTGTTTCCGATCCCGGCATGTTTGCCGTCATAAAAAAGACGGTACCGGATATAAATATTCATATCAGTACACAGGCAAATATAACAAACATTGAGACCGTTAAGTTCTGGCACTCAATGGGGGCTTCAAGGGTTGTGTTGGCAAGGGAGCTTTCACTGAAAGAGATAAAAGAAATATGCGCCGGAATTCCCAGGGATATGGAAGTAGAAGTATTCGTTCATGGAGCAATGTGTATTTCATACTCCGGTAGGTGCCTGTTAAGCAATTATATGACCGGCAGGGATTCCAACAAGGGAGATTGCGCTCAGCCCTGCAGATGGAAATATCAACTGGTGGAAGAAAAACGTCCTGGTGAATACTTCCCGATCCAGGAGGATGAAAGGGGTACCTATATTTTTAATTCCAGGGACCTCTGTATGATAAGACATATCCCCGAACTGGTTTCCAGCGGTGTTTCCAGTTTAAAAATCGAAGGCCGTGTGAAAAGCGCTTTTTATGTTGCCACGGTAGTAAAAGCATACAGGGATGCGATTGATGCTTACTACAATAATCAGCCATATGATGAAAAATGGTTTGAAGAGATTTGTACGGTCAGCAACCGTGATTTTACCACCGGCTTTTTCTTTGGCAAACCCGGACCCAACGATCATAATTACAGCACCAGTTCATATATCAGAAATTATGATTTTGTGGGTATCGTGAAAGGCTATGACAGTGAAAAGGAAATGGTTATAATCGAGCAGAGAAATCGCTTTAAAGTAGGAGATAAAGTTGAAGTAATGCCACCTGTTGGTCCGGTTACTCAATTTATAGTAAATGAAATGTATGATGAATCGGGAAATAATATAACCGCGGCGCCCCATCCGCAAATGGAGGTAAGAATTCCCATGAAACCTTTGCCGCAGCATGCTGTTTTACGTATTAAAAAAGGGAGTCCTTAATAATATAATAGAGAAATAATATTAGAAAATTCTAATGTTCTGGTCTGGAAACCTGTGGTATTATAGTATTGTAAATAAGCTGGACTGTATTATAGTGTACAGAGCTAAGCAAATAAATATCTTACTGTAAGGAGGTCTTTGACCATGGCATTTTTTGACGAGGTTAAAAGAATCGGCAAAAATCTCACTGAAAAGGGTAAAGACGTAATCGAAATTACAAAACTTAACTCCCAGATTAACTCAGAGAAAGATAAAATTAAGAATCTTTATGAAAAAATCGGTGCAGAGGTTTACAAAGCTTACGCTGCAGGCGAAGAAACTGCTTATAGCGACCTTTGTGCGGAAATCAAAAAGATTGAGGATACCATTAACGAGCTTACTAACAAGGTTCTTGAGCTTAAGAACGCTGCCAAATGTCCCAACTGTGGCGCAGAAGTGGCCAAAGACACCGCATTCTGTTCCAAATGCGGAACAAAATTGAATTAATTTTTTTATCCCTATGGGAGCGGCCATTTATAGGCCGCTTTTTTGCGGGGTAAATGAGGTTAAAAATGGATAAAAGTCAGCTGAGAAAAGAAATAAGCCAAAAGCGCAGAATGCTTGACGACGATTTTGTAAAAAACGCATCCCATATAATAGTTGAAACTTTAAAAAACCTTTCTGAATTAAGAACAGCCAACATAGTGCTGTCATATATGCCTTACGGAAAAGAAGTCGATATTAGCCCCCTGAACCGCTGGATCCTTGATCAGGGCAAGATACTGTGCCTTCCAAGAGTAGTAAGTCCAACGGAAATGGAAGTTAGAATCGTAAAAGATTTAGAAAACGGTTTATCCAAAGGTTCGTTTGGGATTTGGGAACCAACCGCTGAAAATGAGTTGATAGATGCTGCCAGAATAAACTTGGCCCTGGTACCGGGTCTTGCTTTTGATAAAAGCGGAAACCGCATGGGGCACGGAGCCGGATACTATGACAGATTCCTGTCAGCCTGCTCGAAAAGCGCATTGTTTGTGGGCGTGGCATACCGGTTCCAGGTGTTTGATTCAATTCCCACGGATTTATACGATGTCAGGGTTCATAAAATAGTGACCGAAAAACATTCTATAGTTTTAACCGGAATATGAGCATATTTACTCTCCAAAATCAAGCACTATATGATAAAATTAAAATATTAAAAGAAAAAATGTTCTTTTTAGCGAGGTAAATCTTGAAAGATTTTGTTCATCTACATCTTCATACCGAATACAGCCTGCTTGACGGGGCATGCCGTATCAAGGATGTAGTCAGAAAAGCCAAAGAACTCGGCATGCATAGTCTTGCTATTACTGATCACGGCGCAATGTACGGAGTTATAGATTTTTATAAGGCATGCAAAAAAGAAGGTATCAAGCCTATCCTGGGCTGTGAGGTATATACTGCCGCCCGTACGTACCTGGATAAAGATCCGGGCCTGGATTCGGACCAGGGACACCTTATACTTCTGGCAAAGAACAGTACCGGTTACAAGAACCTTATGAAGCTGGTTTCAATAGCTTATATCAAAGGCTTTTACTATAAACCCAGGATTGATTTTGACCTCCTGGAGGAGTATCATGAAGGCTTGATATGCCTTAGTGCCTGTATTGGAGGAGATATCCCCCAGAAGATTCTGAAGGGTGATTATAAAGGAGCCCGTGACCTTGCCATAAAGCTTAACAGTATAATGGGGGACGGAAACTTTTACCTCGAGCTTCAATATAACAATATCGAAGAACAGCTGCAGGTAAATTCAGGATTGATAAGGATTTCAGAGGAGACCGGAATTCCGCTGATTGCGACCAATGATATCCACTATATCAACAGGGAAGATGCCAGGGCACAGGAGATTTTAATCTGCATACAAACCGGCAAAACCATTAATGATGCAGACAGGCTAAAGTTTGAGACAGATGAATTCTATTTAAAGAGCCCCGAAGAGATGTGGGAACATTTCAAAGCATATCCTGAAGCGCTTTTAAACACTGTTCGTGTAGCCGAAGCATGTAATGTGGAAATTGAATTCGACCGTTTGCATTTGCCAAAATATGAGGTGCCGGAAGGGACAAGCCCGTTTGAGTATTTGCGCTCCCAATGTATAAAAGGCTTCAACAAGCGATACGGCAATAATCCGGATCTTTTTGAACGACTGGAATACGAGCTTAAAGTAATCGATCAAATGGGGTATGTAGATTATTTCCTTATTGTTTGGGACTTTATAAAGTTTGCCCGTGATAACGGCATCATGGTAGGTCCCGGAAGAGGTTCGGCAGCCGGCAGCATGGTAGCTTATTGCCTGGAGATCACAAATGTGGATCCCATAAAACACAATCTTATCTTTGAACGTTTCTTAAATCCCGAACGCGTATCAATGCCCGATATTGATATTGATTTTTGCTATGAAAGAAGGCAGGAAGTAATTGATTATGTCGTAAGAAAATACGGGGAAGACCATGTTGCTCAGATTATAACATTCGGCACCATGGCGGCACGCGCTGCCGTAAGGGATGTGGGGCGCGCTCTTGCAGTGCCTTATAACGAAGTGGACAGGGTTGCCAAACTGATACCGATGATGCCCGGAAAGCATATAACCATATCTGAAGCCATTGACATGATTCCCGAATTAAAAACATTATACGATTCTGACCACAGGATTCGGGAGCTATTGGACAATGCGAAAGTACTGGAAGGGATGCCCCGTCATGCTTCAACTCATGCCGCGGGTGTAGTGATATCCAGTGAACCTCTTACCGAGTACGTGCCGTTGTATTGTAATGAAGGCCTTATTTCCACACAATTTCCAATGACCACTCTTGAAGAGCTTGGGCTTTTGAAGATGGATTTTCTGGCTCTTCGTACCATTACGGTAATACGTGATACGCTTGACCTTATAAAGAAGGATAAAAACATTGAAATAGATATTGACAATATAGATTACGAAGATCCCAATGTTTACGAAATGATCGGCAAAGGTGAAACAGCAGGGGTATTCCAGCTGGAAAGTCCGGGTATGACGAATTTTATGAAAGAGCTTATGCCAACTTGCCTTGAGGATATTATAGCAGGTATCTCTCTCTATCGGCCTGGACCAATGGATCAGATTCCAAGGTATTTAAGAAATAAAAACAATCCGCAAAATATTACATATATGACCCCGAAACTGGAACCCATATTAAACGTCACTTACGGCTGCATGGTTTACCAGGAGCAGGTAATGCAGATATGTCGGGATCTTGCGGGATATTCCCTTGGCAGAAGCGACCTGGTACGCCGTGCCATGTCTAAAAAGAAAAAAGAAGTCATGGACGCCGAACGCCAAAATTTTATATACGGAAGTACCGATGAAAACGGTAATGTATTGATTCCCGGAGCAATTCGTAATGGGGTGCCGGAAGATGTAGCGAATGCCATTTTTGATGAGATGATGGATTTTGCCAGCTATGCATTTAATAAATCCCATGCCGCGGCATATGCGTATGTGGGATATCAGACCGCCTGGCTTAAGTACTATTACCCCGTGGAATTCATGGCTGCTTTGATAAACAGTTTTATGGGAAGCCTGGGAAAGGTCAGCCAGTATGTTATGGAATGCCGTAAAATGGGAATAAAAGTGCTTCCGCCGGATATAAACGAAAGCGAAAGTTCTTTTTCAGTCAAAAACGGCGCAATCAGGTTCGGGTTACTGGCAGTTAAAAATGTGGGAGTTAACGTTGTGCAAAATATTATCGAAGAGCGGAACAAAACCGGACCATTTAAGAATTTTATTGATTTTTGTGAAAGGCTGGAAGGTAAAGATTTGAACAGAAAAACTGTGGAAAGCCTGATTAAATGTGGAGCATTTGATACTTTCGGAATATATCGTTCCAGGCTGATAGCCAATTATGAAAAAATTATTGAACGTGTATCACAAAAAAGAAAATCAATGATTTCAGGACAATTATCTTTATTTGACGTTGTCCAGGATATTGATGACGCCGCTACGATTGAATGGCCTCAAATGGCCGAATATGACTCCAAGCTGCTTCTGGCGATGGAAAAGGAGATGCTGGGATTATATATTTCCGGTCATCCTCTTGATGAATTTGCCGATGTTATCAAAGAATTGGTAACGGTATATTCATATGATTTTGAGGTATCCGAAGAAGACGCCTCTAATGAAAGCAGGCTGACAGACGGAACATTTGTCCGTATCGCGGGTATTGTGGCAGATATAAAATCCATCAGCACCAAAAACAATAAAATGATGGCTTTTGTTACTGTGGAAGACTTATACGGACAAATGGAAGTTATTGTTTTCCCTAATGTCTACGAACGATTTGCCAGGTTTTTATCTAATGACAGCCAGATAATCGTTGAAGGAAGGATCTCTGTTAAAGAGGATGAGCAGCCAAAAATACTGGCTGACAGGATTAAACCGCTGGAATCATTAAAATACAATGGGTCGTATCCGGATTATAACGGTACAAAAACAGTTTACCAACAATACGTTGGAAACGGTGTTTCGGAAACAAACGGTTTTCCGGGAAATAACAATGTTAATGAAGAAAATAAATATTATATGATAGGCGGGACTGCAAAAAATACAAATAATAACCCAAGTACTTCAAATGGCATTTTAAAAGTATCGCTGGACAAAGAAATTACTGAATCCAAAAGAAAAGCCGCTTTATCATTATTGAAGTATTTTGACGGACATCAGCAGGCCCTGGTATATATTGACGATCCCAGAAAACCAAAACTCAAACTGAATATACAATTAAGCGATCTCTTAATCACTGAGCTTTCGGAACTTTTAGGCAAAGATCACATAAAGATATAATGTAGCTGCTTTAATATTGTAACACTTGCACTTTGGATAAAAATAATATAATATGTTTTTGAGGTGATACATTGGAACGAATTGAAACCGATAAGTCTTTTGCCGATTATATAGTAGTCGCAGCAGAAGAAAACGGTGTTAACGTGATTGGTCTTACACGGGGAAAAGATACCCGTCTCCATCATACTGAGATATTGGATGAAGGGGAAATTCTTATTGCTCAGTTTACCGAACAGACATCTGCCATAAAAGTCCGGGGAAGAGCTAAAGTGTATTGCAGACATGGTATGATTCAGTCCGGGAGCAGACAAGGAGGGCACTTGTAATTATGTGGACAGTCGTTTACATGGCTCAGAATAAAGATATAGCAGAGAAACTCAAGTCTGTCCTCGAAGAGGGAGGAATTCTGGTCAGAATTAATCCTGTAAATAAAAAAGAGAAAACAGACGATTACTTTGAAGTTTCAGTTCCGGAAGCCGAGGTAGAAGAAGCTCACGGCATAATTATTGAAAAAGGTTTTTAAAATTTACCCGTGTTTCGTTACACGGGTATTTTAAAACAGGCTTAATCATTTCCCATCATCTTGAAGTTGATGGGTATAAATATTTTTTTTACGAGAAAAACATCTCGTAAACCCGTTGGAAATCAAAGATACATTTAATCATTCTGATTTTTCTAATTAATTGTTTATCCGGCAATTATCCTTTCAATGGGACAATCATTGTTTGGATGCCAATACTGAGTTTATTAAGTTATGACCCCTCAACCTATAAGCGGTAATAACTGATTTTACAACGGGTATTGTCATAATAAGCAATCCAGCTACGGGAGGAAACCATGAAACAGATTAATACTATTGCAGTTTTAACAAGTGGAGGAGACGCGCCGGGCATGAATGCTGCCGTTCGGGCAGTGGTCAGAACCGGAATATACAATGGTTTAAAGGTACTTGGAATATATAAAGGGTATGAAGGTTTATTAAACGGCGATATTGAGGAAATGACATTACGCTCGGTGGGAGATATAATCCAGCGGGGAGGTACGATCCTTCAAACAGCGAGATCCAAAGAGTTTAATACACCACAGGGTCTGGAGAAGGCTATTTCGATGGCCAAGGTTTTTGGTATCGATGCGCTTATAGTGATCGGAGGAGACGGTTCCTTCAGAGGCGCCAAGGACTTAAGCCAATTAGGGATGAATGTTATTGGAATTCCGGGTACGATTGATAATGATATTTCCTGCACAGACTACACCATCGGCTATGATACGGCAATGAATACCGTACTGGATGCCATTGACAAAATCAGGGACACGTCATATTCTCATGAACGCTGCAGTGTACTTGAAGTTATGGGCCGAAACGCAGGCTGGATCGCTGTAAACTGCGGAATAGCAGGCGGCGCCGAAGCAATCATTCTTCCGGAAAAAGAATTCGACATTGATAAGGATATAATCATACCCATTGTTGAAGGCCGTAACCGCGGTAAAAAGCACTACCTGGTTATAGTTGCCGAAGGCGTGGGAGGAGCCGTTGAAATAGCAAAATATATTGAAGAGAAAACCGAGATTACCACAAGAGCAACAATCCTGGGATATATCCAGAGGGGCGGTTCGCCCACCATTACCGACAGGGTTATGGGCAGCCGTTTTGGAGCACGTGCTGTTCAATGTCTTGTAGAAGGAAAGAAAAATCGTGTCATTGCATTAAGAGACAATAAGATTGTAGATATTGATATAACAGAAGCTCTTAATATGACGAAGACTATTGATAATGAGTTGATAGCATTAAGTAAAATACTGGCCTTATAAGGAGACTTTACTTATGATAACTGAAACGCGATTCCCCGTAAGATATGCCGAAACAGACCAAATGGGCATTGTTCACCATTCAGTATATCCCATCTGGTTTGAATGCGGCAGAACTGATTTTATAAAAAATTTCGGAATATCATATAATGAGCTGGAAGAACTTGGCCTGATGCTTCCGTTAGTCCGGCTGACATGTGAATATAAAAATCCTGTAAAATACGGCGATTCGGTTCTGGTAAAAACCAGGCTGATAAAGGCTACAAAAGTGAGATTAGTATTAGGATATGAAATCTATGCAGAAAATAAGAATTTGTTCTGCGCCAAGGGAAGCACTGAGCATGCATGGACCGCAGCAGACTTAAAACCGGTTAATATATCAAAATACAAACCTGAAATCTTTAAGAAACTGCTGCCAATGTATAATAGTGTTACAGGAGAATAGTTTCTTATGAACAATATAATCAAGAGCATACCAAATATTTTAACAGTTTTAAGAATGATGGCGGTGCCTGCATTCATTACGTTCATGCTCCAGGAAATGATATATCCTGCGATAATAGTTTTTCTTATGGCTGAAACAACTGATGTTTTAGATGGATTTATTGCCCGACGTTTCGGATTGATAACCAAGTTCGGTAAAATTGCTGATCCCTTAGCTGATAAAATGATGCAGCTGGCTGCGCTTTTTACATTTTCTGCAAGGAATATGATTCCCAGGGTAATACCCTGGCTTGTTCTGTTCAAAGAACTATTCATGCTGATTTCAGGGCTTTATTTAATCAGAAAGAATTTTGACATGTCCAGCAAATGGTTTGGCAAACTAACATCGGTAGTTTTGTTCATAGCCATTATGCTTGTTTTTATAGGAGTGCCAAGGCATATAACCGATGTTATCTTCTGGCTCTGTGTAGGCATGGCTTTATTTGCGGCATTAATGTACATAAGAAATTATTTTAAACAGGTCAAATCAACAGGTGCCAATACATCATTGAAATCATAGGCTTACTTTATCATTTTAGGCGCAGGCGAATAATTTACACATTATGTCATTCTGAGCGCAAGCAAAGAATCTTTTTGGTCAACAAATAAGATCCTTCGATAAGCTTATATGCCGTTCCGGGTAACATGCGGAAGCTTTCGGTTTCGTTATACCAGAGATGACATTATAACTGTCGTTCTGTAATTAGCAAAAAATTTTATAGTTCGCTTTATAAGAAAAAAGCGGGGTGTTAACATGTGTCAACTTGCCCCGCTTTTGAATTTAATCACAGCAGTCGCCATCTTTGTTGAAGAATAAACAGAGGAAAATCAAGATAAAGAATAAAATTGTGCAATCTACATCACAACGTCTACCACTCCGCATAAACGGCACCTCCTTTCGGGTAGATTTAAATTACCCTACTGTTAATCGCAGCACTTGTTGTCATCACCGCATCCATTGCAGAACAGGAGAAGGAACAGGATAATGAACATCAAAATCTCGCAGTTGTTGCCAAAGAAGTTGCACCCTCTGAATCCTAACATAATAAAAACCTCCCATGCCTTTTGAACTCAATATATTCTATTCTAAATGGCATCAATGGGTTACAATACAGGTTCTATGTTTTAATACATTTGAATAATATTAAATAGCTGACAAGACCTTTATCAGGGGGAAGAGGTTGTGGAAGAAAATTACAATAGTGTTGTTTCCTCGGGCTATTTTAAAGGAATTTTAAAGGCAGTGCTGGTATCTCTTACAGTAACGCTAATAATTCTGTTTTTGACGGCGTTGCTCCTTTGCTTTACTGATTTTCCCGAAGTATACACTTTTCCGTCCGCAATAGCAGCAACAGTACTGGGAGTCTTTTCCGGAAGCTCAGTCGCCGCTAAAAAGAACAGATCCAACAGTCTTTTATCAGCCTTGTTGACAGCGTTTTTATACGCTGTTATATCATTCATAATAGGCAGTATATTAGAAAGAAGAGTTATGTTTACTTTAAATACCGCTCTGTTTGCGGCAATTGCTTTGTTGACTGCGGCTATCGCAAGTATCCTGGCTAACCGGACAAAAAATCCCAAGAATTATAATAAAAGTTCTTCGGGCATCTTTGATAAGATAAGAAAGAAAAGCGGCGGGGGATACCGTTTTAACAGCAGGAAACTGTGATTTGTGTATATTGTCTTTTTGAGTATGATATACTATAATAAAGGTGGCAAGAGAATTCTCGTATCTTGTCATTTTTTAATATAGCAAAAAGCAGGCCATACCATTATGATTCATATTTATACAGGAGATGGAAAAGGAAAGACTACAGCGGCAATCGGGCTTGCGATAAGAAATATGGGCTGTGATGGTATGATTTTTTTTGCCCAGTTTCTGAAGAGCAGCGAAACCGGTGAAATGAACGTACTCTCCAAATTGGACAGAGTAACCTTTTTCAGGCCTTTTATGAGGCATAAGGGATTTATCTTTGATTTAAATGAAAAACAGTACAGGGAAATAAAAGAAGATATAGAAAAAGGCTTTGGAGAGATAAAGAATACAATTTCCAATAACAGGTTTACATTGATAGTTTTTGATGAAATCCTGGATGTGATTGAATTAGGTTTTTTATCGGAAGCTGAGGTAATTGCTGTTTTTGACCAGTTTCCCTCATCCGAATTCGTAATAACAGGCAGAAAAGCTACACAAGCTATGAAAGAAAGAGCGGATTATATTACTGTAATGAAAAAAGAAAAGCACCCATTTGACAAAGGAATTAAGGCAAGAAAGGGCATAGAATACTGAATAATTCATGAAAGGTTAAAAGATATGCGTAAGAGAAAGCTAAATGTCAGAAGGTTTATAACAGTCCTGTCAGTTTTTATCATAAGCATTGTTTTGATTATTATAGTCGTATTTATGGATAACAATAATCCGGATTCGGCGAAAAACGATCCGCTACAAACAGTAAGCCCAACCGTATCACCGTCTGTTTCAACGACTCCGGTGCCGGGTTCTATCGAATCGCCACTGGTTACGCCTTCGCCAGTACCGGAAGAAACTGCGAAGCCGGATCAAAATCTTGTAATCAGAACCGATTATGAAAATTTTTTACCAAACGAATCCGGTGAAATACCAATAATAATGTTTCATCGCTTCATAGAAGCTTATGAGGAGAATACCGAAAAAGAATTCACAACCACATTCGCGGAGTTTGAAGCGCTTTTGCAGACCCTTTATGATGCCGGCTACAGGCTTATCAGCATGGAGGACTTCATTGACTGCAATATTAAAGTTCCTGCAGGCACAATGCCGATGGTTTTCACCTTTGATGACGGGACACCCGGTCAGTTTAACCTTATTGAAGAGGGTGGATGTTTAAAAGTCAATCCTAAATCAGCTGTAGGCATTATGATGGCATTTAATGAAAAGCATCCTGATTTCGGATTAAAAGGAATTTTCTATGTCAATATGGATATTGGGGATAATACTTTTAAAGGCGCGGGAACATTAAGAGAACGTTTTGAGATTCTCCAGAGCCTGGGTTTTGAACTGGGAAATCATACCTGGGGACATGTTGATTATACAGATCCGAAAAATAATTCTGCCGGAAGGATACAGGAGAGTATAGGCAGGAACCAGGAGAAAGCCGATGAAATCTTACCCGGGTTAAGATTTTATTCTTTAGCTTTACCATATGGCAGTCTGCCTGACAAAAGTTTGTACCAATACCTGGAAAGCGGCTCATACAATGGGATCGAATATAAGAATGAAACAATAATGGCAGTCGGGGCAGAGCCTTCTGTTCCGTCCATCAGCAAGAAATATAACAGTTTGTATGTCAGAAGAATACGTGCGCAGGGAAGAGTCCCGGTTAACGGGGATCTTACCTGGTGGCTTCCAAGAATGAGTCCAAATCGTATGTTTATCAGCGACGGTGATCCAACCACTATTGTAGTACCTGAGGAAAAACGGGATACAATTGCAGTTGAGAAACTCAACGGAAAAAGATTAATTACATATTAGAAAATTTGACATAAAAACATTATCTGTGGAAACATTGATTTATGTTGCAAAATGATGTAAGATAGATATAAGAGTTTCCAGTTTACATTATTGAGCATAAGCAATGTACTATTATCCCGATCCGGTAATATATTTTATTATCGGGTTGTGATTTTTTTTGTTATGCTGACGCTTTTACAATTTAATATAAATAAATCGTATATCGTATAACGATTATGAACGAAGCACTATCATAAGGATGAAAGGAGGCAGGGGGAATGTCAGTTGCAAAGGATATTAAAAAACCGATGGATGACAATGAAGTAAAAAGAAAAGCCGTAAAGCTTGTTGTTGCCCATTTAAGGAAAAAGATTACCAAAGAGTACATGGGTATGCAATATCTTATCAGTTGGCTGGACCAAATGGATGAACTCCTTATGAAGGAAGAGTTTGACATCAAGGAATATTATGCAATGAGGAGACAATTAAATAGTGTTGTTGAGAGTACTTTGGATGAAGAAATGCGAGGTAAGATAAGGAATTCTTGGCATAGCTTTGG
This sequence comes from Clostridiaceae bacterium, assembly GCA_012728095.1. GTDB lineage: Bacteria > Bacillota > Clostridia > DSM-8532 > DSM-8532 > DTU059. The sequence goes on from JAAYFU010000019.1 coordinate 23,426, forward strand.
AAAAGCATTAGATAAAAAAGCAAAACCTTATTAAAAAACCTCGATGTGTAAAATCGGGGTTTTTGTTTAACTACGAATAAAAAAGCTCTTCAGTGGTATCGGCATATAAGCTTTAACACTGAAGAGCTTTTTATCATGTCCTAAATTCCATAGAACCTTCGGCTCCGCTGCGCTACGCCCAGGATAAACACTTTTAAAATGCTATTATATGTCATTCTGAGCATAAACGAACTGAGCATAAACGAAGAATCTTTTATGCGATTATGCTTGCGCTGCGCTTTTATAAATCATAATTTTAAGCTTTCAATAAATTCCTTACCCTTTTTAATCTGCTCAATAACACTTTCCTTAGCAGGCCCGCCGGTAACCTTTCTTTCATTAACGCAGGTTTCAAGGCTTATCGCATCGTATACGTCATTTTCAAACTTATCAGAAAATGTTTTTAATTCTTCCAAACTCAAATCATCGATATTTTTGTTTTTCCCGATACAATAAGCCACCATGCGGCCGATGATTTCATGTGAATCTCTGAAGGGTATTCCTTTTTTGACCAAATAATCGGCAATATCGGTGGCATTGGTGAAACCGCCTTTTGCGGCATTATACATATTCCCCTTATTAATTTTCATGGTGTCCAGCATTTTTGTAAAAACAGGGAGACAGAGCTTGACGGTGTCAACCGCGTTGAATATTGCTTCTTTATCCTCCTGCATATCCTTGTTATATGCCAGAGGAATGCCTTTCATCATAGTCAGGAGAGAAATGAGACTTCCGTACACTCTTCCGGTTTTACCGCGGACAAGCTCTGCGACATCGGGATTCTTCTTTTGCGGCATGATGGAAGAGCCCGTACTGTAAGCATCATCAAGCTCGATAAATGCGAATTCTCCGGTACACCACAAGATAATCTCTTCGCTGAAACGTGATAAATGCATCATTATTATTGAAAGGCAGGAAGCCAGTTCAATCACAAAATCCCTGTCGCTTACTCCGTCAATACTGTTGGCTGTTATATCGTCAAAACCAAGTTCCGAAGCCACCATTTGCCTGTCTAAAGGATATGTTGTTCCCGCAAGAGCTCCTGACCCCAAGGGCATAGTATTCATTCTTTTTGCACAGTCATTCAGCCTTTCAATGTCTCTCTTAAACATTTGGAAATATGCCATATGATGGTGGGCCAGGGTTATAGGCTGAGCCCTTTGCAAATGCGTGTAGCCGGGCATAATAGTATCAAGGTTTTTTTCAGCTATTTTCAGAATGACATTGAGAAGGTCTTTCAACATTGATTTTAGCTCAATGATTTCATCTTTAAGATACATGCGAAGATCCAGGGTTACCTGGTCATTTCTGCTTCTTCCGGTATGCAGCTTTTTTCCCACGTCTCCGATCCTGGAAATTAAGATAGTTTCGATATTCATGTGAATATCTTCGGCAGACACATCAAATACAATTTTTCCATCCTCAATATCTTTAAGAATCTCAAACAGTGTTTTATATATCAAATCAGCATCGGATTTCGGAATAATTCCGCATGCACCGAGCATCTTGACATGAGCCGCGCTGCCAAGTATATCATGTCTGTACATCCTTCTGTCAAAATGTATTGATGAGTTAAAATCATCCATCAATTTGTCCGTATTTTTTGAAAACCTACCGCCCCAAAGCTTCATAATTACCCTCAATCCCAACATGAATTAATACACTGTCAACCCGTATAATGGGCTGACAGTGTAAATTATAACGAAATCTATATTTAATAATCTTTAATATTGTTCCGTTTCTTCATATTTGCCTGAACGGTGCATGGCAGGCCAAAGAGATTAATGAACCCTTCAGCATCTTTCTGATTATACACATTATCCTCCCCGAAGGTGCACAACTCTTCGTCAAACAGGGAATATGGAGAGGTTACGCCCGCAGGGATAATATTGCCCTTATATAGTTTCAGTTTAACCGTACCAGTCACATATTTCTGCGTTGAATCAACAAATGCCGAAATTGCTTCACGTAGAGGAGTATACCATTGTCCAAAGTATACCAGTTCGGCAAATCTTTGCGCCACAAGAGCCTTATAATGAGCAGTGTCCCTGTCAAGTGTAATGCTCTCAAGTTTCTGGTGAGCCGCATACAGGATGGTTCCTCCTGGCGTCTCATAAACTCCGCGGGACTTCATTCCTACAAGTCGGTTCTCCACAATATCGATTATTCCTATACCGTTTTCTCCGCCGATTTTATTTAATGTCTTCAAAAGGTCAATAGGAGAGAGTTTTTCTCCGTTAACTTTAACCGGAATACCCTGTTCAAAATCAATTTCTACGTAAGTCGGCTTATCGGGAGCCTTTTCCGGCGTTACCGACAATTGGAGCAGCCTGTCATACATAGGTTCATTGGCAGGATTCTCAAGTTCAGAACCTTCATGGCTCAAATGCCAGATGTTTCTGTCCCGGCTGTAGTTATTGTCTTTGCTTACAGGTATGGGAATATTTCTTGCCATAGCGTAATCAATTTCTTCTTCCCTGGATTTTATATCCCATATTCTCCATGGAGCTATTATTTTAAGATGGGGAGCAAGGGCTTTAATCGTAAGCTCGAAACGTACCTGATCATTTCCCTTGCCGGTCGCTCCGTGACAAATGGCGGTAGCGCCTTCTTTTTCGGCTATTTCGACCATTCGCTTTGCAATTATGGGTCTTGCAAATGAAGTTCCTAAAAGATATTGGCCTTCATATACAGCGCCGGCTTTCAGAGTCGGATATATAAAATCGGTAATGAACTCTTCGGTTACATCTTCAATATATATTTTGCTCGCGCCGGTTTTTATGGCTTTTTCTCTTAAGGGTTCCAGTTCTTCTCCCTGTCCGACATCTGCGGCAACGGCAATTACTTCTGCATCATAGTTCTCTTTCAGCCACGGAATAATTATTGAAGTATCAAGACCTCCTGAATAGGCAAGAACTATTTTTTCCTTACTCATTAAAAATCTCTCCAATCTGTGCTAAAATTAATTTGATACCGGTTAATTCTATACTAATGACGAATAAACATTCTGCAAGTTAAAAATATATAATATGTGTTTTTATAATTATACAATATTGTGTATAAATATTCAATACCCGGAATAAAAATTTAAACAAACTGGTACAACATTAAAGACTAGAGGTATACCAATGAGAATAATAGGAATTGATCCGGGCTTTGCAATAACAGGCTACGGGGTAATCGATTACATAGGCAATAAGTTTTCAATAATAGACGTGGGAGCCATTAATACAGAAGCAAGCCTTGAACTGTCGGACAGATTATTGTCCTTAAGCAACAGTCTTGATGAACTTATCGAAAAATATAAACCGGACGCGATGGCCGTTGAGGAACTGTTTTTTAATACAAACGTAAAAACAGCGATTAAAGTCGGCCATGGCAGGGGAGTAGTATTATTGGCCGCTGCGAGAGCAAATTTAAAAGTATACGAATACACGCCTCTCCAGGTCAAACAGGCTGTGGTGGGTTACGGAAGAGCCAAAAAAGAACAGGTACAACAAATGGTTAAGGTTTTACTGAACCTGGAGAAAATTCCAAAACCGGACGATGCGGCTGACGCGCTTGCAGTTGCTATTTGCCACGCACATTGCAGCGGTTCGTTCAAAGCTATTGATTATCGCTGATATTGGTTTGTCGATGTCTAATAATTGAATAAAGAGCAGTTGGGTTTGTTAATAACGCTAAAGAATATTAAAAAGCCGGTTCTGTTATCCGAACCGGCTTTGTTAATGGCTGCGGATTAAGGATTTGAACCCTAACAAACTGATCCAGAGTCAGTCGTGCTACCGTTACACCAATCCGCAACAAATGCGCTTCGCACGGAAATCAAATCATAATGCCGTTCCATGCGGCGATTATCATTATAATATGATTAAAGAATGATTTCAAGCCCTAATTTTTATTTTATATAACATAAGGGATAAATAATATACAGGAAGAGCTGTCTTAAATATGTACCTATATCATACCGGGGCAATAAACGGCAGGATTCCCTGTTCATCCGGCAGTTGGCATCCGGTTTTAAGACAGCTCTTTAATTTAATCTTTCATTTCTTTATTAATAGAATTTATACCTTAACAACCCAATTAAACGGATCAGGCAGTTTCTTATACTGGATTCCTGTTATATTATCGTAAAGCTTTTGGGACAGTTCGCCGATTTTACCATCGCCTAAGGTAAGCTTTTTATCATTCCAGCAAAGTTCTCCGATAGGCGATATAACAGCTGCCGTTCCGGTACCGAATGCTTCTTTCAAAAGGCCTTTATCGGCGGCATCATAAATCTCCTGGATTGAAATCCTTCTTTCAGAAACCTTCACTCCCCACGAACGTAGAAGTTCTATGCAGGATTTTCTGGTAATACCGGGCAAAATACTTCCGTTAAGAGCCGGTGTAACCACTTCGTCGCCTATAACAAAGAAGACATTCATGGTACCTACTTCTTCAACATATTTTCTCTCAACGCCGTCAAGCCATAATACCTGTGTATAGCCTTTCTTAGCCGCCAATTGCTGAGCTTTCAGGGAAGCAGCATAATTGGCGCTGGCTTTTGATTCACCAAGTCCGCCTTTTACAGCACGCACATAATGAGATTCAACATAAATTTTAACGGGATTAAGCCCTTCTTTATAATAAGCTCCGACAGGTCCTGTAATAATTATAAAATGATAAGTGCTTGAAGGATGTACTCCGATATGGGGCTCAGTAGCAATAATAAATGGACGAATGTAAAGAGAGGTGCCTGGGGCATCAGGAACCCAATCCCTGTCAATATTAATCAGCTTTCTTAATGCTTCCAGAGCAAAGGCTTCATCTATTCTCGGAATGCATAAAGCGTCACAGGAATTGTTCAAACGCTTGAAATTCTCATCCGGCCTGAAGAGAACAATTTCGTCGCCTGTCCTATAAGCCTTGAGACCTTCAAAAACAGCCTGACCATAGTGAAATACCATTATTGCGGGCTCGTAACTGATTGAACCGTAGGGAACAATCCTTGCATTATGCCAACCTTTACCCTCTTCATAATCCATGATGAACATATGGTCTGAAAAAATATTACCAAATGAAAGATTTTCAGACGCCGGTTTTGTTTTGGGATTTTTCGTCAATTCTATTTTTATTTCCATATCAACACACTCCTTTGATATTTTAGTTTACACCAATGCAATGTAAAAATCTATAATTTTTTCGACATTAATACAATTCGTGATTAGTTGTTTGGAATTATAACATGTCCATATTGAAACAAAAGTAACGCATGCTGCATATGTTTAAAATATATCGGTTGGGAGTGTGAAACCATGGAAATTCATGTAGTCAAATCCGGTGAAAGTGTTTACTCGATTGCAAATCTTTATGGAGTACCATGGCAGAATATAGTTTCAGATAATGAACTTGAGAACCCTGATCAACTTGTAGTAGGACAGACTCTTGTTATCCTTCAGGGAAGCAGGCGGCATGTGGTAAGGAGAGGTGAATCCCTTTATCTTATCGCTTTGCAGTATCAGGTTCGTATAAACGATATCATTAATGCCAACCCACAAATTACAAATCCTGCTGTTCTGCAGGTCGGACAGGTTATAACAATACCCCAAAGGACTATTCGCTTCGGTCCTATACAAGTTAACGGCTATGCTTTTCCCGATATAGATATGGAAGTACTCAGAAAGACACTGCCCAATTTGACATACTTAAGCATATTCAGTTACCAGGTGAATGCAGACGGAAGCCTGGACACCATAAATGATTTACCGCTTATTCAGGCCGCCCGTTCCTTCAGAGTAGCACCTTTAATGGTTATTACAAACATTGGGGAGAACGGTGGTTTTGACAGTGATCTTGCAAGCACGATACTGGGAAGTACCGCTATTCAGGATACTCTTCTGGACAATATTGTACGTATAATGGAAGAAAAGAACTACAGCGGGCTTGATATTGACTTCGAATACATTTATCCGAGCGATAGGGAAAAGTATAATAATTTTCTCAGAAGAGCAGCGGCAAGGTTGCGGCCTTTGGGATATAGCATAACTACGGCGCTTGCTCCTAAAATATCTGCCGATCAGGAAGGATTATTGTATGAGGCTCATGATTATCCTGTGCATGGTGCGTTGGCAGACCATGTAATACTTATGACTTATGAGTGGGGATATACTTACAGTCAGCCCAGGGCTGTAGCGCCAATAAATGAAGTTCGCAGGGTTCTCAATTACGCTGTTACGGCAATACCTCGTGAAAAAATATTTATGGGAATACCAAACTACGGATATAATTGGACTTTGCCATTTGAAGAAGGAACCGCGGCCCGGACAATTTCTAATACCGGCGCGGTGGATTTAGCATATGAAGTGGGAGCGTGGATCAGTTACGATCCTATCGCTCAGGCGCCATTTTTCAAATATTATGACTCAAACGGAAGGCAACATGAGGTTTGGTTTGAAGATGCCCGCAGTATACTTGCCAAGCTTACACTGGCAAATGAGTTCAGAGTAGGCGGTATCAGCTATTGGACAATTAACAGGTACTTCCCTCAGAATTGGCTGGTATTGAATTCAGCATATGATGTCGTTAAAGTTCTTTAGAATTCAATTAAAAAACATACCGTCATCCTGGGTCATGTGAAAGATTCCAACCAAAACAGCGCAGAGGTAATCAGATTATCATATGGTCTCAGGATGGCGTGTTCATTCATGTTCAAAATTTCTGACAGCCTAATAATTTATTGCTGTAATGATTAAAGTAATGTTTAAACAGTCCTCTGAATGGTATAAATTTAATATTGGGGGGATTGTTTACTATGAGCAATTTGACGGAACTAATTTCGGGAGTGCATGAAAAGGTAGGCAACAGAAAGATTTTGGTTTCAATTAGACGCGGACTTACATACATGATTCCTCTTATATTATTGGGATCATTTGCATTGGTTATTATAAGTCTCCCCATACCTGCATATCAGAAATTCATGCAAGACGTTTTCGGAGCTGAATGGAAAAGCATACCTTCATATATACAGGACGGTACTTTTAGAATTCTTTCCCTAATAATGCTAATTTGCATAAGTTATTCACTTGCCGAAGAGTATCAGACCGATCGTTCCATGTATGTAAACCCAATAATAGCCACATCAGTGTCTTTAGCTTCATTTATCGCTATTTCCGGTATTTATAAGGAAGGATTCTCAATAGCGAATTTCGGTGTAATAGGTGTTTTTACAGCAATTGTAACAGCCGTCAGCTCTACATGGCTTTTTTTAAGACTGAGTTCATTAAGCTTTTTTAGAATTAAAGCTTTTCCTGACGGGGCTAATTCTGCATACATCTATTCACTGATGTCAATTTTTCCTGCAGCGATAACCGTAGCTGTGTTTGCGGCTTTTAATCATTTTTTCACCGCATTGCTTGGAGTATCACATATACAAAGCTTTATTTCTAGTTCATTGAACTCACTGTTTAGCAGGATAAAGTCACCCTTATTAAGCGGAATTCTTTTTATTGCGCTTGTACATATATTCTGGTTCTTCGGCATGCATGGGAATAATATTCTGGAGCCTGTGGCCGAGAGTCTGTTTATACCGGCTATTTCAGTAAATAAAGCTTTAATTGAATCAAATCTTTTGCCAACCGAAATTTTTACGAAAACCTTTTTTGATACTTTTGTTCTTATGGGCGGATGCGGTTCTACTTTATGTCTAATAATTGCAATCCTGCTTGTTGAAAGGAAAAAGAACCAGCAAAATCTTGCCAAATTGTCACTTGTTCCTGTTTACTTTAATATAAATGAGCTTATTGTGTTTGGTATTCCAATTGTGTATAATCCGATATATTTAATACCATTTATTTTTGTTCCTATACTTTTAACTCTGACGTCATACCTGGCGATGTTTTATGGCCTGGTTCCATATACCAGCAATTTTGTAGAGTGGACAACCCCAATATTTTTGAGTGGTTATTATTCAACCAATTCTATCAGCGGAATCATCCTGCAATTATTTAATCTTACTCTTGGAGTATCCTGTTATATGCCATTTGTTAAACTGGCTCAAAAAATATCGGATCATCAGAATAAAAACAGTATAAATAAAGTTTATGCATTTTTCAAACAAAATGAAAAGCGGGGGATAGTAACATCTCTGCTTAACAGGTATGATGAAATAGGCAGCATATCAAGGTTCCTGGCTGATGATTTGGAAAACAGCATCATTAAGGAAAAACTGATGCTTTATTATCAGCCCCAGGTAAACTATGAAGGCAAGGTTATCGGATTTGAAGCGCTATTAAGATGGAATCACGAAAACTATGGTTTTATTTATCCGCCTTTAATAATTGCGTTATCAATAGAAGCTCAATTAAATAACAAACTTGATTATTGGATACTTGATACGGCATGCAGAGATTTAAGAAGAATGATCGACATGGGATATGGTAATATAACCATGTCGGTAAATGTATCCGTTAACCAGTTGGAAGACAGCAAGTTCTGCGATAAACTTGAAGAAATTCTGAATAAACATAAAATCGAGCCAGGCAGGCTTAAATTGGAAATCACTGAGCAATCTGCTTTAAAAAGCGGCGATAAATTGATTGATAAGATTCAATGCATTAAAAAAATGGGCGTAAAACTGGAAATGGACGATTTTGGCATGGGCCACAGTTCTCTCATGTATTTGAAAGAATATGAATTCGATACCGTTAAACTGGACGGTACACTTGTACGGGATATTACAACAAATAAAAGCTGCAGAAAGATTATTTCATCTATTGTGGATTTAGGCAGAACACTTAACTATTCCGTTTTGGCCGAATATGTTGAAACCCGGGAACAGAAAGAAATACTTCATAATCTTGGCTGTAATCTGTTCCAGGGCTATTTGTTCAGTAAACCGGTACCGTTTAACGATGCGGTTAATTTTATTATTGAATCGGAAACCCTTGATTCTGATATAAAAATACCGGTGTAGAAATCTTATGATTATCAGGATTGAATAAACAAATTGTTCCTGATAAGTCTTTGTCTGATCCTGGGACCCATAATGGCAACAAACAGTATTTTTATAATGTCGCCCGGAATAAAAGGAAGCACTCCTACACTTATGGCTGCAGGTATGGCCATATCAGCCTGGCAGGACAACCACGCAGTGCCCAATGTATAGCATGCAAGCGTGCCTAATACCATGCCCGAAACACATAAAAACCATTTGTCAATAAATTTATCAATAAATATGCCGGACATTAATGCCATAAATATAAAACCGATAATATATCCTCCTGTTGGTCCCAACAGTTTTGCCGGCCCGCCGGAAAAACCCGAAAAAACGGGAGCTCCCGCCAAACCAATAAAAATATATATCAAAAGACTCATTAAAGCATTTTTTGTGCCAAGTATGTAAATCGAAAAAAGGATTGCCAGATTAGTGAAAGAAACAGGCACTAAACCGACAGGTATTGATAAAGGTCCCAGTATGCAGATTACCGCCGCCATTAATCCAATCATTGTCTTCCTGTAAACAAAAGATTTTCTTTCCATAGCTTTCTCCCTTGATATGTTATGATGTGACTCTGATTACTTCGAGCTTTAAAAATATTTTTATCAAAAACACATATTGAAGTATAAATGAAAAACATTAATATTGTCAACCTAATAATTTATTTGGTTAACAAAAATCTTAATCCAAAATTTAAGAAACCGAATTCGCAAATCAAAATCAGATATAGGCAGTGTTTTTCAGTTCATGTTAAAATTAAAATCGAATTAATAATGAAGGAAGGTAAGTAATATGTTCAAAAATAAAGTTGCCGTAATTACAGGTGGAGCTTTAGGGATAGGAAAATGTATAACACAGGAGTTTGCCAAAGAGGGCGCCAGGGTGGCGTTCATTGACAAAAACCAGGCAGCCGGGGAAGAAACAAGAGCCGAAATACTGGAAAACGGGGGCGAGGTATTGTTTTTTGCCGGTGATATAGCTGAGGAACAAACGCTGATTGACTTTACCAAAAAGGTTATTGAACAATACGGGCATATAGATTATCTTATCAATAATGCCATGATTACAAAAAAAGGCATACTGTCCGGTTGCGGATACGAAGAATTCAATGAAGTTCTTCGTGTAGGGATCACAGCCCCATATATGCTTACAAAGCTCTTTCTGCCTTATTTCAATGTAGGCGGGGCAGTAGTTAACATTTCATCGACCCGCGCTTTTCAGTCACAAAAAGATACCGAAAGCTACACTGCTGCCAAAGGCGGCATAACAGCTCTAACACATGCACTGGCAATAAGTCTGGCAGGAAAAGTCCGCGTGAATTCGGTTTCGCCGGGCTGGATTGATACAGGAAGCGCATACGATAAAGACTATATACCAAAATATTCTGAGGCTGATAAGAAACAGCATCCGTCAGGGCGAATCGGGCATCCCATGGATATTGTAAGAACCGTATTTTTCCTGTGTAATCAAGACAACAGCTTTATAAATGGTCAGAATATTGTCGTTGACGGTGGAATGAGCAAGCTCATGATTTATACCGAAGATTACGGCTGGCATTATGAACCATGAAGCATCAGGATTTACCCGAAGTAAAACAGAAGTAAAAAACAAAGTGTATTTTTCAGATTATAACATTTATTGATTTTTTATCAATTTATCTTAAATGTTTACAATTTGTTCATATTTTTATGGACATACAAGTGTATAATTAAATCATCAAAATTACGGAGTGTTTATAATGATGTTCAAATTAAAAAATACACTGAGCCTATTGTTAATAATTGTTTTTTCTATTGGTTTTTTTACCGGATGTTCTTCTGGTAAAAATACTACACCTGAGCCTTCTCCAATTGAGACTCCTGTTTCATCGGATAATCTTTCAACTGCCAGACCGAATTATAGTGAGGGAATTGACGAAAACGGCTTTTGGTCTGATATCAAAGCATCAGATTATGTTCAGCTCACAAAATATACGGAAATATTAATACCCAGCAATATCCATACAATCTCGGATGAAGCTGTAAAAAATGAGATAGATTCAATATTAGCGCTATACTCTACTAAAGAACAAATCACGGAACGGGCCGTTAAAGATGGTGATACTGTTAATATAGATTATGTAGGAACTATAGATGGGGTTGAGTTTGAGGGTGGAAGCACGAATGGTTTAGGTACTGAGGTTACCATTGGTGTTACAAACTATATTGATGATTTTCTTGAACAAATTATTGGGCATACTCCCGGTGAATCTTTTAATGTTGAAGTGACATTTCCTGAGGATTATGGTGTTGAAGAATTAAATGGCAAAGATGCTGTTTTTGCCGTAACTCTGAACTATATTGTTGAATCCGTTACACCTGGCCTAAGTGATGAATTTGTTGCGGAGAAATTTTCTGCCTATGGCTGGAATACTATTTCAGATATGGAGACAAGTATCAGAGAGGACTTGAAAAATAATGCGGTTTCCAATTATATACAAAATTACATCATAGATAACTCAATAATAAAATCACTCCCGGAAAATCTAATAAAACATCAGGAAAAATTATTATTACTATACTTCCAAAGTAATGCAAGTTCTTACAACATGGAATTTAATGATTTTTTAAATAATTTTTTGGGTTTTACTGATACAGATAAATTACTTCAGTTTTACGCTGACAGCAATAGGCGTGCCGCTGAATTTAGCCTTATTATACAAGCTATTGCCGAAGACGCGAACATAACTGTTTCAGATAATGATGTAGTTGAATATTTCAAATACTATTATGGAACTGATGATTATTCGATGTATAAAGAGATATATGGAATGCCTTATATTAAGCAGACTGTTCTAAGTCAGGCTGTTATGGATTACTTGTTAAAAAATGCTGTTTTAGCTTAATTATTTATACAGCAAAGGTTATGTCAATATTAATGTTATATTCTGAAATGATCTAGCTTAAAGTTTGATAAGCTCCTGGTTTCCGAGATATTGTTGGCGGCCGGGAGCTTTTTTATCCTTATCTTTAGAATATCGCAAGGGGACTCATTGATTCTAATTATGAGAAATCAAATATTGCCTATCTTAAGATTATAAAAACTTTATAGTTTCTTTATAATTGGCTGTTAAAGTTTAAACCGTGAAAAGGATTGATATTTTAGTTGAAAGGATGATACAAAATGTCAGAATTAATACTTGAAACCAGGTGTCTTAAAAAATATTACGGAAAGCAGCTTGCTGTAAATAATATTTCACTTCATATACCAAGAGGATCCATATACGGGCTCCTTGGACCGAACGGAGCAGGAAAATCGACTACTTTAAAGATTATAACCGGATTGCTGCGCCCTAGTGCAGGTGAAATAATATCTTTTGGAGAACGTTGGGAACGTAAAGAGGAGCAACTGTATCCATTGTTGCTCCCTTTTACTTGCATTCATTAATTTATATAGGTCCCAGGCAATAACTCTACCTGTCTTTTATAATTATACCAACTTCCTGAGTAAATATTTAATCGTGCCGGCGAAATCAATTTTCTACTGCCCTGCTTGGAAGACAACATTTG
>JAAYFU010000001.1 GCA_012728095.1 Clostridiaceae bacterium
CCATGACATTTCGTACACTGTTCAATTTTCAATGTCCACTTCTGCCGTACTCCCTTTTCCGGCTCCCTGTCCCGCTTTCAGCCTCTCTCTCAACCTCAGCGGAGACAGCTTTTATATCTTACCATCGACACTTTTTTCTGTCAAGCACTTTTTTCAACTTTTTTCGTATCATTTTCAGCTTGGTCCAGAGCGGCGATGGATTTTCATTTTATCACAGTCGCTTCATTATGTCAATTACTAATTACTAGTAATTATTTATTCATGCGCTTTTCAGCCCTCGCGACTGCGGCTTTATTATATTACATCAAGACAGACCATGTTGTCAACACTAAAATTTATATCATTTTTTATGCTTATTATGTCATTTTGCGAACATATCGATAAGGTTTATAACAACCGGGCCCAATAATACTATGAATATTACGGGAAATATAAAAACAACCATCGGAATCAGCATCTTTATGGGCGCTTTCATGGCTTTCTCCGATATGCGCTGCTTTCTGTTATGGCGAATCTGTTCCGATTGCAGTCTAAGTACCCTTCCTAAACTGACCCCCAATTGATCCGCCTGTACCACAGCGCTTACAAAGCTTCGCAAATCCTGAACGCCAACACGATCTGACATCTGGTATAAAGCATCCTTTTTGCTTTTACCTACCTTTATCTCCTGCAGTACCGTTTCAAATTCCCTGGCCAATGGTCCCGGCATTTTCTCTACCACCTTTGAGATGGCCGAATCAAAAGTTAAACCTGCTTCGACACTGACAGTCAGGAGATCCATTATGTCAGGTAAACTTTTCGTGATTTCAGACTGCCGTTTGCGAATCTTCGCGTTAAGCAGCATATTGGGGAAAAGCAGTCCTATTGTAACCGACGCAAGTATAATTATGAAAAGATCGCTGAGATTCATTCTAAGTTGGATATATAGCAATAATACCAGTATTGGAAGCCCCAGTATCATGAATGCCTGTATGCCCAGCCAGTTCTTAACTCCCCAGGAATAAGGCCTTCCAGCCATTATTATCTTATTTTCCATGTTTGCAATCAGCTCTTTTGGGGCAAGTCTCAGCACAGTCTTCCCGACGTTTTCCAGCACAGGTTTAATAATGCGTTCTTTAAACGATGCGCCAAGTTCGTCTTCCGGTATAATATCATTAGACTGCTGCTTAATATAATTTAACCTCCGGGAAATACTTTCTTTTGAGCTTTCTCTTAAATTAAAAACATTATATAAGAAACATGACAATGATATGAACAATAAGAATACTGCCATTTCCGTTGACGGCCCCCTAAACTTCAATATTAATAATTTTTCTTACGAATAGAATGCCCAGAAACTCCATAACCAGGGCGATAATTATCATAATAATACCTGTTGGATTTGTTACCAGTGTTTTTGTATGTTCGGGGCTTATCATGCTTATCGCAGCAACAAGGAAAAACGGCAGCAGTGCAATAATCCAGCCTGATATCCGTCCCTGCGCTGTCAATGTTTTAATTTCCCCTTTGGCCCGGATTCGCTGGCGAATTGTTTCAGAAATGTTATCAAGAATCTCGGCGAGGTTGCCTCCAATCTGCCTTTGAATCAATACTGCCGTCACCATAAGCTCCAAATCATCGCTGCCTACACGCTTAACCATGTTGTCAAGGGCCGTTTCGATGTTTACGCCAAGACTGATTTCCTTTTGGAGTTTTGCAAACTCATCTGCCATAGGGCCGGTAAGTTCACGGCTTACTGAGTCGACAGCCTGAAAAAAGCTGTGACCGGCTTTCAGGGAATTGGACAGAACTGTTAATGTATCCCCCAATTGATTGTTTATTGTTCTTAATCTCTTACTGATGTTCCTTTTCAATATTAACAATGGCACAAACCAGCCTGATACGGCCATCGCCATGATCACCGGAAAGTTTTTAAAGAATAATGCTCCCATCAGGCCTGAAACCACAAAAAGTATTAAGCATATTGACAGAAATTCTTCAGGTTTCATCATAATGTTGGCATTTAATAGTTTCCTTCTTATTTTGTTTTTATATTTTGTAAAAAACCCTGATTTTTCAATGCTCCTGGCAATAATCCCCAACCCCTGCCGGTAATTCTCCTGCTGTTTTTTTACTTTTTCATCCTTTACTGTTTCAGACTGGTTTGTATATGCATCAAGGCGGCTGATATACTTGTTTTTATTAAACAGTCCGCATAGCAACTGATAGAAAAAAGCAGTCAGTGAAATCCCTGAAATTAATAATACCGGTAAATATTCCATTTTCGTCACTCTCCAATCACTGGGCAGAAAACATATCAGCAGGAAGGACAACGCCTGTTTTAAGCAGTTTATCCATAAAACCGGGTTTAAGCCCTGTAGGTACCAATCTGCCTTTTATCCGGCCGTTATTGTCAAACCCCTCTTCCTTATATACAAAGATATCCTGAAGGGTTATGACATCACCTTCCATACCTGATACCTCTGTTATGTAGGTAATTTTTCGTGACCCGTCTTTAAGCCGGGTTTGCTGCACTATCAGATCTATTGCTGATGATATCTGTTCACGGATAGCCCTGACGGGAAGATCCATTCCCGACATCAAAACCATTGTTTCAAGACGTGAAAGAATATCCCTGGGCGAATTGGCATGAGCGGTTGTTAAAGACCCGTCATGACCGGTATTCATTGCCTGGAGCATATCCAGCGCTTCGCCTGACCTGACTTCACCTACTATAATGCGATCAGGACGCATACGCAGTGAATTTCTGACTAAATCCCGTATTGATATCGCACCCTTTCCCTCTACATTGGGAGGACGGGTTTCCAATCTGACAATATGAGCTTGTTTAAGCTGCAATTCGGCAGCATCCTCAATAGTGATAATTCTTTCATCCTCAGGAATAAAAGAGGATATAACGTTAAGGGTTGTAGTTTTACCGCTGCCGGTACCGCCCGATACAATAATATTAAGGCGCGCTTCAACGCAGGCTTTCAAAAATTGCGCCACTTCTGCCGTCATGGTGCCGAAACGTATAAGGTCATTGACTGTATATGGGTTATCAGAGAACTTTCTGATTGTGATTGTAGGACCGTTTAATGCCAAAGGCGGAATTATTATATTGACACGGGAACCATTGGGAAGCCTTGCGTCAACCATGGGCGAGCTTTCGTCTATGCGTCTTCCCAGGGGCGCAACTATTCTCTCTATAATATGAAAAAGATGAGCATTGTCTCTGAAGGTTATATCGCTCAATTCCAGTTTTCCGTTCCGTTCCACATAGACTTGGTTTGGCCCGTTCACCATGACCTCATTGATTTCGGGATCGTTTAAGAGAGGCGTTATAGGCCCGAAACCGATTGTTTCGTTAATTATATCCCGGGCTATTGTATTACGTTCATTCCGCGTTAAATACTTCGCTTCGCTTTCAATAACTTCATTGACTATTTTACGGATTTCATCCTCAACAGCTTGCATATCATCTTCATTATCATGCGATATGCTTACCTCTTCCACTACCTTATTAAAGATTTTTAATTTTAAGTCTTTATACAGGTCTTCTTTTTGGTCATCTTTTTGCGCATGGATAGATACAGGCTTGCCTGGTTTTATTTCGTCCTGTTTGTCCATAGCCAGTCTTTCAAGCAGTCCCATACCTGTTCCTCCTTAAAACTGAAGAATCTTCCATAAAGTACGCTTTTCAGTTACCGGTTCCAAATTATTGGTATGAATTTTGTCCGCGAGACCTATTATGGATCTGGCAACCCTGGTGTCTACTCTTGACATAACAAACGGTATACCTTTATTGGCACTGGTAATAACCGTATTATTATCCTCCGGGATATTGACAAATATCGGGTAACCCACTGTTTCTTCAAACTCGCTGCAATTGACACCGTATTGTTCGTTGACCTTGTTAAGTATTACCTGGATTTTATCCTTATATCTTAGATTCTCCATTAGATTTAATCCTACCCTGATGTTTTTTATAGCGGGTAAATCCAGGGTTGAAACAACCAGGATTTTTTCGGAATTATCCAGCGAGGTCAAAACTACTTCCTGGAAAGTAGCCGGAAGATCAATTATTACATAATGAAAATGACCGTTTAACAAAGCCAGTATTCTCTCAATGTGCCTGCTGTCTATAAATTCTGCGTACTCGGGTTTTAAAGGCGCCGGCAGTACGCTTACTCCGGAAAAATGAGTGCAAAGATAGTCATTTACAAGATCCGAATCCATATTGTTCAGATCCCTTACAAGGTCATAAATCGTGTTTTTAACCGATAAATTCATCATTACGGCTACGTCCCCGAATTGCAGATCCAGATCAAGAAGGCATACGCGCTTCTTAGTGTTTCTTGCAAGGGCTACGGCTAAATTTGTCGCTATTGTGGTTTTCCCCACGCCGCCCTTGGTACTGAATACTGTTATAACCTTGGTCTGAACAACCTGATTAATCACTTTTAAAGTATGTTTTTTTTTATTCTGAATCTCGTATGTCTGTATTATGGCCGATATCAGCTCATCGGCGGAAAAAGGCTTTACCAGGTATTCTCTTGCTCCGAAGAACATGGCTTTTTTCAAATATTCATTTTCAGACTGGACAGACATTATAATAACGCCCAGGTCAGGCATAGAGGCAGTTAATATATTTGTGGCTGTCAATCCGTCCATGTCAGGCATGTTGATATCTATCAATACAATGTCCGGTTTGACCTTCTGGCACAGCTTGATTCCTTCCTTCCCTCCGAAAGCGGTACCAACAACCTCTATCTGTCTGTCACACAAACCCAGCAGTGTTTTTACATTTTCTACGGTATCCACGCTGTCATCAATTATTACGACCTTTATTTTGCCCTCGTCCATTATTCTTCACCTCCCGTTTGATCCGTTAATCTTCCTGAATAGTTTAACGGCAATAAATCTTCAATAATTACGCCGGGCGTTTCAACCAGTTCTTTATCCTTATTTCCTCTGAGAGCAACTGCAAAATCCGCGAAAGTACTTGTATATGCCAGCTTTTCAGCGTCAATGGGCGAAACGCAAAGAGTAATTGTCCTGGGCAGTTCAGAATCATTTGAAGAATCGCGTTTTTCCCAGGTATTGTCCCGGATACGGTTCGGCCCTATCGCAAGTACTTCTACATTCTGGATTATGGTATTGCTGATCTTTATCTCTTTATTATCATCTGTTTTTATCACGTAATTCCCTATGATATCTACCTTATCACCTACCCTCAACAGATTCGAGAAGATGGATTTTTCATTTACAAAAACAGAAATGGCGCGCATATTTTCAGGAATACTGAAAGATAAATCAAGCTCCTCCCATCGTGCCAGTCTTTCGGTCCGGAATGGCTCTCCCTTAATAACAGTTTCTCTTACATACATACCTTCAATGTTTTTTCTGTCGTTTATAATACCTTCGGGCAGAGCATCCTCCGGCACGTCTACGGTGCTGATATCTTCCGGTTTAATTTCTTCTCCAACTTTTATATTCCTGGATGCTACCAGTAACTTAATATTCCTTGTTTCAGGGATCGGTCTTTTCAGGCTTTTTATATAACCGAGAACAAGACCGCATGATATTAATGTGAGTATTAATGAAATTGTAAGGGCTTTTATGTTTATTTTCTTCTCCATTTTTTACGCCTCATTTTAACTGGTTACTCGACCCGCATTACCGAAGTCGCCTTTAATACCGCTTCTTGTCCCTGAAATAACTTACCGATTACAGGCGTTATCAGGCCGGCTCTGTATACTACTTCTACCTTTACCTGAGTACCATGCTTCCGGGAATCAAAGGAAGGAGAAACAGAAATGTGCATATTGGAGAGTTTCAATGTTGTCGTCATATTTTCAACAACCTGGACTATCTCACTGTCAGTGCCCCCCAGAGCCGCTTTCCTAGCGCCTTCCCTGGACGCATTGGCTATTATGATATAGTTGTTAAAAAGCAAACCAAACTCGATTATTCCCATGACTATCAGGATTATAATCGGCAATATGATAGCCGTTTCAACCAGGGATTGTCCCCTTATGTTTTTTACGTCTGTTTTTATCACTGATCTCATCCTCCGGCGTTGAAAAAATTTGCCCCTGTTTTAAAACAGGGGCAATTATTCCTTACAATACCCGGAACAACGGTTTTGCTTTTATTCTTCCGGAACTGCGGTGCCGACTGCTTCTGAAATGGTGTTAAAAATATTTCCGAGATTGACACCTAGAGCTCTTAACGCAACAATAACAACTATAGCAATAAGGCCGATAATGAGACCATACTCTACCATACCCTGGCCTTTTTTGCTTTTTATCATGTGTGTCAAGACATTAAACAGATACATCATTGATTAATCCCCCTGTCCATATAATTTTTGTAGTTAGATATACTCCTTACAATGCCATTATACAGGGGAGAAAAACCGTTTAATATCAGTCATTCATCACATTTTCAGGGGGACTTCCAGATATGGAAACCAGGACCTTTGTCCTATTATTCAACAATTTTATTCTTGATAGCATAAACTGCAGCCTGAGTCCTGTCCTGGACATTAAGCTTGCGGAATATGCTTGATATATGGTTCTTTACGGTTTTTTCGCTGATATAAAGAGCGTTTGCAATTTCTTTATTCAACATTCCTTTTGCAAGCAGCCTCAAGACTTCGGTTTCTCTTTCGGTCAGGCGGTTTTTCGGTTCATCTGCGCCGCTTTTTATTCTTTTATACTCATTGACCAGTTCTCTGGCCATTGTAGGCTGAATATATGTTTGATTTTTATTAACGCTTCTTATTGCTTCAATAAGAGCGCTGGCTTCTGCGTCCTTTAGTATGTACCCAAGCGCTCCCAGTTCCAGGGCTTTAAGCAAATATTCCCTGTCCTGATGTATGGTAAGCATCACGGCCTTTACCCCGCTGTCAAATGCTTTTATTTGTTCCAGGGCCTCAAGTCCGTTTAACACCGGCATATTAATATCCATAAGGAGAACGTCAGGTTTTACTTCTTTGTATTTTTCAACCGCCGTTTTCCCATCAGAACACGCAGCAATAACCTTTATATCGTTTTCCAGTTCAAGCAGTTGTTTGAGTCCGTCTCTGATCATTGAATGGTCTTCCGCAATCATCACCCTGATATAATCGGTCATATGATACCTCCCTGGACTTCATAAGGTAATTTCACCATAATTGTAGTACCGACATTTATTTCAGAATTTATTGTAAACTCCCCTTCCAGAAGCTCGATTCTTTCTTTCATTCCGATAATGCCGAATCCGCCGTCATCATCTCTGGTTATATCACTCAAAGAGCTGATATCAAAGCCTTTACCGTCATCCTTTATTCTCAGCAATATGGATTTTTCGGCACATTCCAGCTGGATGCTTACACTTGTGGCGTCCGCATGCTTGTATGTATTATTCAAAGCCTCCTGAACAACCCTGAAAATGGCCAGGGAGATATTACTGTCTTTAATTCGTTTATCGTTTCCCTTTATCTTTAATTCAACATTTATGGAATGTTCGTTTCTGAAACTTTCTATATATTTCTGCAATGTGGTTTTAAGCCCTAAATCATCAATGGACATGGGTCTTAAATCGTATATTACCCTTCTGACATCCTTTAAACATAAACGAACAATATCTTTAAGGACACCTAATTCCTCGATGGTCCTATTTATATCTATACCGGCCATCTTTTCACATATTTCTGCCTTCAATACGACATTGCTCATGGCCTGCGCCGGTCCGTCATGGATCTCGCGGGCTATGCGCCTGCGTTCATTTTCCTGCGCTTTAATAATACGTATGGCTATAAGTCTCTTGCTTTCAGCATTTTCAAAATGCTCATCCAGCTTTTGAAGATCCCCGGATAGATAGCTTAATACTGTGCCTACCTGCGCTACCAGTTTTTCTGCCTTTCCAACTGTCTCGACTGCATTCTTCAGTCGTCTTTCGACATCATTGCGTCTTGCAATCGTATTCTTTTCGCGTTCCCGGCATACGGCCAATTGTATCATAAGTTCATTGGCTTCATCATATGCTTTCTTCATTTCTTCTTCGGAATACTTGTCAAAATTCCGGTTGATGTTGGCCAGCTTTTTCCGGCTCTTAATCACCTTAAGCTCCAGTGTCTGGCACTCGTTCATAATAGATGCCGCTTCAGCCTTTAAATACTGGAGTTCTTCCTTCAGATTATGTACTTCTTTTCTGGCACTCTCCGATATTTCAAATATGGCGCCCTTGCTCTCTTCAATTACTCTCAGTGTTTTTTTGACTATGTCATTGATTCTCTTAATGCCGATATCTTCCAACAGCTGACCTCCGGTTTATTTCTCACGCAACAGCTTATTCAATTCTTCCATAAAAGTATTTATATCTTTAAACTGCCGATATACCGATGCAAATCTGACATATGCTACTTCATCAAGTTCCTTGAGCTTTTCCATCACCAGCTCCCCGATAAATTCGCTGGTAACTTCCCGCTCGAGGGAATTATTAATTTGTCCTTCGATGGCATCAAGAATCTTTTCGATCTGGTTTATCGATACAGATCTTTTCTCGCATGCGCGAAGAATACCCTTTCTTACTTTATCCCTGTCATAAGGCTGGCGGGAACCATCTTTTTTTATCACCATAATAGGCATGTTTTCCACTTTTTCATAAGTGGTATACCGTTTATGGCAACTTAAGCATTCTCTGCGACGTCTTATTGTGGCGCCTTCATCGGTAGGCCTCGAATCAATAACCTTATCTTCATCAAAAGAACAGTAAGGGCATTTCATAGGCTTTCTCCTTACAATTATATATTTTTGGTACTATTTAATCTATCGTCATATTTTCCTATTTACTTTTATATTTTAATGGTATAAAAGGCCTGTTTTCAAATCGACATAGGAATCAGTCAAACAGTCAGCAATAAAAAATGAGGGTTAACCCTCATTAAATTATACCATTTATACGTATTTCTGCATATGTTTTAAAGCTGACTTTTCAAGTCTTGAAACCTGAGCCTGGGATATACCTATTTCCTCGGCCACTTCCATCTGCGTTCGTCCCTGGAAGAATCGTAAATCAACGATCCTTTTTTCCCTTTCACTGAGCTTGCTCATAGCTTCGCTTATAGAAATACTTTCGAGCCATTTTTCGTCATTATTCTTATCGTCTTTAACCTGATCCATTACAAAAATTGCATCGCCGCCGTCGTGATAAACCGATTCAAACAAAGAGATAGGCTCCTGTATGGCATCCAGCGCCATTACCACATTTTCCTTTGAAATTCCCAGTTCATTGGATATATCAGTAATATTGGGTTCCCGGGACTCTTTCCCTATTATTTTTTCTCTTGCCTGTAAAGCTTTATATGCTATATCCTTCAATGAACGGCTTACGCGTATCGGGTTATTGTCTCTTAAATATCTTCTTATTTCGCCGATTATCATCGGCACCGCATAAGTTGAAAATTTTACATTCTGTGTAACGTCAAAATTGTCAATTGCCTTGATAAGCCCGATACAACCTACCTGAAAAAGATCATCCGCATTTTCTCCTCTGTTTCCGAATCTTTGAATGACGCTTAAAACCAGTCTTAAATTGCCCTGTATAAATTCTTCCCGCGCTTTTTTATCCCCTTTTTTAATTCTTTTCATAAGCTCATTCATTTTGTTTCCCGATAACAGGGGTAGTTTTGATGTATTGACGCCGCAAATTTCAACTTTGTTCATAAAAATCAACACACCTCTCTCTCTGACTGTCATTCAATCTGTACAAATAACAGTCTTATCTTTGAGGGTGTGTTTTATTCTGTTTTTTCGCATGAAAATATTTTAAAAAGGCCTTGACAAGCTAGTTTAAGGCGCATTTTAACGACATGAGTTTTTCATTGACCCGGACCCGCCAAAGTCCGGCGGCTCTGCCAAAAGACCCCCAGGATGCTATGTTCTTGGATTTCGGTAACAAATAAGTGTATTAGAGCATTCTGCATATCTCTCTTTTCAAACGTCCCAGGATCCTTTTTTCCAGTCTCGAAATGTATGATTGAGATATTCCAAGCATGTCAGCCACTTCCTTTTGTGTCTTTTCCAAATGGTTGTTCAACCCGAATCTCAATTCCATTATTCTCTTTTCTCTTCCGCTAAGTTTGTTCATTGCGCTTACAAGAAGCTTCTTATCTGTTTCCTCTTCAAGATTTCTTTGGATGATATCACTGTCAGTCCCCAAAATATCGGAGAGAAGAAGTTCATTCCCGTCCCAGTCGACGTTCAATGGTTCCTCAAAAGACACTTCACTTTTTGCTCTGCTGTTTTTTCTCAGATACATCAAAATTTCATTTTCAATGCAACGTGACGCGTAGGTGGCAAGCTTAATGTTCCTTCCGGGATTATATGTATTAATAGCCTTTATAAGACCTATTGTACCTATAGATGTCAGATCCTCTATATCCACTCCGGTATTTTCGAACTTCCGGGCTATATAGACTACAAGCCTTAAGTTTCGCTCGATCAATGTCCGTTTAACCGACATATCCCCATACTCAAGCCTGTTTAAAAGCATAGCTTCTTCATTGGCCTGCAGCGGAGGCGGAAGTATTTCATTTCCGCCAATATAGAAAATCTCATTGCCCTCATCCTGCTCCTGGTTCTTTACCAGTGTGATAATAAATCCGAACATCTTGTTCAACATGTTATTTCTCCCTTCATTAGGCATAATTAAAATCTTTCTTGCTTGTCTTTAAGCTAGATCCTGGATAGCAAAGCCGGTCCCACAAGCGCAGAGTATTTGTCGCTTCCGGATAATTTCATGCCGCATATTCCTACTATCACGTCTTTAACTTCCTTAAGTGACCCCTCCTGCCCGATCCTGATATTATCTGGCCGAAACCCGGTCAGCATACCGTTTTCTTTTCCTATGGACTTAAAAGGAATAAGATGAATTCGTTTGAACCAGGGACTCTCTTCATTACCGGCATATAGTTCCATATTGTTTGATATTACTGATTCGTAAATTTCAGCAGGCAAAAGAGATTTTACCGAATCTGCTTCTACTACCATCACCGGATAACCCGTTATCGGATCAATAAGAGAGTTCCCTGTATCAATCAGTGCATAAAAGCGAACTGATTTGTCCCCCACCCTGAGATAAACCGGGACAATTGAACCTTCCTTGAACGCTTTCCCAGAAAGGATCCTGCCGATGGGTCTTACCAATACGGTACAAAGTCCCGCTGAAAATATGAAGGCTTTAAGTATCCCCGGGGGACTGATGTACATGAAACCTGCCCCGGAAACTGCTCCTCCGTCCATAAAGCTGGACAGGGCATATGTACACCCCGCAAGCAGAAAAGCTGACAGAAGCATCATTCCCCATCTTCGCATGAATTCCGAGATCGTTCTGATTTTAAAGGCAATCAGAATCATCAGTGTGGATACAATTATTCTTGTTAAAAGCGCAGACAAAAATGCCCTGTCCGGTGCAGCGACGGTAATGACTGCGTATAACGCGCCAAGGGAAGATGCAAAGATCATTCTTAAAGTCTTTAAGGCAATCCCTGATATAGCGCTTGTCAATTTAAGTATTAAGCAGTTAGCCAAGAGGTTTTCAAAGAACAGAATATCTGCGTATACTACCACCCTGAGACTCCTTCCTTCTTAATTCATTTAATATTTCTAACAAGACAATGCCATCCTGAGCCAATAAAATGACTGGAAAGGGCGCTCATGATAACAACGGGAGACGCTGCACTTTCCTTTACATGCTGACAGCGGGAACACATCACCCCCTTCAGAATTGGCACTGTCATTTTCTAATTTGGTTACAGGTTTTGCCTATTTAATATTATTGTTCAACTCCTTTCTTTATGATTAGGAATAACTTTAACGAGCTTATAAACTTGATTTGATGCTGAAACACGGGTTAAAAACCTTTGGCAAAGCCTATTATAAATAGGAGATTTAAAATTTTATGTCAAATAAACTTATAGCCCGGAATATTTATTGACGAATCTTTCAAATTGGCTTAATAAAAGCTTTTCAGACGTTACGATTTCCCGTAACAAACATTGTTTGCCTCGAATAGTATATGAGTATACACAATACCTCCGGAGGATCCTATGGCCGGAATAGCCGGTATGGTCTGCTTAACTGACGATATATTACAAAAAAGCGTAAATATTTGCGCTATGTCCGAAGCTATTCGTTCCCGGGGAGACAGCGGAGCGGGACATTACATTTCACCGCATGCCGTGTTTTTACGGCGAACAGGGCCTTTTGGCCAAACCGGCAAAGGTTCGTTTGTCAGCGAGGTTGTAAAAGACGGCAAAACCTATATACTGGCACTTGACGGCACAATTTTCAACAGAAGCGAAATTATCTCGGATTTAAATCTTTCCGGAGTAGATCACAATGCTCTTTCCTGCTCTGAGCTTCTTATATTTGCATATGTTAAATGGAAGGAAGATTTTCTTAAAAAATTAAACGGCAGCTTTTCCTTTGCTTTATGGATACAGGAAGACAAAGTTTTGATCCTGGCCCGGGACCATCACGGAACAAAACCCCTTTATTACACAATAACCGACAGAATGCTTATTTTTGCTTCTGATATAAGAGGAATAACATGCCATCCTTTTTTTGAGACCAGGCTGGATGTTGAAGGCTTGTCGGAACTGATATGTTTAAGTCCCCGTTACACTCCCGGATGCGGGATAATCAAGGGTGTCCACCAGGTAAGGCCGGGACATTTTCTGCATTTTTCGTCAAATGGTATTAAAACTAAAAGATATTGGATCATGGAAAAGCAGGAACATGAGGATGATCTCGCAAAAACTCTTGAAACTGTCCGGGAACTGGTAATTGATTCGGTAAAAAGGCAAATGAAATCGGAAGTGCCGATTTGCGGTCTCTTATCCGGAGGAATATATTCTAGTTTGATAACCGCAATCGTAACCGATAACTCGGCGCTTCTGAATAACAGTATATATAATACATGGTCTGTGGATTTTGAGAGAAGCAGCCGTTATTTGCGTCTAAAAGGGAACGTGATTGAAAGCGACACACCATGGATACGCTGGGTTTGCCGACGGACAGGAACCCGCCATCATTACATTTTCCTTTCGTCATCGGATATTATTGAATCTCTGCTTGAAGCCGAAGAAGCCAGGGGCATGCCGGGTATGCCGGATTCTGACGTTGCCTTGCTCCTTTTATGCCGTGAGATACGAAAAGATTTCAGTATCGTTCTATCGGGAGATTGTTCTGATGAGATATTCGGCTCAACCATCAAGGCAAGCGACCATTTTATCACCGGGCGTAAACGTCTCCCCTGGACCTCGAACCTTGCTGAAAAAATTTCTGTATTTAAAAACGATGTTATAGATTTGATAAAACCCTATGAATTTATTGAAAAATGCTATGAGGAAGCATTGGCGGATTATCCGAAATTTGCAGTCAATGAAAAGTATCTTAGAAAAGAAAATGAATCCCAGTGGTTCAGCCTGTATTGGAACCTTCCATGTTTACTGGACCGGCTTGACAAAATGAGCATGGCTTGTGGTTTAGAAACCAGGGTTCCTTTCTGTGACGTCAGAATTACGGATTATTTCTGGAATGTTCCTCAGGAACTCAAGCGCCTGAATAATATGGACAGAGGATTATTAAGAGAGGCTTTGCGGGGATTTCTTCCTTCGGATGTCCTGGAAAGGAAAAAGACTCCTTTCCCACGAACATTGGATCTCGACTATGAAGCAAAACTCAAATCTCTGCTTTTTGAAACAGTTTTTGATCCTTACTCGCCGATAAAATACATGCTAAACTTAAAAACTCTTGAAAGTATGATGAAACAACAGCCAAATACGGTTAAGAGTTTTCTTTCCAGGACCCAGCTTTACGGATGGATCATACAGCTGGACCATTTCCTGAAGACCAATGGCATTACAACTTTTTAATTTCGGCCAAAAGAGCTTCCACAATTTCGTTCTCAGGAACCTTCCGGATAATTTCTCCCTTTTTGAAGATAACTGCCGAATCCTTGCCGCCCGCTATTCCTATATCAGCTTCTCTGGCTTCTCCGGGACCATTGACAACGCAGCCCATCACTGCGACTTTTATCGGTTTTTTAATGTTTTCCAGAGCTTTTTCCACCTTGTTGGCAATGTCTATCAGGTTAATCTGTGTCCGCCCGCAGGTGGGACAGGATATTAATACTACGCCCTTTCTGTACAGACCGCAAGCTTTCAGAATCTCTTTCGCGGCTTTAACCTCCAAAACCGGATCTCCGGTAAGAGATACCCTTATAGTGTCCCCTATCCCTGAAAGCAGTAATGCGCCTATTCCTACGGCGGATTTTATTGTTCCGCTGTAGGGCGTTCCGGCCTCAGTCACGCCTATATGCAGGGGATAGTCAGTTTTTTCCGACAGTAATTTATGAGCTTCAAACAATACTCTTACATCTGAGGATTTAATCGAAATGACGGTATTGTAAAAATCCAGCTCTTCCAACAGTTTTACGTTTCTTAAAGCGCTTTCCACAAGAGCTTGCGCAGACGCATTCCCATACTTTGCAAGCAGATCCTTTTCAAGAGATCCTCCGTTTATTCCAATTCTTATAGGGATCTCTCTTTCACGGGCCATATGAATCACTTCTTTAACGCGTTCAACAGAACCTATATTCCCGGGGTTAATCCGGATCTTATCGGCTCCGTTTTCCATGGCCTTTAAGGCAAGCCTGTAATCAAAATGAATGTCTGCCACCAGGGGAATCGTTATTCTCTCTTTGATCTTTGATATTGCCTCGGCAGCCTCCATATCGGGCACCGCCACTCTTACGATATCACAGCCCTCCTGGGCCAATGCCTGGATTTGACTTACGGTAGCCTCAATATCACTTGTTTTTGTATTTGTCATGGACTGGATGCTTATCGGTGCATCGCCGCCGATATAGACATTGCCGACTCTGATTTTCCTCGTTTTTCTTCGCATATTCTTAATCTCCGTGCAGGTTATTTCTTAATAGCCAGCCATCATGTACGTTTTCGTCATTCTGAGAGTCAGAGAGTGCCTTTCTCTCCCTGTCATTCTGATCGAAGCGAAGAATCTTTCCTCTTATGTCATTCAGAATGGAGTGAAACGGAATAAAGAATCTTTTTGTTGACGTATAAGATCCTTCGACTCCGCTACGCTCCGCTCAGGATGACAGTATGGTCGCTGCACTCCTCTCAGGATGACACCTTTCCTTGTCATTCTGAACGAAGCGAAAGAATCTTTACAATAACCATTTTGGTATGTCGTTAAATAGGGTGATGATAAGAATTCCGACAAGGAATATAAAACCGATAAATGAAATCATCCCTACTTTCTCCTGGGGCACCGGTTTCCCTCTGACTTTTTCTATGAGAAGAATTGTCAGTATGCTCCCGTCAAGGGCAGGGAACGGTATAAGGTTCATAATAGCAAGGTTGACGCTAATAAAGCTTCCCATGTAAATCAGATTAAGAAGAACCTGGCCGACTGATTCCTGTGTTTCCACAACACTTCCTACCGCCCCGATTATACCTACGGGTCCCGACAGTTCCTTAATGGAAATGGTTCCATTAAACAACCATTTTAATGTCATCAGCACATTACGGGCAGTAGACAGGCAAAATTTTACAGATGCTCCCATTACCTCAAATATATTGCCTTTTTTATGTTCGAGATTTACCGCGAGAGTATAATTGAAATCCGAGAACGGTTTAACATTCTCAAATACCAGTATTTTCCCGTTTCTCTCAACGGTAACGGTTAAGGGCGCTAATTTATCAGTTCGCGTATTGTTAAGGTAGTTTTGAATATCAGGCGTTGTGAAGACTTCGGTATCATCAAGCTTAATAATCCTGTCCCCGCGCTTTATCCCGGCTTTTATCAAAGGAGAGTCCGTCTCCAATATATCAATAACATTGGTTCCGATATTACCCTCTACTTTGGCCGTAAAACCCAATCTGACCCGTGTCGGTGTTTTCCCGGGGGCAATCATTTTTGCGACCTTTTTATTTTCACTGACATCATAATAAACCAGTTCTTTCTCAGAACCGTCTTCACCGTACATGAAGAGATTTATATCAGACGCAGGTTCATAAAACCGTCTTCCCCCATAGGAGATTAGTCTGTCACCGATTTCAGCGCCTGCCTCTCTAACAACTGAACCCTCATAGAATTCTGTTATCGTATTGGTATAAAAACCCGTATTGCTTAAAAATACTACGGCAAAAAGAAAAGCCGCCAACAGATTCATCAACGGCCCGGCTGCTATAACAAGGGCACGCTTACCCACAGGCTGGTTTGAGAAGGCTCTGGGATCATCGGAAGATTCTTCTTCTCCCTCCATTCTGACAAAACCTCCCATAGGTATCAGCCTCAGTGAGTAGGTTGTCTCTCCTTTTTTGACGGAAAAAATCCTGGGTCCCATAAATAATGAAAACTCCAGGACCTTGATATTACAAGCCTTGGCTGCCATAAAATGTCCCAGCTCATGTATGATAATAAGTATGCTCAAAGCAATTAAAGCTACAATAATTCCCATTTAAAACCCCCCGTTTACAATACTTAGGGCCAATTCTCTCGCCTTTCTGTCAGTATCTATTATATCATTAAGTACAGGCTTGCTATTCACAAAATGTTCCTTCATAACCAGGCCAACCAACTCAGTAATTTGCAGGAAAGAAATCCTTCCTTGTAAAAACATGTTTACAGCCACTTCATTTGCCGCATTCATGGCACATGGCAGTGTACCGCCGGTTTCAGCTGCCTCATAAGCCAGTTTTAAAGCCTCAAAGGTCTCCAAATCAGGCTTATTGAAACTAAGTGTTTTTATTTCATCAAAATCCACTCTTCTGAATGGATTCTCCATCCGTTCAGGCCAGGTAAGGGCTAACTGAATCGGTATGCGCATATCCGGCGCACCCATTTGAGCCATTATTGATCCATCCTTAAAAGACACCATTGAGTGTATTATGCTCTCAGGATGTACAATCACTTCTATTTTTGATACCGGAAGATTAAACAGCCACATGGCTTCGATAATCTCCAGGCCCTTGTTCATCATTGTTGCAGAGTCAATGGTGATCTTGCTGCCCATCGACCAGTTGGGATGTTTCAGAGCCTGTTCCACAGTTACATTTTTAAGCTGTTCTTTTGTATAGCCTCTGAATGGGCCTCCTGACGCAGTCAGAATAATTTTCTCCACATCCCTGTTCCTGTTTCCGGCAAGGCATTGAAAAATGGCCGAATGTTCGCTGTCAACCGGAAAAATCCTTACACCTTTTTCTTTCGCCAATTCTGTAATTATCGAGCCTGCGGTAACCAATGTTTCTTTATTAGACAGGGCAATATTCTTACCGGCTTTTATCGCGGCTACAGTGGGTAATAGTCCTGCAATCCCCACAACCGATGTTAATACCGTATCGGCATCATTATGGGTTACAGCTTCAATAATCCCGTCATCGCCTGCCAAAACTTTTGTATTGGTGTCTCTAACAGCTTGTTTTAGATCGCTTGCAGCCCTTTCATCCTGCATTGCGGCGACCTTAGGCTTATACCGCCTGATTTGCTCTTCCATTAACTTAATGTTGCTGTTGGCAATTAGAGAGACTACATTTATTTTCAGGTTTTCGCAGACATTAAGAGCCTGAACTCCTATTGAACCTGTTGAACCCAAGATACACAGACCTTTTATCATAGTACTACCTTTCTAGCATAAAAACAAACTTACATATATGTAAACCAACGGCGCCACAAACAGTATACTGTCAACCCTGTCCATTATTCCGCCGTGTCCGGGTATCAGCTTGCCGAAATCTTTAATTCCTGAAAACCTCTTTATGGCAGAAGCGGCCCAGTCTCCAAGCTGAGCTACCACACCGCATAAAAAGCCCATGACGGCAAAATGGTATAACGAAATGGAAGCCACTCCCGCCCGGTTCATGATAATTTTACCGTAAAGCACCATTACAAGCATGCAGCCTATGGCCCCCCCTATTGAGCCTTCTATGGTTTTTTTAGGGCTTATATGGGGGATAATCTTGTTTTTGCCTATGGAAACCCCCACAAAATAGGCAAAAATGTCAGTCATTACTGCGCCTATTATGACAAGCCATATAAACTCGAATCCCCGTTCAAGATTCCTTGTCATAACAGCGAAGGAAAGCAGGAAAGGAATATATACTATTCCCAACAATGTATAGGCAATGTCCTCAAAATGACATTCCATTCTGCCGAATATTATTCTTAAGAACAGGTATAAAACCAAAAGATAAAAAAAAGCATTCAGATTATTAGCGGCAAATATTTTTGTAAATATACCCGATAATTCCGGGAAATGTTCCGTGGGAATTGTAATCCCATAAGCCTTGCCCATGAAAATAACGGCCGAAATTATACTAACCGGCAAATCGATATTGATATTCCTGTTTTTCATGGCGTTTGAAAACTCAAAAAGGCCGATTATACTTGCTATAAGCGCAGCAACAGCCAGGACATATGACGGTAAAAACAGCAGGACTATCAGTATTGCTGAGGCAATTGTTCCGCTTATTATTCTTGTCAGCATTTTACACCTCCAAAACGTCTCTGCCTTCCCTGGTATGAGATAATGGCATCCCTCAGGTTGGCTGCGCTGAAATCCGGCCACAGAACGTCGCAAAAATAAAATTCCGTATAACTTGACTGCCAGATTAAAAAGTTGCTCAACCTCATTTCACCACTGGTACGTATAAGTAAATCCGGGTCAGGTATTCCTTTGGTATAAAGTCTTTCGGATATAGTCCCTTCATCTATCCTGGATACCAACCCTGCCTTGACATCTTCAACAAGTCTCGAAACCGCTTCCACAATTTCCTGGCGTCCTCCGTAATTCAGGGCAATAATAAAATCCAGACCTTCAATATTTTCAGTGCTTTTTTCCACTCTTTCTATTTCCTTAACTATTTCTTCAGGAAGGCGCTTTTTATCACCTATGACTCTTATCCTTACATTCTTGCCTGCCAATTCCCTTTCCGCATTACGCAGATATTCCAGAAGAAGCTTCATCAGTTCATCCACTTCTTCTTTGGGTCTGGACCAGTTTTCAGTTGAAAAAGCATAGACCGTAAGGTACCTGACCCCTAACCGGTAACATTCCTCTACTATCTTTTTAAGGGTCCTGGATCCTTCCCTGTGCCCCATACTCCTGGACAGACCTCTCTTTTCTGCCCATCTGCCGTTACCGTCCATTATAATTGCAATATGTTTGGGAATATTGTTTTTATCCAGTTCCTTTTTCTTATTAAAAAGCATGGCTTTCCCCCATGATTTTATCAAATATCAATATACTACAAACATTTAATAACGTGAACAAAAATTTTCCCACTTAAATCGACAAACGAAAAAACCCCCTGCCATCGATTTTCAATGATTCGTATTCCCTGTTAAAAATCCTTGATTTTGTCGCGGCGTCATCACTATCATATCAAAAATATCAGATTATGACTATAAAAAAACATGTACAGTCCTAATTCTGTACATGTTAACCATCCTTTAAACCGCTGCTATTGTTTATCATCAACCGGCAGTCCCAGGATTTCCGCCGCATTATTATACAATATATCTTTTCTTTCTGTTTCGCTTAAATCAAGTTTATAAAAAACTTCAAGCTCTTCAGCCTGATAAACAATAGGATAATCGGTCCCAAATACAATTTTTTTCGTTCCGTGCTCTTTTATGAGCCTCATGGCGAAATCAATATCCATGTATCTTATCGCGCTGGAGGTGTCCATATAAAGATTTCTGCCTACCAGGCATTCCATGGATTCCCGCCACTTACTGTGCCCTCCTAAGTGCGCAGCAATAATCGTTAGTCCCGGAAACTTGTCCAGCACATTCGCTATCCTGCGGGGAGAAGAGTTATCCAGTCTGGCATCCCCGCAATGGATAAGCACAGGCAGCCTGTTTTCAATTAAAGAATAAATCTTATACATTTTGGGATCGTCAGCATTAAAACCCTGAAAATCCGGATGCAGTTTAATCCCCTTTAGTTTTAAGGCTATAATGCGTTCAATTTCGTCTTCCGCATCTGCCATATCAGGATGGAGAGTCCCAAAACCAATCAGTTTTTCAGACGTATGGCTTGCAATCCAATCATTGATAGACTTTACCTGTGATGCTTTTGTCGCGGTGGAATGTATTACGATATGATCTATGCCGGATTTTTCGGCGCTTTTTACTAGATCCGGCAAAATCCCCTTGCCATGCATCGGGACTTTATAATGGTTTCCTATATGGTTTACAGCTTTTTCCGCAATTTCTTCCGGAAAAACATGGGCATGAAAATCTATTATCTTACTTTTCATTTCTCTCCATCTCTAAATCTGTCTTATCAGGTAACTCATATAATGAATATAATGTGAGAATACTACTCCCGGTTCCTGAAGCTCAGGACACCAACGTTTTAGCCATTCAAGGGAAACATACCCTTTAAATCCGTTATTCTTCAGTTGTTTCAGACAGTCCAGAACAGGCACGTCACCGTAACCGAGCATCCTGTAGGATACCTTGCCGTTTTCCATCACCGAGTCCTTAATATGGACATACTTGATAAACCCATCAAGATAATTGAGAGTAGTTTCAGGGGTTTCATTAAAGTATCTGTACGGATGGTGAATATCCCACAGTATACCTGTATTCGGGCGGTCAACTGCTTTAATAAACTCGGCCATAACCCTGGAATCTGCCATAACGCCGTTCGTTTCTATTAATGGTATTACGTTTTTATCTGCGGCATAATCGCATACCTTTTGATATTGAGTTTTAACAAAATCCAGGTCCCTTTCCTCGCCCGGAGCTCCGTCTTTGTCTCCTAAGACTCTTATATAAGGGGTCCCTATTCTCTGGGCAAGATCTATGTAGGCCTTTGCCTCGGATAATGCTTCATCTTGTTTTTCCTTATCAAACAGGTATGCGCCGGAAGTGAGAATAGGAATTTCAATATCCAGTTTTTTCAAGGTCTCCAGAGTTTTTTCAATGTTTTCTCCCCTGAAAGGCTTACATTTGGGCGCGTATATTTCTGATTCAATACCCCTGATTTCAATTCCGTTAATTCCCAGGTCCTTACATGTAGCATAAATCTCTTCCCAGGACCAACCCGGGCAACCAAGCGTAGAAAATGCCAATTTGAACATAATCATCGTCCTTTCTATCCTTCCAACGGATGAGACTATTGTATAACGAAAAAAATATTTCCCAAATTACCAGACGGAAAACATCAATTCATGTCCCCGCTGTGATACTCTGCCACACGGCATCTTAAGAAAACACCTGATTTCTGTAACAGTCCATATCAATATAGTACCTCAAAGGCTCAGGCAGTTTCAATTGCTGCGTCATCTTTAAGGTTCAATTCCTCAATTGCCTGTTCCCTCATTTTATATTTTTGGATTTTACCGCTGGCTGTCATGGGAAAGCTGTCGGTAAACTTAACATATTTGGGAACTTTATGCCTGGCCATATGAGCTCTTACAAATTCCTTAATTTCGTCCTCTGTGGCAGTTTCTCCGTCTTTCAGTATAATCCAGGCCATGACTTCTTCGCCGTATTGTTTGCTGGGTACTCCTATTACCTGGACGTCCTTCACTTTAGGATGCGTATATAAGAATTCTTCAATTTCTTTCGGATAGATGTTTTCCCCACCGCGGATGATCATATCCTTGATTCGGCCGGTAATTTTGAAATAGCCGTTTTCATCCACAGTAGCCAAATCCCCTGTATGAAGCCATCCGTCTTTATCAATGGCTTGGGCGGTTGCTTCCGGCATTTTATAATAGCCTTTCATTATATGGTATCCCCTGGTAATGAATTCACCCGGTGTATTGGGCGGCAATTCCTCGCCTGTCACCGGATCAATAATCTTGGCTTCAACATGCGGGAAAACACGGCCCACAGTTGAAACGCGGATTTCAAGGCTGTCATCAGTGGTTGTCTGAGTACAGCCGGGAGAAGCCTCGGTCAGACCGTAGACAATGGTTATTTCCCTGGCTCCCATAACATTGGCAACGTCCTGCATAACCTTGATGGGACAGGGTGAACCTGCCATAATGCCGGTTCTTAATTTGGAAAATTTGAACTTCTTGAATTCCGGATGTTCCAGGATGGCTATAAACATGGTAGGAACACCGTGAACAGCGGTGCATTCTTCGTTCTGCAAGGCCTCCATTACTTTTAAGGGCTGGAAATATTCCAGCGGAACCATGGCAGTTGCATGGGTAAGGCATGCTGTAACACCCAATACCAAACCGAAACAATGAAATAACGGCACCGGAATACACAGCTTATCCTCTTCAGTAAATTTCATCCTGTCACCGATGCTCTTTCCGTTATTAATAATGTTGAAATGGGTTAGCATAACGCCTTTTGGAAATCCCGTCGTACCGGAAGTGTATTGCATATTGATAACATCATGGGGATCCAGGCTTCTTTTTATCTTTTCATATTCCTCCTGGGGATACTCGTCTCCCATGGTGTAAAGGTCCTTGAAATTGTACATTCCCGGATAATTTTTATCACCGATATATACAACATACTTTAAGAACGGCAGCATCGGGTTATTCAGTTCTCCGGGCTTGCTGTCCTTCAGGGTGGGACAAAGCTCGTTTATGATGTTTACATAATTTGAATCCTTGAAACCTTCAATCATAACCAGGCACTTGGAATCCGACTGGCGTAACAGGTATTCTACCTCAAATATTTTGTAATTCGTGTTTACCGTAACTAGAACGGCACCGATTTTTGCTGTTGCAAACATGGTAATAAGCCATTCCGGATAATTGGTAGCCCATATTGCGACATGGTCGTCCTTGGTAATACCCATTTTCAAAAAGCCCTTCGCGACACGGTCAACCTCATCGTTAAATTCCTTCCATGTTCTTTGATACGGCCTGTCTATGTACTTGATAGCCAGCCTGTCAGGGTATTTTCTTGCAACATCTTCAAGCAAATCTCCAAATGTGATGCTGATAAGTTCGCTCATAACACTATCCTCCTCCAAATAAAATGATTATTACATTTGGTTGTCTGTATAAGCCGCAATTACAGCTGTATTTATCCGGATATTCTGTCTGCCTGGCAACATTCCCAATATTGAACCGTATACATTTTGTGGTATAAAAAAACCTTCATCTCTTTGTAAGAGACGAAGGTTATACTCCGCGGTACCACTCTAATTGACACATAAATGTGCCCACTCAACCGGCATCAATCAATGCCTGACAGTGTAACGGCTGTTTCCGTACCAACCTACAATAAGCCTTTGCTTACTTCAGCGGTCCGCTCCGGAGCGAGTTTCACGTACTTCAAAGTCTGCACTTTCACCAAACGGCAGCTCTCTGTAACTTTGAGAGGTATCGCTACTACTCTCCATCAATGCGTTTCATCTATCCAGTTTTTGATATATTTAACGATATTATATTCACCAATAAGTATATTGTCAAGTATAAAAAATGTGTTTATGTTTCGTTTTGTAATACATTGCTGCATAATTTGCGTTTGGCGCATCTACTCTAACTTCATGCAGAAGGTTCTTTTCATGTTTAAACTTACATCCCCTTTGTGAAACCTGAACTTGTGTTATCTTTAGCATATTCATATATAATATTCATTTATTAATCATTATTGGATCATTTATGAAAAAATTTTTCTTTTATGCTAACTAAAATTATACTAACGGCGCTCTATGTATCTTTCCAATGTCAGAAATACTTTTCTCTACTTGACCATTTTAAATATTATTAACCCGTATTTCCGCAATAAAAGATAAATTCTTCATTACCCAGAGTTATACGATCCCCGTTTTTTATCATGTTTTCCTTTATCGGTTCAACCCTTACACCATTTATCATGGTACCGTTCCTGGAATTCATGTCGCTGATGAAATAACCTTCTTCGGTTTTGGTTATTTCAGCATGCATCTTGCCTACGGCGGGATTTTTTATGCAATAGTCAACCTGTCCCTCAAGCCTTCCTAACATAAAAGGGAACTTTTTCATAGGAATAGTTTCAGTACTGTTACAGTTTAATCTTTTAAGATACGGAATATTCAAGCCGCCCATATTCAAAATAACAGTTCTGTCCTGTTCACTCGGGCTGTCTAAGTTATTGAAAAACGGTCTTGTTTCAGATGTACTTTTCCCTGATGCGAACAATATGCTCTGTGTACCGGATGAAGCCGAATCTCTTTCGATCATCGGCACCGTTTCTTTTTTCACGTCCGTAATTTTGAATATTCCCCCATTTGCAAAAACCGGTTCGGAGAATTCCTTATTAACATACCGTCCGACTATAAACGGTTCCTTCGTATCGGTTTTTTTCTCTATAATCTTTTCGATTTTCTTATCAGGAGTAAATAATTTAGAGTAAACAAGATAAATAACTGCCCCTGTTATTAAGACAAAACCGAATAACGAAAGAAGAGAGTCCGGATTACTGGGAGATAAAATACCCGACAGAATTAAGGCAATACAAAAAATGACCAGTGTGCCTATTACCGAGAATAAAATAATGTACGATTTGGCAGGATAACATGATTTTTTTACCTGAACAGGCTCATTGACCTTTTGTATCTCTATCGGACACCAGGATAATTGAGGACTAGCTGCGTTTTCAGGCAAATCCTTTATGGATCCGGCAATATTAATATGAACTTTGTTTATCCTGTCTATTTCATTTAAGTATTTCTTAAGCGAGATCTCCTGGAAATCCGGGTCTTTAAGTATTTCAATGAGTCTCTGTATAAAGTTGTCCGAAGGTTCGTCAAGGAACCGGATATCATTTATTATAACGTCCAAAAGAAATTCTTTTATAGCATTTGAACCATGATGTCTGTCCCTAGTGGGAAGATAAACATGCCTTAGTTCAAGAGTCTGGGGATCTACAAAAATATATGTACTGTCAAAGACAATCCCGCTGCTGTCAAGAAGATACCGCTCCATTACCGCCAGTAATTCAGTAATCTGCCTGATTATACAGATAAAATCCTTCCTGCTGAATTTTCGTCTTTCAAAAAGCTTTTTTACAGGGACAAGGGAAGTTATATCAAATTGCAGATGAGTTACACCGTTTATCCGGATTACATCACTTTTTAACAATCCTTTAATTTGATTTTTGGCCAGCATCTCCAATTGATAATTCACCAGTTGATCCTCATCCCTGAAAGTGTACACAAGCAAATTCTTTCCTGAGATATTCTTGTAACTAATACTATATCCTTGTTCC
Organism: Clostridiaceae bacterium; assembly: GCA_012728095.1. Lineage (GTDB taxonomy): Bacteria > Bacillota > Clostridia > DSM-8532 > DSM-8532 > DTU059. The sequence goes on from JAAYFU010000001.1 coordinate 25,233, forward strand.
TTGTTTTCCATTTCGCTCTCTCCTTTTTATGAGGCTTTTTTCAGTTTTTCAGCCTGTTCGGCGGCTTCATAATTGCCATAACCTTTCACAAGCCACACCTCAACGTTATATTTCTTTAATTCTTCCCTTGCTTTTTCATATTGTTCAATGACATATTGGCCTGAATTCTCAGGAATAACCATAATAACAATACGTTTTACTTCTTTTATATCCGCATCTTTCAGAAAATCTGGGGTTCCGAATTCCAACAACCTTTTGCCATGTTTCTTTATCTCGCTTTTTATGGCCGAAGGTTTTTCGCTGTACGTCTTCATAAACGGATTGAGAGTAAATACATCATAGTATTCTACCGTGGCTGTGGACTCATTATATTTATAAGCATCAATAACCGGATACTTTATTGGTGTGGCTGTCGCATTAAGCTTTTCCACCTCAAGTTTTTCTATTTCAAGACCACGGTCCCAATATCTTTTATCATTGTCCATCTTTGTCCAGACACTTGCGTTTTCTTTCTCTTCGACTTTTTCTTTACTTTTGACCGATTCGCCCCTTCCGCCTGTCCAGGCTATTATCCTGACTCTGTTGGAAAGCCTGATATCGGGTACGAATGCAAACACCAAAGGAGCTTTTACGCTGTAACTTACTACAAGTTCCATGGACTCAGAATCTCCGAAAACGTTAGTTTGTGAAAAGTCCAGCCCGCTTAAACCACCCGTTATCCCTAAAGTTTTAGCAGGATCATCTTTGTTTGTTCCGACTCTTTTCTCCAACTCTTTTGCCAGGCTGCACCGGGCCATAAGACCCACCAGTTGATTGGTAATCTTATAGTTTAAGTCCCTTGCGAATACTGTAACCATTAGTTTAAGCTCGGCTTTCGGATCGGAAACTATATTTTGAATCACATTAATTGCTTCTGTTGACGCGTTGCTTAGATTATCCGCTTTTTCCAAAATTGCCGTAATGTTGTCCATGGAACCTGTCTGCGAACTATCACCGGTAACGGCCTCATTAAAGGCATTAAATGCATTTACCAAAAGCTCTCGTTGACCTGAAAGCGTGTTTTGCGCATCATCCGCTGCTTCATTCAAAGCGTCCGAATAATCCTTCAACCCGGTAAAATGATAAAAATAGCTCATGTAACCATATCTTCGCCCTATCTCGGAAAGAGCTTCCTGCATTGTGTTATATACAAAAAATATCCGTATAATATAGGCAAAGGATAAAAAGACAATAAGAAAGAAAGGCAAAACAATTGCCGCTTCAATTGTAGAGCTTCCTTTTGCCACTTTATTTTCAGTTTTAATAGCCCTGGCTCCATTCAACTGAAATCATCCCTGAATCACCATTTCTAAAAAGCCTTTCCGGAATAAACCAGGGGGTAAAGTCCAGTTCGGCTTTTATAAAAATATATGTATTATACTTATCTATACAAATATCATGATTTTCAGCCGCTTCCTGCATGTTCAGCTGTATGAGGTCGGCGGTTCTCAATGCCTTTGTGTCGGCCGAAACGGCCAGTAACATGAGCCTTAAGTAATCCGTGTAATCCATCATTATCAATCTTCCGGTTATATTGTTTCTGCCGCTTTTTCCGGGAACCCCGAGGAACTTGTCAAGCTGCTCTCCGGCGGCATCAATACCCTTATTCAGTAAATCAGTTCCCATCTTGACAAGTTTATCCTCCAGGTTTTTATATTGCTCTGACTCAAATATGAATTTCCTCACTTCTTCTTTCAGCTCATTTTTAAACTTAATCAGTTTTTCGGGAGCATAAGCTTTCAGCTTATCGGAAACGCTTGATACGAGATTTCTGACTGCTGTTTCAAGGCTGGATGTAAAACTGTCCAGATCGCTGAAACTGATGTTGTTTATATACTCATTTACCGCGCTTTTAACAAGGTCTTTCATATCAGCGTCAACGCTGCTGTCAGGTTCCCCCACTAAATCATTCAGCCCCTTCTCGAAGGGTGCAAACGTCTGATCGATTTTGCCGTTTATAATGCCGGTTACAGTTTCCTGTACCGCCTCAGAAGCCTGCCCCACTGTATCCCTGATTTTTTCGGTTACATAATTTCTGACATTTTTAGTCAGTATATCTTTTAATTTGCTTATGGCATTGTCGACCCCGAGATACCATGCGGATGAGGTTTTTATAAGCGGCACCGATTTCCCTTTAAGAAGAAAACTAGTATCGATATAGGATTCCATACCCGCCCAGCCAATAAGTATAAAATTCTGGACTACGGGAACGCCAAAGATTGTCCACCCTGATATTGCGGTAGCCAGCGACAATGCTAAAGCAACCTTGTCGGGATCGGTATACACATGAAGGAGATTGAATAAAAGGCGTATTGCAAAGATACTTCGTTTTACGCTTTCAACATTTGCTTTTTCCGAGCTATCCCCAAAAAGTATGTATTCCACTTCGGCTTGTTTCAGAAAAGTTTTGTCAAGAGGCCTTCCCCAGCCGATATCATGCTCGGGTCCGTCAGCCGTGGTTACACTTTTAAAAGCCGAAACAATATATTCATTCATATAAAGACTTTCAATTAGGCTCTCTGTTCCGTCTGCCACTACGTTTTTAATAATTTCAAGAAGCTTTTTAATTCTTTCTATTTCATAGTCAAAGAAATTCTTTTCTTTTTCGTTGACGGTGTCCAATCCCTGAACAGGCTGTTCAAAGGGATTTTCATTAATCACGTTATTTATGCCCGACTCGGTAATTGCCCTGCTGATTTGAATTAATGCCTCCCTTGAACTTGTTGTTCCCTTTACTGAAGGAAGCGTAAGATATCTTTCGCCGATATTATCAAGGTTTCCGTCAATTCCGTCAGGAAGATCGGAGCTGTCTTCCTGGTTTGCCGCTTCATTTGCGAATTCACTGATCCCTTGCCGAACTTCCTTCAATTCTTTTTCGTCATCGGTTTGTTTGTCTTCGGTCTCCTTACCCAGATACGTCGCATCGAACCATTTCTTAAAAGCTTTTATTTCTATGGAGTTTGCCGCCGGCTCAAGATTGTAGGCAGGTATTTTATACAGGTCGCCCATTTTATCAATGGCTTTAATACCTCTAATATTCCCTTTCAGGTCTCCAAAACCTGATCTGACATTGTTGTATTTGTTATAACCCTGATAATCCAAATTCATATTTTGAGGGTTTTTCTTTATCTCAGCGGTTATATTTATCAGTTTTTCCATCTCGTCGGATACATTACATAAGACTAAATAAAAATCATTTATAGATTCGTACCAGGCTTCCAACTGCTTAAGGTTTAAAGTTAGCCTGTCCCTTACCTCAGTGAAGAAGTCCACCTTTATTGATTTCAATTGCACTTCGAGACTTCCTTTTACTGTATCAGAAACACTTCCTTCATATTCATCCGCGTCTTTTTTTAACGATTCGGACTCTTTTTCCAGCTGAGACAGTTTAGGAAGCATGGCATTCATCATTTCGATAACATCGGTGGTATACGTTAAATGATCCCATACATGGTTCATTAATATGCTCAATTCACTTGTTGCCGCGTCATTACTAATTCTGGCCATATCAAGATTTGCGGCGGAATAATCCAAACCCTCATCAATGGTCTTTTTATAGCCGGTTATTTTTTCTTCCAAAGGCTGAAATATCTTATAGGCAGCATTGTAGGATTCTGCAATCGAATCGTACTCTACCTCCAACGCAACAATCTCCGAGTTAAGCGTTTCTATTCTCTTATTGTTTTTTGAATCGGAATCCTCGCCTTCTTTTTCAAAATCTTTTGCCGTTAATTGGGCCAAATCATTTCTTTTCTTTTCCAATTTGTCATACACATTATCAAGCTTGCGTCGTAAACTATCACAATTCTCTTTTGCTTTTATATAATCATCATATATTGCTATATAACCTTCTCTTGCTTTTTTTATGGATTCTACAGGTTCGTAGGCCAAGGTTAAATAATCCATGGCGTATTGAAAGCTTTCCGTCATGGTGTCAACAGTCCTGTCTTTCAGGGTTTTACCCGAGTCATCGGTAATATGGTTGAACTTAACCAGTTCAATATTAATCATGCAATATATGTTAACAAGGTCTTTTCTGATATCGTTCATTAGTTTATCAAGGGTCATTTTCCGCTCGATCATTTCCCCTTCTTTAATAAGTCCCATCATGACCTTGATTTTTTCATAGAATTCCTGGACTACCTGCACAGGAGCGCGATACTTCATAAACTCGGCAACCAGCTGCTGAAGAACAAATGGTTCGCTGTAATTGTAAAATGGAATTGCATCGACATTCAGAACTTTGAATCCATAAAGATCGGTAAATCCGTCTACCGCTAATCCGGTATTAAGGTTTTCGGACAAAAGCGCGTAAATTTCTTTTTCCATGATTTCAATATCTCTTGGATATATTGCAAAAAGTCCATATTGTTCCTTCAGTTGTCTGTCATACGCTGCCAGAACCGACTCGGCGCATATTTTAAGAGCGGTTTTTGCCTGCTTTTTCGCCAAAGAATAGCGGGTTATATCCATCAATATACAAGTAAGCGGAATCAGTACCGCAAGGACAATACATAAAAAAACGGTTACGCTTCCTCTTGGTTTTAAGAACATTTTATCCTTCCTATTCCTTTAAAATCCTGTCAAGATTCTTTTTCAAAGGTTCAATTTTCTTAATAAACTTGCGGTAAAGGTCTGTAGAGCTTATTAACTGGTATACATAATCAGTCGTATTGATCATGTCCTTTGGGTCAAATATAAGCGATCTGGCATTTGCTTTTAAAATCAGGCAATCCCCGATGCCAATAAGCTTCATAAGATTCTTTGCAGGCATCATATAAGCCGCTTTTATTTCAATGTTAAGCACAGCAGGCAGTCCCGGTTTGATATCAACATTTACGGTTGTGGCAGGTATGGCATTATCACCTGAAACCTGCGAATTATATGGTTTCAAAAGGCCAACGTTCCTGATGCTTTTTTCAATATGCTCCCTGGCATCCTTCTTCTTTTTTTCGCTGAACAGGAGTTTTAAGTTCCAATATATTTCCCTGCTGTCATATGTTTCTCTTTTGTACACGCCCGAGTTAATTTCTTCCATCGGCAGAGGATTATATCCCCATTGTCTTGACAGGCTTTGAGCCGCTTCTTCCGCGATATTTTGTATAATTGCCTTTTGATACAGGATCAAAAAGACTATTATGCATACAAATACGCAGATAAAAATTATAGGCATCAATAAAGCGTATTCCAATGTCGAATGCCCGCTTGTTGACGGTTTTCTAAATATTTTCATCAGAAATTGCTCCTGAACTCCAGAATTACCGGCGCCACACAAATAAGAACGATAGCCAGGAACATAATGGAAAGAGGCAGCATCAGCTTCGAAGACGCTCTTTCTCCCAACTGTCTAGCCACATTTTTCCGCATTTCCCAGCATTCCGTACCCATTCTTTTAAGCTCGAACAGCATTTGGTTTCCGCCCAGCTTCATGTTCTGCTGAATAATGCTTACAAAGTTTGTTATCTGCTTAATTTTGCATCTTTCGGAAAAATCCATATATGCTTCATATTCAAGCGCTCCCGCCTTAATATCTGAGATTACACAATGCAGTTCCTTGTAAAGAGGGGCCGATTTGTCACTGTCAGCTACAATCCGCTCTATGGCCTGCCTGACATTCAGCCCTGCGTTGACCAGCAATATCAGCTTGCTGACAAAGTTGGGGAAATCCCTTTCCAGTTGAAATTTACGTTTTTTATATTGATTGTCCAGATCATTATCAACCAGGAAAAATAACCCTACTCCTGCTAAGGGAATAAGAATCAGCATTAAATACTTCGACCCCTCCAGCATGCATAATAACGATCCTAAAATTATGCCCAGGAATAAGTAAAAAATTTTTACAGACCAGTAAACCTTCAAATAATATGATAAGTTCCGGCTTCCATGTAACATCACAAGCTTTTGGTTCAGTTTTGTCTGATATCTGCCTGCGCCTGAAAGCCGCAGCATTTCGACTATATAGAGACAGCCGGGCAGAAATTTTTTATATGAATATGTCTTATGATCCAGAAGCGCAAAGAAATCACCGTATTTCTCATATGCAAGACACTGGAAAATACAATAAACAAGTATGGTTATGCTCAAAACGCCAACGCAAATAATTATCATCATTACACCTCGATATTCGTGATTTTATGACCTATCAACTGGCCTGTTAAAATCATTGCCAACGCGATTGTCATGATAATGCGCCCTAAAGCATCTGTCATAAGAGGGTCCAAATAGCCTGAGCCTGAGCTTTTAAGAAAAATCACCAAAACAAAAGGTACGATGCTCATAATCTTTTGCTCAAATTTCTTTCCGCTGATAAGATTCTCGATTTCATTCTGAATTTCTACTTTTTCCCGTATGATATCCGAGGTGTTTTTTATTACTTCTATCAGGTTTCCCCCGGCACGTTTGGATATCATAATAACATCGGCAAAGCTTTTTATATCTTCAATTTTGCTTCTTTCGGCAAAATCATAAAAAATCTTTTCTATTGGTTCATTCATATGGATCCTGTGATTTATAATTTCAAGTTCTCTTATAATATCGCTGTTCTTATCGGGATATATGCCAAGCATTGTTTTATACGTATCCAACATGGCGGTTTCCATTGATTTGCCTGCCGATAATGCCACAGATAAAAAATAGAGGGCATCTTTAAACTGAATTGTCAGTACTTCTTTTTTCCTCCGCAGCTGTACTTTCTTTCGATAAGGTATATACAGGATACCTGCCAGGGACATTATTGAGGCCAATACCAAATTCTCGTAGAATATAAGACCTATCGCAAAGCATGTACCCATGGCCAAAAGCAGTGTAACCATGAGTTCCTCAAATTTCATTTCATAAACATCATATCGGGGTTGTACAAACCTGTTATTCAAGCTCAATCCCCCTTTGCTTAGCCTTGCTCTTATTTATCAAAGGATTTTCTGTTCTCCTTAAATGCCCTTCAATAATCCCGTGTTCGTCCTGGCCCGTCTCTTCAAATACATAGATGGGATTAAGCAATATTTCTCCGTCTTTATACCCGGCAACCTCCGTGATTTCCAAGACTCTCCTGGTGTGGTCCCTTAGCCTGGAAAGAAAAATAATGATATCAAGCGCCGATGCAATCTGTTTTTTTATTGCTTCAAGAGGCAATGGAGCCGCCATCAAAACCATGGTTTCCAGGCGCGAAAGCATATCCCGGGTTGAATTGGCATGACCGGTTGACATGGATCCGTCATGACCTGTATTCATTGCCTGAAGCATGTCCAATGCTTCTTCTCCTCGTACTTCACCTACGATTATCCGCTCAGGCCTCATTCTCAAAGAAGTCTTAATAAGTGTTTTCATGGTTATTTCTCCCTTGCCTTCGGTATTGGCGTTACGGGTTTCCAACCTGGCAATGTTCCTGATGGATAAAAGCTGAAGTTCGGCTGAATCCTCAATGGTTACAATTCTCTCATCCTGTGGTATCAGCGAAGACAGAGCGTTTAAAAACGAGGTTTTTCCTGAGCCGGTTCCCCCGCATATGAAGACATTATATTTGGCTTTAACCAATTTATCCAAAAACTGCGCTACCTCTATGCTTATGGACTTGTAACGGATTAAGTGTTCCATACTCATAGGCTTGTCAGGGAATTTTCTTATTGTCACCAAGGGACCATTTAACGCTATGGGCGGCAATACGATATTTACTCTTGACCCGTCTTCCAGTCTTGCGTCAACGATAGGTTCCGCTTCATTTACGCTGCGGTTGACCCGCGCCACCATGTTTTGTATAAGGTCCTCCAGCCTTTCTTTACTCTCAAAGGTGATATCAGTCTCAAAAATCATCCCGTTTTTTTCGATGAATACCTGTTTAGGGCCGTTTATCATGATTTCGGTTATGCTTCGATCTTTTATAAGGGGTTCAATAACGTCATGCCGCCGCATTTGATTGAATATGGTATCTACTATGTATTTAATCTCAGAAACATTAAAGGATTTGGTTAAATCTCTGGAAAAGCATGCGGCTTCTATTTGCTCCAGAAGCTTATTGTCAAATTCCTCAGCGCTGTATTCCAGGGTGGAATCAGTGTTCATCGCCACCTCTTTTCTAATTTCCCTGATTATTTCGTATATGTCGGCCATATATCTATACCTCAAAAGCATTTAAGTTTACTTCAAAAGCTTCAAGATACTCGTTTGAAGGCGGGAAAAATTCCAGGTTTTCAAAACATGGGCACGGCAAATATACGGTTTTGAAACCCGAAATATCAAAACCTGCCGGAAGCTTAACATCACTGGCAAGGCTTATACAAAAAATAAGCTTGTCTTTAAGATGATAACCTTTATTTTTTTCTATACCGTTTATCAGATCCCCGATTTTTTTCAACCTGTCTTTTGAAGACTGATAGTTTAAAGCAGATATATATATCCTTTCTGCCATGATCAAAAGTGGAATAGTGAGCTGATCGACCAAAAAAGCCCTTGAAACAATTATCTCATCATATGGCAAACTTCTTTGGACAGCTCTGATCAGGGCTTTTAATTCTTCCTCGCTGATATTTTTTATATCTTCGGGATTATTATGGCCTTTCATATAATAAATACCTGTATGTACATCAAAGGAAGTGCATACTTCGGCCTTCAGGGACAAGCTTTCTTTTTGGGATTTGACATAATAGAGCATCTCGCTCAATCCCATCGTATTATCGCTGTTAAAATAAGAATCGGTGTTTGAAAATTCGTCCAGATTCAAATAAAAGACTTTTTTACCCCTTACGGCATTGAGATACGCGAGCCCTTGAGCCAGGGGATTCAGGACATCGCTTCCGTCCGCATAAAGAATCAAATTTATGCGTCCGTTTTTATTTTCATCGTTAATGTCCCTTGGAATGTACTCGGCGCATAATGACAGGATTTCCTTCATAATCCGGTCTGCCGGGCTGTATTTGTTGACACTATCAACTCCCTGGGGAACCAGGCTTTCGGCACAGTCTCTCAAGAGCAATATGTTTTTATTTTTAGGCTTAACTGTAAGTTCATTGTATAAGGAAGACGATATAACCAATAAGTCAGCGTTTTTGCAGCTACACAACCATTCGATAAATTTGCATGCGTCTGTGAATAATTCCAGGTAAAAGCCGCAGGATTTGTTTTTCTGTAGATATCCACTCAGTTTTTCCAGGTATAAAATATCTTTATCTGCAATAACCAACCTAATTTGTGACATAATAAACCGCCTTATGCCAAAATTTACTGTTTGTTATTGCATATTTTACTATACTTTTATCTTATTGTCTATAAAATAAAATATTATTATTTATTTTTATAGTTTACATTAAATGTAATGACGTTTTTTGTTGTAAATATAACTGTTTATTTTTGATAATTGATATATATCATCTACTATGTTAAGTTAAAAAAAGTACTATTTGCATGGAAATTGAGTTGCGGGAGAATAATGAAAAGAGCAATTAAACCTTTTATAATCACAATTGTAATTCTGTTTATATTTATATCTGCATACCAGGGACTGGAAAGCGGAAGGGACCACAATACTCCCGTTCCTGCTCCGACATCGATTATTACCGAACCTGACAGGGAAATCAGCGGAATAACGAATACACCGCTGCCTTCTTCCCCTCCTGTCGAAATCCCCGGAATGACCCCTATTCCGACTCAAATCCCGGGTTCGAAATCTGATCCCGATTCCAATGCCGCCTCTTTTTTGGAACGAAGCCAGGAGCTGCTAAGCAAAATGAGTATTGAGGAAAAAGTCGGGCAAATGTTCATGGTGCGTTGTCCCCGGCAGGATGCCGCGAAAAAAGCGACCCAATACTATATCGGAGGGTACATCCTTTTTTCCAGGGATTTTGAAGACAGAACCATTGACCAGGTAAAATACACTATCAAGAGTTATCAGGATGCGGTAAAAATTCCGCTTTTGATAGGGGTTGATGAAGAAGGAGGAAACGTTAACCGTATAAGTCTTTATAAACAGTTCAGGGAAGAACCTTTTATGTCGCCGCAGGACTTATATAAAAAAGGCGGCTTTGAGGCTATCGTAAATGATACCGTTGAGAAAGCAATTCTTTTAAAGTCATTGGGAATTAATCTGAATCTTGCGCCGGTATGCGATATATCAACTGATCCTTCAGACTATATTTACCCGAGATCCTTCGGAAAAGATGCCGTTTTAACTTCAGAATATGTTAAAACTGTTGTTACGGCTATGAAAAATCAGCATATTGGCAGTATGCTTAAACATTTTCCCGGTTACGGAAACAATTTGGATACCCATACGGGTATCGCTTATGACAACAGGGATTATGATACATTTCTGAAAAATGATTTTTTGCCTTTTATTGCAGGGATCAACGCTGGGGCCGGCGCCGTTCTGGTTTCCCATAATATAGTCACTTCCATGGACGAGAATTGTCCTGCCTCACTATCCCCGGCAGTCAATCGGATTTTGCGGGAAGACCTTAATTTCAAAGGCGTTATAATGACCGATGATTTATACATGAAGGCTATACAAAATTATACCTGCGATAGTGAAGCGGCTGTTCTCGCGGTTCTTGCCGGAAACGACCTTATTTGTTGCACGAATTTTGAGGAACAAATACCCGCAGTTGTTAACGCGGTTAAAAAGGGAATTATCCCTGTTGAGAGACTGGACCAATCAGTCCTTCGCATTCTTTTATGGAAGCATGAACTTGGTATAATTGGCTAGTTTTTATATTGCTTGCATTAATCAATCCCACTCAATATTGCCAATCGCCCAGGCAGTCAGCTCGCTGAGGGACGGATGTATTACCATTGAATTATTTATGGGCATGAAGCTTCCAAGCGGCGGATAAACCGGTTTATTGTCCTCATTCATTTGCCGCCTTTCACATCTGTAGTCAACATTCATCAGGTACACGAATGGCTGCAGAAGAATTGCGGCATGAGGACCTACTATATGCACACCTAGTATTGTGCTGTTCTCACCTGCGATGATTTTGACAAAGCCGTTGTCAGTTGAGTCATCCGTTATACCCAAAGCTATACCACCGGCAATTCGGGAATAATAATTTCTGCCTACCCAATATTTTTTTCCTGAATTCTTTGCTTCTGCTTCGGTCATTCCCACATGAGCCACCTGGGGGCAAGTGAATATGGCCCATGGAACGGCATTATAAAATGCTTTTCTTTTTTCACGGCCAGTAAACAAGTTATTAATTAGTATTTCCGCTTCGTAATTTGCCTTGTGTCTGAACTGATATTTTCCGTTAATATCACCCAGCGCATATATTCCTTTTTGACTGGTTTCCAGATATTCGTTTGTTATTATCCAACCTTTTTCATCGGTTTTTACATCTGTATTGCTGATCTTCAATGTGTCTGTGTTGGGTTTTAATCCGGAAGCGATGAATATTTCTTCAGCTTCGATTTGCTTTCTTTCTCCAGTTACTGTATTCTCTACGATCAAAGTCTTTATATCACCTTTTTTATCTGAAGCTATAACTTTGCTGTTGGTCAGAACCGTAATTCCGTTATTCTCAAATTCGGCTTCCACAATATTACTTATTTCCTCTTCTTCGGAACTTAGTATACGTGGCTTCATTTCGACAATGGTAACCTTTGTGCCGAAAGCCGAGAAAACATGAGCAAACTCTGTTCCGATTGCGCCGCCGCCTACTATTATCAGGCTCTTCCATGGTTTTTTGGGGAACTTGTCCCCGAAAAAAGTCTCGTAAGTAATATAACCGGTCTTTTCAATATCTTTAATAGGCGGAATATAGGATTCCGCACCGGTTGCAATAATTATCAGATCACTTTGGATTTCCTCCGAAAAGCTGTTATCATCATATTTTACCTGTAAAGTTTTTTTACCGGTAAACTCCGCTGTCCCTTTATAAACTTCTAAATTCCTGATACGTTTAAGACTTTTTTCAATATGAATGCTATGGTTTATTTGATCCCACATACGTTTAGATATTTTTTCCCAGTCAACAACAGGCTTACTAAAGCCAATACCTACCCGATGCCCTTTTTCAGCCTCACGAACCAAGTCCGATGGATAAACAAGCATTTTTGAAGGAATGCAGCCTTTAGTGAGGCAAGTCCCACCGAATTTTGACTTCTCGATTATTGCGCATGACATACCCCCCATAAGAGCAGCTTCTGCAACCACAAGCCCTGCTCCGCTGCCGATAACAATAATGTCAAAAGTCTTCATACCGTTACCTCCACGTGGCGATTAAATAATAGGGTAATACTAATCTAAACCTTTAATCAGATTATCATACCTTGTTTTATATCTCAAATCATAATTGAAATGGCGATGCAGTTTCCCACATCGCCAACTTATCATTTGCCTGACTAATTATGCAAACGGATTCTCACTCTTATATAACATACCCTTAGGTTGATTGAATCCGATTTCATCCTGGCTTACACCTATGTACTTGAATACTTCAAACAATGCTTTGCCAAAGTGACCAAATGCAACCGCGGTATGATGAGGATAGTTCTTCTCGATTAATACATGGCGATAGAAACGTCCCATCTCAGGAATAGCAAAAACACCGATTGCACCGAAGGACTTGGTTCTGACATCAAGTACTTCACCTTCTGCGACATATGCACGAAGAATATTATCGGCAGTAGACTGCAGGCGGAATATAGTAACCGGACCCGGCATAATGTCCCCTTCCAAAGTTCCGTTTGTAACTTCAATAGGAAGATTTCTTGCCATAATCTTCTGATACTTCATCTCGAAGAAAGCAAGCTTGGAAGAACAGGTGTTGCCACAGTGGAATCCCATGAAGGTATCCTTATGAGAATAAGGGAACTTGCCTTCAATGGACTCTTTATACATATCTGCAGGAACAGTGTTATTAACATCAAGAAGTGTAACCGCATCTTCGCTAACACAAGTTCCGATAAACTCGGAGAGAACACCATAGATATCAACTTCACAGGAAACGGGAATTCCGCGACCGGCAAGTCTGGAATTTACATAGCAGGGAACGAATCCAAACTGTGTCTGGAATGCAGGCCAGCATTTTCCTGCAATAGCAACATATTTACGATATCCTTTATGTGCTTCCACCCAGTCAAGAAGTGTAAGTTCATACTGCGCAAGCTTATTAAGAACTTCCGGTTTCTTATTACCGGCGCCAAGTTCCTTCGCCATGTCTGCTGCTACTTCAGGAATACGAGGATCATTAGCATGCTTATTGAAAGCTTCAAACAGATCAAGTTCAGAGTTCTCTTCGATTTCAACGCCAAGATTATATAATTGCTTAATAGGAGCATTACATGCAAGGAAGTTCATCGGACGAGGACCAAAAGAGATAATCTTAAGATTAGCCAATCCGTAAACTGCTCTCACGATCGGAAGGAATTCATGAACCATATCTGCACATTCTTCAGCAGTTCCTACCGGATACTCAGGAATATATGCACCAACGTTACGAAGCTTTAAGTTGTAACTTGCATTCAACATACCGCAATATGCATCACCACGGCCATCCATTAAATCAGCCTGGCTCTCTTCTGCAGCGGCTATGAACATTTTCGGTCCATCAAAATGCTTTGCAAGCAATGTCTCGGAAATTTCAGGGCCAAAGTTTCCAAGATATACGCATAATGCGTTACATCCTGCTTTTTTAATATCTTCAAGAGCTTCTACCATCTGGATTTCGCTCTCAACGATACATATAGGGCATTCATAGATATCATCTGCGTCATACTTTTCTTTATATGCTTCTACAAGTGCCTTTCTTCTGTTAACAGACAATGATTCAGGGAAACAGTCTCGGCTAACCGCTACGATTCCGACTTTTGCTTTGGGAATGTTATTAAACATTTTTCTACCTCCATAATAGTTTTTATTCTTTATACACCCAGGTTTCACCCTTAATTCATTAAGGCTCCGTCAATCTTTGACCCGGATGAGCAATTAACCACTTAATATCCGATGCAAGAAGACGATCTTCCTTTACCTTGGAACGGATTTTAACCATGTCTAAATCTACTATTTTTCACTTCGTTGAAAAAATTATATCAAATAATGTAATTAGTAGTAAACAAAATATATGATTAAATTTATTTTCTATATTTCTAAAAGATGAAGGGAGAAAAGAAAACAAAAATAAATTGTTTACTTGGATGGCTGTCCTTTTAACAAGGGGCACCCACATCTTGAACAAAAATTATTACGTGCATCATTCATCTGATGGCATTTGATACAGAACAAAATCTCATCCCGAGATTTATCATACTTTTCAAATGCCGAAAGGTATCTTTTCCCATGGAAATGTACATAATCATCTATTCGGTAATAATCAAACATTGTTCGGCTGTCCTTAAAAGAAACTTCTTTTATACTTCCGTCAGTAAGTCTGAACACAACAATATATTCGTCATAATTTTCTTTTATATAATCGTCACCTGATTTGACCTTTCTTGTCTTATGTTCTATCCTTTTTTCCACTACCTGGCCTTCCCAGTCAGGCTTATTTCGCCCGGAAAAAAATAAAGATACCAGACCGAATAACCACAAGACTCCGATAATAAACGATATAACTGTTATACCTTCTTCATCGGGCCTGATATCTCCTGTTGCCAGTATGATTGCCGGTATTAGAATTGAGAGTCCGCACATCAAAATATGGCTATATTTGCGGTAGTAACGGTCATATTTTACAAATCTGGGATCCTTTATTTTATCTGACCAACCGATACCACCGGCGCCTAATGCAGAAGAGTTTCCGTATCTTTTCTTTTCAGAATACCAGGCACCGCATGCAGGGCATTTCATTTTACCTTTTTCAATACGTTCCCCACAATTTGAGCAAAAAAAGTCACCATATCCAAAAAACTTTTTTGCCAAATATACTCACCTTCCCCCTAATTTTGCAATTTTTTATATTTAATTATAAAGTTGTCCTGTCTTGTATTCAGCAAATGACAATCAGGATTCAATGACAAAATAATAAAAACTGTCATTGTACCCCGTGGAAGTATAAGTTAGAATTGTTAACAGGGGGGAATTCTATGATGTTTAAATCAAAGCTTAATTATTTATTCGAAAACATGAGGTTTTCGAATGTTGAAGTGGCTCGTGCAGGTAATTTTGACGCTTCACTCATTAGCAGGTTCCGTACCGGAAAACGAATTCCTTCCAAAGGAAGCCGGCAAATATACTGTTTATGTAAAGGTCTTTCAAGAGCAGCCCAGGAACGTGGAACTTTAGATCAACTGTGTATATTATGTAAAATTAACGCTGGGAATGATTTGGAACTAATTACCGACCAATTGCTTCGATGGCTTGATACTCCTGATTTAAAAAAAGAAAGAACCAGTAAAAATGAAATTCCCAAAACGAAATCTACAAAAAAGCTTAAAGCTTTTTCAGAGAAACTGAATGCTTTAATGGAGACTTTTGACATATCTAATATTAAGCTGGCTCAGGTCATGCATATCGACGCTTCCCTGGTAAGCAGGTATCGTACCGGTATGCGGATTCCTACCGCAAACAGTTGGTTTCCCGAACAATTCTGCCAATGGCTGGTGAAAAAGATAAAATCATATCCATATGATAAGGTCAATGAGCTCTTGTCTCCGCTTATTGGTGATCCTGTGCCGAAAAAGGTAATCGAACTCAAAAAAAAATTGCTGGAATGGATGCAATCAGAACTGGAAACCGATGAAACCATTATTTCGAGCAGTTTTTTAGACAAGCTGAATTCTTATGAACCCATATTTGAGATGCCCTCAAATATTACAGATTCTTTTCCTGTTATACCTGAAAGTCAACCGGATTCCGAAATTTTTTATGGGATTGAATGTCTTAGAAAAGCCGTAATAAAGCTTTTGACCATAGCCGCTTCCCAGGATGAGGGTACACTTTACCTATATTCCGATCAGCCATTGGACTGGTTGACAGAAGACTCTGAATTTGCAAAGCTTTGGTCCTCATTAATGTCAAAGGTATTATATCGAAAAAACCAAATATATATCATACACAATATACATCGTTCCCTTAGTGAAATGTTGGAAGTTATTCAAAAATGGATTCCCCTTTACATGATTGGATTAATAAAGCCCTATTACTTGAATAATAAACAGAATTCCAACTTTTGCCAAACCAAATTTATTCTATCGGGTAAGTGCAGTATTAATTCTTCCTTTGTATACGGAACGCAGGATTCAGCCGAATACGAATTTTGCACTGAAAAAAGCCGTGTTGAATATCAATTCCGGCAATTCAACGAGCTTTTGAATAATAGTCTTCCCCTTGTTAATGTTTTTTCTTTAAGGAATCCGGATGATTTTCGGGCCTTCACACAAACTTATATTAAAAAGTCCGGTCATGAAATACATTTAAGATATACCTTGCCAATCTCAACAATGCCGGACGAAACGTTTGAAAGTATACTATTACGCAGCAATCTTAGCCATGAAGAAAAAGCATTGGCCGAAGAATATCGCAATAATAATGTTGAAGATTTTATAAATTCATTGAAAGAATACAGTATAACAGATTTAATAGCCATCCCTGATGAAAACGAAATTAAATCCCATAAAGTCAAGATTGATTTGCCCAGGCCAATCATAGGGAAAACATTGTTTTATGAGGAGGCCGAGCTTTCAAGTCATTTAGCAAATATTAAACGACTTCTTACAGATAATGAAAACTATTATTTGTATATACTCCCTGAAAGTCCTTTTGAAAACATCTTTATTTCGGTTATAGGAGAGGAGCAGTCCATCGTGGTGAAAGTGGATAATCACGTAACTGCATTTCTTTTCAATCATCCACACATGAATCGTACTCTTTCTTCATACCTTAATTCAATTGCAGAAAAGGCAACGCCTTGGGATAATAAAGAGAATAACACTTTGCCCGCCTATTAAGTGTTTTTTTCTCTTTCTTGATGGCGAAGGCGCCACCAAAGATAAAATAATCTTTTCCTATCCGGCATCCGAGAGTAAAAATGTAGTTTTCCACAAAAAAAGTGATGATTTTGGGTCCTGTTAATCCCTGGTTATAGCATATTTCATCGAATACTCCCTGAATTGCTGCATGAATTCACTGTTTGGATCGTGCTTGGCTTTATATAGATAATCATGCATATTCATGCTGTCATGCGACATCTCAATGACACATCCGGCTATATTTGAACAATGGTCGGATATCCGCTCCAGGACAGTCAATAAATCGGAAAATACGAACCCCAGACCGATTGTACACTCGTTATTCTGTAGTCTTATAACATGCTGTTTTTTAAGAGTGCTTTTCAACTCATCTATTACTTCTTCAAGAGGGTCTACCTTAGCCGCCAACGACAAATTATTTTCAGTAAACGCCTGGATTGCTGTTTCCACCACTTCATTCACGGCTGAAACCATGACGCTTAATTCCTTCTTCGCCGGTTCGGAAAACTCCCATTCCTTATCATGCAATTCTTTGGCCGATTCGGTAATATCCATTGCATAGTCGGCAATTCGCTCAAATTCGCCGATCAGGAAAAGTATTTTAGCCGCTTCTGTGGAATCGTCAGCCGATAAGTTCTGACTGGACAATTTGACAAGATACGTTCCCAAAGCATCCTCATACATATCAGTTCTGTGTTCCGCATCATTCACCATTTGCGCTTTGTTTTCGTCATAACCATTTATAAGCTCCAATGCCAGTTTAATGGCTTCCATGGAAGTAACGGCCATTTCAACTGCCACCTCCCGGCTGCGACTGATGGCTATGGATGGAGTTGAAAAAAGACGAGAGTCCAACAGCGATACTTTATCCTGCTTATTGTCATCAGGAATGGTTTTGTATGCCAGTTTTTCAAGCGATTCGCTCATTGGTAAGAGCATTATGGTACATAAAATATTAAATAACGAATGCGCTATTGCAATTGAAACATGGTTAGCCGTCCGGTTAACAAATGAAAACTCAAATATATTATTTAATATGGTAAATAGCGTTAAAAATACTATTGTACCGATCATATTAAAATAAAGGTGAACCAGAGCAGCACGACGTGCGTTTTTATTAGTGCCCACAGACGAGATAAGGGCTGTGACGCATGTACCGATATTTTGCCCCATTATTATGGGGATGGCTGCTCCCATTGTAATTTGTCCTGTTGCGGATAAAGCCTGCAGAATACCTACCGATGCCGATGAACTTTGAATGATGCCCGTAACTATGGCTCCTACCAGCACACCAAGTATGGGATTTGAAAATACTAAAAATAAATTACGGAATCCTTCCATTCGGCCTAATGGCTCAACGGCTTCCGACATGGCTTCCATTCCATAAATCAGTATGGCAAAACCCAGCAAAATCAAACCAATATCCTTTTTCCTCCGGTTTTTAACAAACATATAATAAATAATTCCGATCAGAGCCAGGATAGGAGTAAACGAAGAAGGTTTCAGAAGCCGGACAAACAAACTGCTGCCTTGTATGCCTGCCAGGCTTAAAACCCATGCCGTTACAGTTGTACCTACATTCGCTCCCATAATTACATGTATGGCTTGTTTCAAGGTCATGATACCTGAGTTTACAAACCCCACCACCATTACCGTAGTGGCGGAAGAGCTCTGTATTATAGCAGTTACTCCTGAACCCATTATGAAACCATTTAATTTTGTTGATGTCAAACGCTCCAATAAACCCTTCAGTTTATTTCCTGCGCTTTTTTCAAGGCCTGTCCCCATCAGGTTCATGCCAAAGAGGAATAATGCCAGTCCCCCAATCAAAGCTAAAACACCAAATAAATCCATATCTCCACCTGCATATTTGACTAATAGAAAAACTATTTTTTATAGAGTGCTAATCATGAAATAATCTATTAAGCTGCTAAATTATTCAACTAAATAAGAAATAATATACTCGGTGTTCTTTTCAGGATTTATACCCGGATCCTCATCAATCCATTTGCCTTTGAGCCCAAGTTCCTGAATCATCATTTCAAAATGACACATGGCAATACCGATGTCCAGACGTTGTATATCGAAGCCCAATAAAGTTTTATATCCCGGTGTTCTTGATAGAAAGAAGTGATACAGTTGTCCGGATTTGACAATTCTCCAGGGCTGTTTGTTTGAAGCCGAAGGAGCAAGTCGAACCATGTCAAGCGCCTCAGCAATTTTATGGTCTGTTTCTCTTTTGAGAGGATTCTCAAAGTTCCCGTCAAAAAACAATTCCGACCAGTCTTTTCGGTTTACGGATCCTGCGCTTTTCACAAGAACCGAATCAATGAGATTTCTTTTTTCTTTCGGATAACCTACGGGGGATACAACAGGGATCACTTCATTTCCCTTCAATTCTGCGGCCTTTGCAAAATTCGCCCTGTTGAATGTGCCACCCAGCCAGCATGTTCCCAAACCTAAAGACGTGGCATAAAGGATAATCCTTTCAAAAGCATAACCCAGGTTTTCTTCATATCTGAAGGCTTTCTCTGATATCCCGCAAATAAATGTTTTTGCCCCGTTTATAACACCATAGGTGCCAAGCTTTATTCGGCCACTTATTTCATCTGTGTCCAACATTACGAATCTTGTTCTCGGATTAAAGGGTGAGGGCACATCAGCTATATAGCTTTTCAGTTTTTCTCTCAATTCCTGTGATATTGGCTCGTCTTTGTAGGTTCTAACAGACCTTCTCTGTGTAATTGCCTGTTTAATATCCATCCGAATAACCCTCCTTGTAGTTATTTCGACCTTTCTTTGCTCTTAACTTCCCGTCTTCTTAAGTATAAATAGAGACCGCCAACGCATATTATCAAACCCGTAACGGCAGGCTTCAGGATGGACAGCCCGGCATCACCGCTGAAAATAACGCTCCAAAGAACCTTCAGGACTGCCGCTCCTATTACAGTACCTAAAAGCCATTTCCAGCTTCTTTTCCATGCGGCTGTAATTAGCATCACAAAGAAAATCGGCACTAATAAACTGATTAATATTTTAGGGGCAGTCCAGGCGCCTTTTAAGTACTCCATCTCATAGGCTAGGAATGATAATACCCTGGGATCGCTCTCAGCCGGCGCGGGAAACCAGAACATGCTGGTAAACAGGGCGAATATGGAGCCAAATATACCGGTTAAGCTTTTTTTAAAGGCGAAAATTACAATCGGTACAATAAAGAGGGGCCTGATATACCAGCTCAAAACATTATGGTGCCTTGCAAACGCCCAGTTAAAGAAGGTTTCATTCGTCAAGAAAATAGTTATAAATATTACCGTAGCAACTGCAAATAAGATTCCCAGAACTAAATCTAATTTCTTAATCATAGCTAATTTACTCCTTTAAGTATTATATTAACTTAAAATTCTCGTATAAAACAGTGAATAATAACATGAGATTAGTTTTTCTATTTTAGTAATTAAAATTTTGATTAGATCGGTAAAAAATAAGTTAAAATTAACAAAAATAAAAGCCTTCACGGTTCTTCCGCAAAGGCTTTCTCTTGTTTTTATATATTATTATTATATTATACTATATCGCTTTTCAGCTCTTCTACCTGTCCCATGGACAGTTTATCATCAATTATACGCTGCAATATTGTTTCTCCCAGCCGTTCAACAGTTCTGCCCTCTGCCCTTAAATCTCGTTTTAAGGCAGCAGACGCAATATTAATTAAAGCAGTACAAATTGGTGTATCAACATTAAGCTTTGAACCCAGGCTTTCAAGAAGGACCAGTCCTTGAGGCACATCCTCTGAAATATACCTTGAATCAACTTTCGTAGGCCCCTTTGCCCTGGTAGGCATACTTGCATACCAGAAGAATACTTCTTTGGCATCCCTGGTATCATCTAATGTATTTCTGTACTTACAGGCTTCCACGTAAGGAATCCTCTCACATCCCAGTTTTTCCATTACATCCATCTTCTCTTTGTCCAGTTTTTCGAGAATATTCCATACACTTGGGGTGAATACCTCATGATACATGCAATAATCGCCATTGGTCTTTTCAATTCGAGGAATGCTCATGATACCTCCAACTGTATGCACAATCAGGTTGGGATTATGAAGCGCCGCCTCGATTACCGATGGGAGATAGGCAAACGGGTAACCAAGATTATTCAGTATCTTGGCGCTTTCATTAGTCCGGCATACGGGATATATACCCAAAGGATTTCGTACATTGCGAAAACCGACTTTTATAGTTCCCGGTTCACTGATCCGGCAATCTACAAAAGAGCTCTGGGCTTCGCAAACAGTAAGGTTAATATCAGGGCAATGCTTCAGTACATAAGCGGTAGACAGATAACCAGGGTTGAAAAGAATGATCTGCCCGTCACGAAGATATGGTTTTATGCGCTTTATCAAGTCTTCATGATAATTGGTTTGGATATAAATAATGACAACCTGGCTTTTACTGATTCGGGAAATATCCCTGGATACATGCTTGATTCTCGCTGTTACTGTTTTGCCGTTTTCAATGATTTTAACGATGCCATTATTTTCAATAAGATAATTAAAGTTATCATCATGCATGGAATTTGACGTTTTAATTAAACTGACATCATGTCCTCGCATGCTTAATTCTGCGGCTACAGCCGTCCCGCCGTTACCTGCTCCTAAAATGGAAATGTTCATACATCAATCTCCTTTCTTATGAATTTTGTTTTGTCATCGTAAATAAAGCGCAGTTTAATAAAGCATCTTTTATTTTCACGTAATGATTCTTCAGCAACTAAAAAAAGAATATTTTTGTTTCGGATAATTAAGGTATACGGTTAAAAAGCAAATTCGTTCTTATTTAAAAATATTGTATCCAAGACAGCCTCAGTAATATCTCCGAAAAGCGGCCCGCAGCTTACCTGGTTCATTCCGGGCGCTCCGTTGTATTCGATGAATACAGGATCGCCAGCCTCATCGACTGCAAAATCCCAGCCTATTATGCGAAAATGCGGGGTATCCAAATGGGCTCTTCGAATTAATGAAATAATACGGTCATAAGAAGGTATTTTAATCTCGCTGAAAACAGTTCCGCCCGGATGTTTTTCTGTCCACCGGGAAAGCTTATCCATAGCCTTGTCCTCGAGCCTTCCGTCAGGCTGTATCGGACAGGCAAGTCCACCTGCTGAAACATTGTCGAGTCTCGATCCTCCCACGCCCATCCGCAGGATGGATGAAGAAATATGTACCTCGCCCCCAAACAGGAATGAGATTACCCGTATTGTATTCAAAGATGAGGGATGTATTGCTGCCAATATTTCATGCTGCGTTATTACTTCCTGAACTATATAGTCAGTGCCATATGATTCCATCAGTTTCTGAATATCCATGTTAGGACAGCTATCTTTATCATAGAAAAAGACATTTACTCCTTCGCCGCTGTATATGGCAGGCTTTATCACAAATCTTTTCTCGGATTCCAGGAGCGATTTAGCCTGACTGAAGCTTATAATCCTGCCAGAACCGTCATAGAAACAATGGTTGCTGTTTTTAAGTATTGTCCTGGGTTGTTTCAAATAGGGAAACAACCGGCCGTAAGAGCATTTATCGGTATATGCATGACGAAAGCCGGGCCTGTTGAATGCAGGGTAAATTTTTTGCCAATACAGGTCCTCGGGTATATACCTTGGGTCATATTTATTATCCTTAAAGCAATACAGGTCATACCACATTTTATCAGGCCTGATATTGTATTTTCTCCAAAATGAAAGAACCTCGGAACGGAAAAGCTCCTTACTACCCCTAAAGCCTCCATTAATAGTTTTAAGTTGTTCTCTGCAGCTCTTTCGCGCTTTTCTCGCCTCCATATAAAGGTCAACACTTTGATAAAACGACCTGCATAGTCTTTCCCATCTTCCTGCCTTATTGATTTCATGCATATACACCAACACCTGTCTCCTGGAATATCCTTTCCAGATTATCCCTTCCCAGTCTTTCCACTGTCCTGCCCTCCAGTCTGAAATCGCGTCCCAGGGCAGCTGAGGCTATATCTATCAAAGAAGAACATATCGGCGTAGCAACATCGTACTCTAAACCCAGGGATTCCAATAGCACTAACCCCTGAGGAACATCTTCGGTAATATATCTTGAATCGACTCTTGTCGGTCCCTTTAACGGATTGGGGAGATTGGCATACCAAAAGAAAACTTCCTTGGCGTCACGGGTATCATCCAACGTGTTACGGAATTTGCAGGCTTCTACGTAAGGAACCCGCTTACATCCCAGCTTCTCCATGACATCCATTTTTTCGTTGTCCAGTTCCTCCAGAATACTCCATACACTGGGCGTGAAGACCTCTCTGTACATGTAATACTCGCCATTGGTTTTTTCAATGCGGGGAATACTCATTATTCCACCAATTGTGTGTACAATAAGGTTCGGATTGTGCAGCGCAGCATCAACTACTGAAGGAAGATATACAAAAGGATAACCCAGTTTGTTAAGCTTTTTTTCGCACTCTTCCCTGTGATTTGCCGGAAAGATTCCCAACGGATTTCTTTTATTGCGAAAAGTAATGCTGACAGTACCAGGCTCACTGATCCGGCAGTCAATAAATGAACTTTCGGCTTCAACAACTGTCAGTTTGATATCTCCGCAATGTTTCAACACATAGGCTGTTGAAAGGTATCCGGGATTTAACAGCAGGATCTGTCCGTCCCGAAGATACGGTTTGATTCTCTTTATCAACTGTTCATGATAATTTGTTTGTATGTATACGATTATTATTTCGGTGCTGCTTATACAAGATAAATCTCTTGTGACATGCGCAATATGCGCCAACCGGGTTTCATCTTTTTCTATAAGTCGGACTGCACCATTATTATGGATCAGATAATCGAAATTTTTATTGTGCATGGCATGGGATGTTTTGATCAACGTCACCTCATGCCCACGTAAGCTGAGGTCAGCCGCAACCGCAGTACCGGCATGACCTGCCCCCAGGATAGAAATACGCATATCATCACCCTTTCAGTTATATAAATTAAAATTATTATTTATAAAATAAAATTAATAGATAAAATAAGCGCAGCTAAAAAACAGTGTCATCAGCAAAGCACAATTAAATAATTCTGGTGTTTAATAAAACATGCGTTTTTTGAATGATTTGAATTATTTAAAGAATATTGTTGCTTTGGAATCCATTAAAAACCGTTTTATCATAAGGCATATAAAACGTCATAATGGATTTGGATTTACAGTTTTCCATTACATTATACCATAATAATTATATTATGACAAAAATCAAGTATAACAACTTTAATGCCATGTGTTATCACACTTTGATTCTAGTTCGGATGATAATTTTTGATTTGTCCGGATAAAAAGAACGGGTTACAGTTATAAAATACTGTAACCCATTTGGTGCGGACAAAGGGACTTGAACCCCCACGGTTTCCCGCTAGATCCTAAATCTAGTGCGTCTGCCAATTCCGCCATGTCCGCAGATTTAATACTTTGCAATTATAGCAACGGTTTCAGCGTTTGTCAAGTTATCCGAAGACGGCAATGTCCACTGTTGACCGGCATTATAACTTCATTTTATATAATATAAACCTCCGATCAGACCGGAAAATATTTTAGCCAGAATTTCAATATCGTTTTCTGCGTATCGCGCCTCTTTGTTTTTTTCCTCTATTTTTATTATATCCGGGTGCAAAAAGATTAAGAAGTCTTTCCTGTTCATCTATCAATCCTGAAACTGCTGAAATGAAAGACAGGATTTCCTTATCTTTAGCAAGAAGCCTGAAAGCTTTGGAAACAGCATCGACAAAATCCTCATCCAATGGATATGAAACAGGCTGCCGTGCCAATGGACACATTGGAACAGCTCTCGGATCCATTATAATGCTCATGGCCCGGTTATGGTTCATATATGGCGTCAAAGGGAAAATCCGACATGCCAAAGGTCTTAATTCCCTTTGACGTTTATCCGAGCATATCGCAATCAATACCGGCTTATTGTTGCCATAGGTAAAATCCGAAAGTTCAATTTTCAGCCAGGACGGAGCATCAGAGTACATTACTTCTTCGCCGGGGAAAAGATACATTCCTGCATCTTCATCCGGCGATTTGCAGCAAGCCTTGTCGCATAATTCTCCGCAGTCTGACTTAAGGGGTGTGACTTTATCTAAAATATCATAAACTTTTTCATATAGTTCACGTTTTGTCATCGATTACTCTCTCTTCAGGTTAATACGACTGTAAGACCAGTTTCCGGCAACTGACAGCTTTATATCTTTTTAAGAAAATCAAGAATGGCCGTTGTTGACGGAGGGCAGCCGCCTATGTTTTTACATATGCCCGAAGTACATTTTCCTATGCCTATCCCGCTGCCTTCCTGACTCTTGTATCCCTGTCCGATCAGAATTTGATCATTCTTGAATTTGTGTAATGATCCATCACCATCAAGCCTTGCCAGAGCATGGATCAAATTTGCATAGCATGCCGAGCATGCGTCTTTGGCATTTACGTACTGTGAAAGCTTCTGTACTTTTCTTGAGGGAGACGGTCTGGCAATGCTTTCATCCTTATCAAGTACGATAATATCGGCAAACTCGATATCCGAGCTTCCGATCCCTATTTCTTCGGCTATTCTTATATAATCAATATCATATGGCTTATATCCCATATTGGCTGCAATATATGAATCCATCAATACAGGGTCGGTACCGCAGAAAATACGGTTCATTTGAACTGGATTTCCACCTTCTTCAAAGTCAAGATCACCGCATATACCATCCACCAGGATGAAGTCCTGTTTTATGATCTTATTCAAATAAGCGATAGGCTTATGAAGACCCCAAGTATGGAATTTTCGTTTATCCCTGTCAGAAATGCATCCTTTCATATTTTTGAGGGCGCCTGTCATTAATGTCTGGCAGTGACCCTTCAATACCGGCACATTGATGAGGAAATCCAGTGAAAGCACCTTGCTGCTAACTTCCATATTCACCCCGTTATAGGTTTTGACTGTATATGTATCCTGTTTAATGTCAAAAAGCGGGACATTATATTTTTTTGATATATCTTCATAGCCGCAGATTTTAAACGCCCTTTTTGTGCTGTCTCCCACCCATGAGCTTTCAAGGATAACAATATTATCATGTCCATGTTCTTTCAAATATTCTATGAGCGCTGAGACAATGACCGGAGATGTTGTGGCTCCCGAGGATGAAGGCTTAGACACCACCAGGTTTGGCTTTATCCCTATAAGAGCACTCTTTGGTATCATTTTCTCCAGTGCTGCTTTTCTAAGAACATCTATTGTCATTTTCCATATGTCCTGGCCATAAGTTGTGATTATTCTGTTATTCATTTATATCTCCCGTTATTTTTATTTCACTGATATCGATTATATCAAAATCTTCAGGTCTATTGCCAGTTTGGAGGCAATGCAGGACGGCATAGGCTGTGTCAAGACTTGTAAGGCACGGAACAGAACGCTCAACAGCCTTTCTTCTTATCCTGAAACCGTCTCTTCTGGCATCCCGGCCTTTAGTGGGAGTATTTATTATCATTTTAATTTTGCCCTGCTCCATAAGCTCAATTATATTAGGAGAACCTTCATCCAGTTTCTTGACGCTGTTGGTGGCAATGGCATGTTTATTCAAATAAAGAGCCGTCTTACCTGTCGCATACAGAGTATATCCCAGTCGTTCAAATCCATCTGCCAGATCCAGGATCTCCGGCTTGTCGGTGTCTCTGACAGTAAGAAGGATACCGCTTCCCGGCTCAGGGAAGACAAAACCTGAAGCCACTATCCCTTTCAAAACTGCCTCATGAAAATTCTTAGCTATTCCCAGGACCTCACCGGTCGACTTCATTTCAGGACCCAGGCCTGTATCAACATCATGGAGTTTCTCAAAAGAGAATACCGGGACCTTTACCGCCACAAAATCCCGCTCCCTGAATAAACCTGTTCCATATGGAAAGTCGGTCAATTTTTTGCCCATCATAATACGGGTTGCCATTTTAATCAGCGGTATTCCTGTAACCTTGCTTATATATGGCACTGTACGGCTGGATCTGGGATTTACTTCAATGACATAGATCTCGTTATTGAACAGCACATATTGAATATTTACTATGCCGATTATATGAAGAGCCTTTGCAAGCTTTTCAGTATAATCTATTATTTTTTCCTTTGCGTTGAATGAAAGATCCTGAGGAGGATATATGGATATACTGTCTCCAGAATGTACTCCTGCCCTTTCCAAATGCTCCATTATTCCGGGGATCAGGATATTCTCGCCGTCACAAACCGCGTCAACTTCCAGCTCTTTGCCCATCATGTATTTATCGATCAGAACAGGGTGTTCCTGTTCTTCCCTGTATATTATCTCCATGTATTCTCTGATATCATTGTCATTATAGGCGATTTCCATGCCTTTGCCGCCCAGGACATAAGAAGGGCGAACCAGGACCGGATACCCAAGGCTGTTGGCAGCGTTTATTGCCTCTTCCAGGGTCCTTACAGTGGCTCCCTTAGGTCTCGGGATGTTCAGTTTTTCCAATATGGCGTCAAATTTCTCCCTGTCCTCGGCTGCATCAACATACTTTGCCTCGGTACCGAATATTTTAACGCCTGCCTCAGCAAGAGGATTGGTAAGCTTGATGGCAGTCTGTCCGCCGAACTGAGCGATAACGCCCTCAGGCTTTTCAAGCTCGATTATTTCCTCCACATCCTCGGGAGTTAAAGGTTCAAAATAGAGCCTGTCGGAAGTATCGAAGTCGGTCGAAACGGTCTCAGGATTGTTATTTATTATTATTGCTTCATACCCTTCTTCCTTAAGTCCCCATACCGAATGGACCGAACAATAGTCAAACTCGATCCCCTGTCCGATGCGAATGGGTCCCGACCCCAGAACGATTATCTTCTTGTTCTTAGACGGTACTGATTCCGAGTATTCATCATAGGTTGAATAATAGTAAGGAGTCTGGGCTTCAAATTCGGCGGCACAGGTGTCAACCATTTTATAGGCCGGTTTAATACCCCATTTATGTCTCAGTTCTTTAATTTCTTTTCGGGTAGAGTTGGTATATTTAGCGATAACCTCATCCAAAAAGCCCATCTTTTTGGCTTTAAGAAGTATATCCTTATTCAGGCTCTCTTTGGTAAGAGTTTTTAATTGCTCCTCCATCTCCACTATTTTTTTGATTTTGTGGAGGAACCACATATCGATTTTGGTAATATTGTTGATATCCTCTAGCGCAATTCCTCTGCGTATCGCCTCGGCTACCACCAGCAAACGATTGTCATCAACCACATGCAGCGATTCTCTGAGGGTTTTGTCGTCCAGATCCTTGCAAAGAGGTGTTTCCAGTGTTTTAATCCCCAGTTCCAGGGAACGGAGAGCCTTCATCAAAGCAGCTTCAAATGAGTTGCCTATTGCCATAACTTCTCCGGTAGCTTTCATTTGTGTCCCGAGGGTGCGTTTTGCGTAGACAAATTTATCAAAAGGCCATTTTGGTATTTTTACCACGCAATAATCGATCACAGGCTCAAAACAGGCATATGTTTTACCTGTAACAGCGTTCTTTATTTCATCCAGACCATATCCTACTGCGATCTTTGTAGCCACCCTCGCTATAGGATAGCCGGTTGCCTTGGACGCAAGGGCTGAAGAGCGGCTCACACGGGGATTTACTTCAATGACTGCATATTCAAAACTATCCGGGTGAAGCGCGAACTGGCAGTTACACCCGCCCTCTATCCCCAAGGCCGTGATAATATTCAAAGCTGCAGATCTTAGCATTTGATATTCCTTGTCGCCCAGTGTCTGGGTGGGTGCAACGACTATGCTGTCACCGGTATGAACGCCTACCGGGTCAATATTTTCCATACTACACACGGTAATCACATTACCCTTGGAGTCTCTCATAACTTCATACTCGATTTCTTTCCAACCAGCCACGCATCTTTCAATAAGGACCTGGTGCACCCTGCTCAAACGCAGGCCGTTTGAGCCGATTTCCTTCAATTGTTCAACATTATATGCTATACCGCCTCCGGTTCCGCCAAGAGTGAAGGCCGGCCTTACGACTACTGGATAGCCGATTTCATCTGCAAAGGCCAATGCATCCTCGACGGAATTTACCACCTTACTGGGGATACAGGGCTCGCCTATTGATTCCATAGTGTCTTTAAACAGCTGCCTGTCCTCAGCCATACGTATTGCCTCCACACTTGTTCCCAGGAGCTTAACTCCTTCCTGCTGCAAAAAGCCTGATTCGGCCAGTTCCGTGGCAAGATTCAGCCCTGTCTGTCCGCCCAGGGTAGGCAGGATGCTGTCGGGTTTTTCTTTTTTTATTATTTTCTTTAGCGTATCCACATTAAGGGGTTCTATATATACCTTATCCGCAATTTCCGAATCCGTCATTATTGTGGCAGGATTGCTGTTAACCAGTATGGTCTCGATCCTTTCCTCTTTTAATGCCTGACAGGCCTGGGTTCCGGCATAGTCGAATTCTGCCGCCTGACCAATAATTATGGGACCTGAGCCTATAACCAAAACACGCTTTACATCATTTCTTTTGGGCATAATTGATCCTCCTGTTTTTGTACATGTCAATGAGCTCCATGAACCTGTCAAAAAGATATTCGGTGTCTTTCGGACCTGGGGATGCCTCCGGGTGAAACTGAACCGTGAATGTTGGTGTGTCCAGATACTTTATGCCCTCAACCGTATTGTCATTGATATTGATATGACTTACAACGGCTTTTCTATTGTCCAGTTTTTCAGCCAGCACAACATAACCGTGGTTCTGGGATGTGATATAGGTTCTGCCGTTCTCCAAATCCTTTACCGGATGGTTTCCCCCACGGTGCCCGTACTTGAGTTTTCCAGTATCCCCGCCGTATGCCAGGGCAGTCAGCTGGTGCCCCAGGCATATACCGAACATAGGCTTTTTCCCTAGTAATTTTCTCAATTCTTTAATTTGATAAGTACAGTCCTTAGGATCGCCCGGTCCGTTTGACAACATTATTCCGTCAGGTTCAACCGCCAGGATCTCATCAGCTGAAGATGTGGCCGGAAATACATATATATCACAGTTACGTTTTACCAGGCATCGTATAATATTCGTTTTGATCCCGTAATCCAAAAGTGCTATCCTTCTTCCCGAGCCTTCAATATGCCTGACCTCTTTTGCGGTTACTTTCTCAACAGGATTGATTATTCTATAATTCTTAACTTTCTCAATCCAGTCCTCCAATTTAAAGTCAGCATCAGTCGATATTACCCCGTTCATAGTCCCTTTATTTCGAAGAATCCGCGTTAAAGCACGGGTGTCTATGCCCTGTATTCCGATAATATTGTGTCTTTTCAAATATTTGTTTAAAGTCTCCTGGGATCTGAAATTGCTGGGCTCGTCACAGAGTTCCCTGACTATAAATCCCTTGGCATAAGGTTTTGTGGATTCCTGATCCTCTGTGTTTATTCCGTAATTGCCTATCAACGGATAGGTCATGGTTATTATCTGGCCCGCAAAAGATGGGTCTGTAAGAATCTCCAGGTACCCTGTCATTCCTGTGTCAAACACGACTTCCCCGATACATGTACCGGTAGCTCCTATCGATTGGCCTACAAATTGGGTTCCGTCCTCTAAAGCCAAAATAGCCTTCATACTTTCTCCCTTTCCTTATTTCCCACTGACTAAAACTTGCCGATTGCTCTGTTTATATCATCACGCATACGCTCAGCTTCAGCTCTTGCGGCTTTCTCAAAGTCTTCATGGGTAAACTTGTCCTTCCATACATCCAGCTTATATGCGCACATAAGACTTCTTGAAGCATTTATAACCGCTCCCAGGCCGTTTTTATCGAAAGCCTCGGCCACATCCTGTACCGTCCCGCCCTGGGCTCCGTAGCCCGGCACCAATATCCACGCTTTCGGCATTCTCTTTCTCAGCTCACTAAGCTGTTTAGGATAGGTTGCTCCAACCACGGCCCCGACTGAAGAATACCCGCATTGCCCTACTGTCGTGCTTCCCCATTGATTGACCAAATCAGCCATAACTTCATATATTGTACGCCCGTCCTGCAGCTTAAGGTCCTGAAGCTGGCCTGATGAGGGATTAGAGGTCTTAACTAGGATAAATATTCCCCTGTCATTCTTCTCACATTCCTCAATGAACGGTTTTACTCCGTCGATTCCCAGGTATGCGTTGACTGTGAGAGCGTCAACGCTAAAAGCTTCCTGTTCAGTTCCGTTTATTGGGGTTTTACCAAGGTAGGCGGCAGCGTATGCTTGTGCGGTAGTCCCTATATCATTTCGTTTGCCGTCGGCAATTACCAATAATCCTTTATCCTTCGCATATCTTATTGTTTCATAAAAAGCCCTGATTCCCTCTGGGCCATACATTTCATAATAGGCAAGCTGTGGTTTCACAGCCGGTATTATTTCATATAATGTATCAATCAGCCTTCTGTTAAACTCAATGATACAATCTGCCGCTGCCTTTTGATAACTGACATTTTTAACAAAATATTTCTCTTTTATGGACGCAGGAATGTACTCCAGTTTTGGGTCAAGTCCCAGGACTGAAGGGTTGTTCTTAAACTTAATTTGTTTTGCAAGCTTGTCTGAAAAATTCATATGGCCTCCTGTTTTAATTATTGTATTTTATACCTCACCTCTGAGAAACCTCGCCTCCGCCTGTTTATGTCATTCTGAACGAGTGAAACGAAGTGAAGAATCTTTATACCAACTATAGATCCTTCGCTGCCGCCCAGGATGACAAGTAGGACAGGATTCTTCGCTAACGCTCAAAATGACATTAGCAATCCCTTCGAAGCGAACTATCCTATCTCAATGATAAACCTTGTGCCTGACTTTAAATTTAACCTTTATTACCGTCCCCATGGTTTATATATCTTCATATACTATGTTGCCGCCAACAATTGTGGTCTTAACCCTACCCTTAACCTTAAAGCCGTCGAATGGCGAGTTCTTGCTTTTTGACGCAAATTTTGACACATCCACCCTATACTCGTTGTCAAAGTCCACCAGGATTATATCTGCAGGTTTACCACGCTCAATTTTGCCTTTGTCAATTTTAAGCATGTTAGCCGGGTTTACGGTAAGCTTATCAATCATTTGAGACAAGCTTAAATGCCCCTTGTCTACCAATTCGGTATAACTTAATGCCAGTGCCGTCTCAAATCCCACTATGCCATTGGCGGCTTTTTCAAACTCGACATTCTTTTCATCAAAATGGTGAGGCGCATGATCGGTTGCAATAATATCAATGGTACCGTCTTTAAGGCCTTCAATAACAGCCTCAAGATCATCCCGGCTTCTTAAAGGCGGGTTCATTTTGGCATTGGTATTGTAATCCCGGCAGGCTTCTTCGGTTAAGGTAAAATAGTGGGGACACGTCTCAGCAGTAACTTTTATTCCGCGTTTTTTTGCCTGGCGGATAAGTTCGACCGATATTTTTGTTGATACATGAGCTATATGAACTGGCACACCGGTGTATTGGGACAAAAGTATCTCCCGTGCCACCATCACATCTTCCGATACTGACGGTATACCTCTCAGTCCAAGAATCGTGGAAGTCAACCCCTCGTTCATGCACCCATTATCTGTCAGGTTTAAATCCTCACAGTGGGATATAACCGGTAAACCGAATTGTCCGGCATAAATTAAGGCTTTTTTCATTACATCACTGTTCATGACCGGTTTACCGTCATCTGATACGGCTACTATACCCGCTTCACGCATAAATCCCATCTCGGACAGCTCATTGCCCTCCAGCCCTTTTGTTATGGCGCCTATGGGAAAAACATTTACACAACCTTCTTTTCGAGATTTTTCAATAATATAACGAACCACGGCCGCATTATCCACCGGGGGATTTGTATTGGGCATACAGGCAATTGAAGTAAACCCTCCCCTGGCAGCGCTTCTTGTGCCTGATATAATATCTTCCTTGTATTCATATCCCGGATCTCTTAAATGACAATGGGCGTCTACCAAGCCGGGAAGAACATAGAGTCCGTCGGCATCAATAATTTTGTCGGCTTTAGCCTCAGGGTCCGCTTTAGTTGAAATCACTAAGTCTTCTTCAATTAAAATGTTGGTTTTTTCTGCTCTGCCGTTTATGATAGCTGTTCCGTTTCTTATTAAAGTTCTCATAACTATTCCCTCCCTGTCAGTAGATACAGCAGTGCCATCCTTACCGCAACACCGTTTGTAACCTGTTTATTAATAACTGAGTTGTCTGCGTCAATAATGACGGAAGTCATCTCAACACCCCTGTTGACCGGTCCGGGATGCATCCATAAAGCATTCTTTTTTGCTCCTCTTATGTTTTCAGGATTTATTCCGAAAAACCTTGCATATTCATTTATAGATGGGAACAGACACTTTTTCTGTCTTTCCAGTTGAATTCTTAAACCCATCACCACGTCGCAGTCGGCGACAGCGTCATAAATGTTTGTAAATACCTTAGCACCCAGTTTTTCAATACCTGTGGGCAATAGGGTCGATGGCGCAAACAGATTAACCTGGGCCCCCATTTTGGTAAGCCCGATAATATTGCTCCTGGCTACCCTGCTGTGGTATATGTCACCGATTATGACCACTTTTAGACCGGATAATGTACCGAAAGCTTCCATGATTGTCATCATATCCAAAAGTGCCTGGGTTGGATGCTCATGCATTCCGTCCCCCGCATTTATAACTGAGGCGCTGATATTCTTTGCAAGCAGATGCGGCGCTCCCGCCTGGGGATGACGAATTATTACTATA
Source organism: Clostridiaceae bacterium (assembly GCA_012728095.1). Lineage (GTDB taxonomy): Bacteria > Bacillota > Clostridia > DSM-8532 > DSM-8532 > DTU059. The sequence continues at coordinate 58,953 of JAAYFU010000001.1, forward strand.
TCTGTGCCCATGGCTTCAAGGGTTCTTCCCGTATCAATGAGCGTTTCGCCCTTTGCCACACTGCTTGAGGCAACTGAAACATTTACTGCCTGGGCTCCCATATATTTGGCTGCTAATTCAAATGAGACTCTTGTACGGGTACTGTTTTCATAAAATAAAGTTACGACCGACCTTCCCTGGAGATAGTTTACTTTCTTCATTGAGCTTTTTACTGTTTTCTTCATTTCCTTTGCTGTCTCCAGGATATAAGAAATCTCCTCAGCCGAAACATTTTCTAGCCCCAGAAAATCCTTTGAGCTTAGCTTCATGTTTGTTCCGCCTTTCCATTTGTTTATCGCCCGACTTTGCAGATTACGCATAAAAAAATAGTAAGACCGCGGTCTTACTATTCTAATTAATAAATTTTTTATTCACGGATCCATTTATTGAAAGGAAAGGAGATATGAACCCGATGTTCACTGTCGGTATGCCGTATTTGATTTTACACTTCATGATCATGCACACCATAAACTCTTTCCTTTCGATATAATTTTCAATATACTAACATATGAAAAATATACTTGTCTATTAGTAATTTTAAATATTTTACTGATTCTTAATTAATGATTTTTATATAAAATGGAGTCATCTTATAAGAAACTGGAACTTTGGATTATTAGTCGTTAGTTGATTCAATTAAGGTGGTAATATACAATATGCCAATACTTAAGACATCCATATCTGCCTTCGGTATTATAATAATAAAAAAGCCTATACAGCCATTGATTCCATATTTTATTGATTGATAACAGTTATGGCACTATGATACCTTAATATATAGAATATATAGATAACAGATGTTAAAGGGGGGAGCATTTTTATGAATGAGAAAAATACTACAAGTCGGTTTCGGGCTCTAGTCAACTTCGCCAGAAAAAGTTTTACCGAACTTAACGTACATAGCAAGTTGATATTAAAAATAGGCTCAATAGTATTTTTTGCTTTCCTCTTATTAGCTCTGTTCATTTCAGTATCTTATATGACCGGTTTATCATATTTTAACGGTCAGGTTAAAATAATCGAATGGATAGTCCTCTATTCATTCAGATTTTGGGTTATGCTGGTTTTTGGTTCACTGATACTGGATATACTAATCAGGCGTTAAAATGGGTTTCCATTTTAAATTAACGGGACGATTATTCTGATTACAACATGACCCGCGTGCGGGTATTCAGAATAACCGTCCCGTTGATTTTATTTACTTACTTTCCCTAGGATGTCATGTCAAAGATGTCATGTCAACCTTTTAAAACTCATATTAATCCGAGTAATTGCTAAAATAGCCCTGTATATATACAATCGGGGTACCTTTGTCTCCGCTTCCGGAGGTTAAATCACTCAAAGAACCGATTAAATCGGTCAGTCTCCTTGGCGTTGTGCCGAGGGATTCCGTTTCGCCTACAAGCTTTTTCTTTTTGCCATGTATAAAATCGGATATAGCTTTGTTAAGCTCATCGCCTTTTAGATTCGCAAAATTATTATCAGCCAGATATTTTAGTTTTACCTCATTTGGAGTACCTTCAAGCCCTTTGGTGTATCCCGGCGATACAACAGGATCGGCCAGCTCCCATATCTTCCCAACAGGATCCTTGAAAGCACCGTCGCCATAAACCATAACTTCAATAGTCTTTCCTGTCTTATCCTTTATAACACGCTGAATTCTGTCAACAAGCTCCTGGCAGTCTCTTGGAAACAACTTGACAGTATCTTCGGTAGCCTTGTTGGACCCCAACAGTCCATATTCCCTGTTATACCCGCTACCGTCTACAGAACACACCAGTATATCGTCCAAACCATAGACTTTTTCTGCGCCGTTTCCTTTCAAGATTCTCTTGGTCCGATTTCTTGTATGAATATCGCAACAAAGAACACTCTTCGTATAATTCAGTATGGTCTTCGGATTGTTGGAGAAGATTACTTCACACTCACAACCCTTTTTTTCAATAATAGTTTTATAGTAGTCTACATAGTCCACTCCCGTGAATACGTGCTTATGATATCCAAACAAATCCCTGTATTCTTTTTCAGTAAGAACATCGGTCCAGGGGTTTATCCCCTTTTCATCCAGAAGATCGACATCTATAAGATGGTTTCCTACTTCATCAGCAGGATAACTAAGCATCAGGACAATCTTCTTCACTCCCTGGGCAATGCCGCTAAGACATACGGCAAAGCGGTTTCTGCTTAGGATGGGAAAAATAACTCCAAGCGTATCGTTACCGAATTTCGTTTTAACATCCTTTGCTATTGCGTCAATATGTGCATAATTACCCTGAGCCCGTGCTACCACTGATTCGGTTATTGCCAGGATGTCCCTGTCCTCTATTTCAAATCCTTCCTGTTCAGACGCTTTCAACACCGTTTCCGATGCAATCTGCACTATATCGTCTCCCTGCCTGATAATCGGAGTGCGAAGCCCCCTCGAAACAGTTCCTACTATTCTTTCCATGATACAAAATCCTCCGTAAAAAATGAACTATATTTGTATTATACAGACAAATATGATATAAGTAAAATCAATACAATTAATAATTGATATAAGGATGTGTTATGGTTTGATAAAACTAGATTCATACCGGGTTTTTTGCTTAGTGGCTGAACATCGAAGTTTTTCAAAGGCCGCAAAAGCTCTTTATGCTACACAGCCGGCTGTCAGCCAGGCTATTATGAATCTGGAAAATGAACTTGGTACGCGACTTTTTACCAGGACTTCAAAAGGAGTAAAGTTAACAACAGATGGGCAGATGCTTTATGAATATGTAAGCTCTGCCGTAAAACTTATAGAAGCCGGAGAAAAGAAACTCTCGGAAGCTAAAGATTTGCTTTACGGCGAGATGAAAATAGGTGTCGGTGATACCATATCCCGGTATTATTTATTGCCTTACCTTGAAAAGTTTAATCAAGGTTCGCCTAATATAAAACTTAAGGTTATAAACAGGACCACAATGGAGCTATGTAATTTGTTAAAATCCGGAGAAATCGATATAGCGCTTTGTAATCTGCCGGTAAAGGATCCTGCTTTGGAAATTGTCAAATGCCTGGATATTCATGATATATTCGTATGCGGGGAAAAATATAAGAACCTGAGTCTGAACCGGTATTCATTGGCCGATATAATGAAATTCCCGTTGATTTTTCTTGAACGAATATCAAATTCAAGGCAATATGTCGAAAAGTTTTTAGCCTCCAAGGGTCTTAAACTGCAGCCTGAAATTGAGTTAGGCTCTCACGACCTGTTGCTGGAATTTGCCAGGTTTAATTTCGGGATAGCATGCGTGGTAGAGGAATTCTCACTGGATTATCTGAACAGCAAAAAACTTTATAAAGTATTACTCGATGAAGAAATACCAAAACGTTCCATAGGATTTTGTTTCTTAAAAAACGTGTCCCTGTCGGCTGCCGCAAAAAAGCTTATGGAAATAACGCAAGCAGCGTCTCCTTTGTAATCCTGAAAACTCCATGTGCCACTCTGAGCGTCAGTGAAGGATCTGATCCACTTTGTCATTCTGAGCGGTAGTGAAGAATCTGATCCCCTCTGTCATTCTGCAGCGAAGAATCTTTAGTCGTATAAAGATTATTCATTCGCTTCGCTCGTTCAGAATGACAGTAAAGATAAGATCCTTCGACTCCGCTGCGCTACGCTCAGGATGACAGTAGGGGCAAGCTTTGCTCTGGATGACATAAATAGGGGGTGCAAGGTTTCTCATTGAGATACGCCGATCTGCTTCGGAGAAAAGACCACCGAGCGTTAACATCATTGAAATGTATGAGCGACCCGTGAGAGGAAGACCCCCTTCCCAGGGACATGACGTAGCGCAAGCGGAGGAATGTCATAAAACGGCGGTATTGAATTATAGACATACGTGCTTAAATGCGTTCGAAATGAGAATCTTGCACCCGCCCAATTAATGACGATAACAGGCCAGAATTAACAAAAGGGACAGTTATTCTTGCAATACTGTCCCTGAACTAATATATAACCAATGTTTCTGTCCCTATGGTTACTATTTCATTGTTACATAATCAAGATTCGATACTATCTCTATCCAGGTTTGTCCGCGGTTAAGAACAATAGGTTTTCCATCCTGGGTGGTATATTCCGTTTGTGCATCTCTTGCTGTCTTTGACCACTTTATAGGAACTGCCTTGCCGCCTGTAATAAAAAAGCCGTCTCCGCTCCCAATATTCTTAAGATTTCTTCTCCCGTATGTATCGCCTTCAATTACCGGGGATGACATTTTAAGCACAATAATATTCGCGGTTTTCACCTGTTCATTTGTATTACGGTCTATTTGAATTTTCCCCATCCTGAAACGTTCATAAAGATTGGTCTCTGGGTTATATATAAATTCACAGTTACTGCTTCCCTTTGATGAGTGAAATTTTATAGAAACATCCTCAGCCGGCGTTCCGTTTTCAGGTACCGTAAACTGGTCGTGATAATCAAACGGGAATGCTCTTTTAGACTCTGTTCTGTACTTTTTATCAGAAATAAATTTTTCTATTCTTTCCCTTGATGTATATGTATCCTGCCAGTTATATTTATCTTCAGTCAAATCCCAAAAAGCGGAACCATGAACCTGATAATCAATATTCTGAATTTTTAACTTGGGAATATCAGTATAAGCGTATGTACTGCCGCCGGCATGTGTATAAATCGCGTCATGTTCCAGGACATAGTCCAGAAAGTAGTGCCGTGAACTTCTTACCGGGCCGATCATGTCAGGCATTGTTTCCCAGAAAAGAGCCATATACCGGGTAATATTGTATTCAACAAGTATTTCATAAATCAATTGTGCCTGGCCGATTCCACCCTGGGGCAAGACCTTATCTCCCTGGTTATCTATCATTACCGCTACAGGTCTTTTCGATGAATCAGGTATTATAAAATCCGGATTAAAAACAGGTGGTTCGCTGGGTACAGGTTCAGGAGTTGTGATGGGTGTTTGGACAGGTGATGCCGAAGGCGTTTCTGTAACGGTGGCAACCGGTTCATCGGTTGCCCCGCCACAGGCAGATGTAAATAAAAGCACTCCGGACAGAAAAAACAACAAAACAGCTTTTTTAATCATAGCCTGGTGCCACCTTTATTTTCTTCTGTGAATACAAGATGCTATTTAGATCTCATCATCCTCATCATCTTCTTCAATTTGTTCCTGGAAGGCTTCGAATGCTCTTTCAAGCTCATCGTCATCCTCTACGGGAACTAAATACTCGTCGTCACCGTTCTTTTCGATTTTCATAATGATGACTTCTGCTCCGCATTCATCATCTTCACAAGAATCACAGCCACAACCGTCTTCATCCAATGGCAGCAATACAACGTATTCACTGTCATCAACCAACACGGTGTCGAGATACTCGCACTTGATGGAATCACCATTTTCACCGGTCAATTCAATAATTTCATTTTCGTACTCCATACTATTCTCCTTTCGAGTTAACAAGGATATCTTTTTAAAGAATCCAGATATCCCTGCAAAATAAGAGCAGCCGCCATTTGGTCAATTCTGCCCTTTTGTTTTTTTGCAACAATACCCATATCATGCATAGCCCGTTGAGCCATAACAGTAGTCAGTCTTTCATCCCATGGCACAATTCTTGCGCCCGGAAGTTCTCTTTCCAGGATCTTTATAAATTCCCTGGTTTTTATCTCCCTTGGTCCAACTGTACCATCCATATTACGGGGAATGCCAACAACAATTGCCTCACAATCATAACCCTCAAAAATCTCTCTGATTCTTTGAACAGGCTTATTGACATCATTCTTCCACTTTATTGTTTCCAGCATTTGAGCTGTCAATCCTAAAGGATCACTGACTGCAACGCCAATCCTGGCATCACCGTAGTCAATACATAGTATGCGCATTCATTGCTCCATTTATTTTATTTTTTTACATTTAAAAAGCAGGGGGCTTTTCTCCCCCTGCATCCATAATAACCTATACAATATTAAAAAGCAATAAAATACTACTTAAATTCAATCATTGATTCTTCCCACATTTCAGGAGCCTCATAACCAAGCAGATTCACTACAGTCGGAGCAATATTCGCAAGGCCGTAATCTCCGTTCTTAAGCCGGTATTTCCCGGAATTCTTAGTATCATATATGATGAACGGAACCTTATTCAAAGTATGACTGGTTTTTGCCTTAATCCTGCCGTCACTGTCGGTTTTAACCTTGCCGGTCTTTTTATCGACTTCGTACATTTCATCTGCATTTCCATGATCCGCTGTTACAATAAGAACTCCGTTCATTTTTTCAATCAGTGTAATCAATCTTCCCAGGCAAAGATCCACCGCCTCTACTCCGATCATAGCAGCCTGATAATTTCCGGTATGACCTACCATATCTCCATTGGCAAAATTCATCCTGGCAAATTTATAATTGCCGGTGCCTACTAACTCGATTACTTTGTCGGTTATTTCAGCAGCCTTCATCCATGGCCTTTGTTCGAAGGGTATTATATCAGAGGGCACCTCATAGTAAGTCTCCAGTATTTCATCAAACTTGCCCGAATTATTGCCATTCCAGAAATAAGTGACATGTCCGAACTTCTGTGTCTCAGCCACTGCCAGTTGAGTGATCCCTTCTTTAACCAGGTATTCGCTCATGGTATTCTTGATAGAAGGAGGATTTACAAGGTAACGTTTTGGGATATGAAGATCCCCGTCGTATTCCAGCATACCGGCGTAAGTAACCTGAGGCCATCTCTTTCTGTCAAAGCAATTAAATCCCGGTTCTTCGAAAGCTCTCGATATCTCAATGGCACGGTCTCCCCGGAAATTAAAGAAAATAACGCTGTCCCCGTCCTCAATTGTTCCTACCGGAGTACCGTTCTCGGCTATGACAAAAGCAGGCAGGTCCTGATCTATTGCTTTCGTTTCTTTTCTCAGTGTTTCAATGGCTTCAACTGCCGAGTTGAATAATCTGCCTTCACCTAACACATGGGTATGCCATCCCCGCTCAACCATATTCCAGTTGGCTTCATAACGGTCCATGGTAATATACATGCGTCCGCCGCCGCTGGCAATTCTGGCATCAAATGAAGAATCGTTAAGCTCGTTTAAAAAAGCTTCAAAAGGTATTACATACTCCAACGCGGATGTTTCCCCCACATCCCGTCCGTCCAGCAGAATGTGGATCCGCACTCTTTTGATGCCCTCTTTTTTAGCCTGAACTATCATGGCCTTCAAATGATCAATATGAGAATGAACATTTCCGTCGCTGAAGAGACCTATAAAATGAAGTGTAGAATTTTTGGAAATACAATTTGAGCGAATCTCTCCCCATCCTTTGCCTCTGAACATCTCTCCACTGCTAATTGCTTCATTCACCAGCTTGGCTCCCTGGGAATATATCTGGCCGGCACCGATTGCATTGTGTCCTACCTCGGAATTACCCATGTCGTCATCGCTGGGAAGTCCCACTGCAGTTCCGTGAGCTTTCAGCAATATATTGGGGCATTCCTTCATAAGTCTGTCCAAATTAGGAGTATAAGCATTTTTAACTGCATTGCCTTCTGAAATTTCAGATATACCAATCCCATCCATTATCACAAGGAGAATAGGACCGTCTGAGGGTATAAATCCATTCTTTTTCAGCATAATCATCCATACCTTTCCATTTTTGTTGCCTAAGACATAATACCCTCCGGGAAAACAGCCGGAGGGCATAATTGCAGTGAACCTATTTTATTGGTCGTACTTCACAATCTTTTCAAATGCGTCAAGCTTTAAGCTTGCTCCGCCAACAAGACCTCCGTCAATATTTGGCATTGAGAAAAGGGATTTCGCATTTTTTTCGTTAACGCTGCCACCGTATAATATACGGGTCTTTTCTGCAACATCGTTATCGTAAAGTTCTGCAATCAGTTGGCGAATAATGGAGCAAACTTCTTCCGCCTGCTCATCAGTAGCTGTTTTCCCTGTTCCTATTGCCCAGATCGGTTCATAAGCTATGACAATTTTAGAAACCTCCTGAGCGCTGAGACCAAGCAGGGCAATTTTTATTTGATAGCGGACATGCTCAAAAGTTACGCCTTGTTCTCTTTGAGTGAGGGTTTCACCGCAACAGATAATCGGGATCATTCCCGCGTCCAGGATAGCTTTTGCCTTCTTATTTATCATTTCATTTGTTTCCCCGAAATACTCACGTCTTTCTGAATGCCCTATTATTACGTAATCCACTCCTAATTCCTTGAGCATTGCGCAGGAAACTTCACCGGTATAAGCTCCGCTTGCCTCCCAGTGAACATTCTGTGCGGCAATCTTTATATTTGAGCCTTTTGCAGCTTCAACGGCTCCGGGAATACAAACAAAAGGAACTGCTGTTACAACCTCAGAATTACAGCCTGCAACAACATTTTTTAAAGCGTTAATAAACTCTACAGCTTCTTTTGGAGTTTTGTTCATTTTCCAGTTGCCTGCTGCCATTATAGTACGTTTTGCCATTATATCTATCTTCCTCTCGAATTTTATTTTTTTTCATCAAGCACTGCGATACCGGGAAGTTCTTTTCCTTCCAGAAATTCCAACGATGCGCCGCCACCGGTGGAAATATGGGTAATCTTATCGGCAAATCCCAGTTGCTCAACTGCTGCAGCGGAATCGCCACCGCCTACTATTGTTATTGCATTTGAATTTGCCAAAGCTTCCGTAATCTTCCTTGTCCCGTTTGCGAATCTCTCCATTTCAAATACACCCATAGGTCCGTTCCATACTACGGTTTTTGCACCTTTAATAGCATCCGAGAACAATTTTATTGTTTCTTCCCCGATATCGAGACCCATCCAGTCATCCGGAATGGCGTCGGAGGGTACTGTTTTAGCCTCGGTATTGGCATCGAATTCCTTGCCGACAACATTATCTACAGGAAGGAGAAGATTTACATTCTTTTCCTTGGCCTTTGCCAATAAATTCTTTGCTAATTCAACCTTATCATCTTCACAAATGGATTTTCCTACGCTGTGACCTTGAGCCTTAAAGAAAGTATAAGCCATTCCGCCGCCTATAATTAAGGTATCAACCTTATCTATCAGGTTTTCTATTACACTGATTTTATCAGATACCTTTGCACCACCCAGGATGGCAACAAATGGTCTTTCGGGATTATCAAGAGCCTTACCCATGATATCAAGCTCTTTCTTTATCAGGAAACCACATGCAGACGGCAGATAATCAGCCAGTCCTGCCGTAGAAGCATGCGCTCTGTGGGCTGTTCCGAATGCATCGTTTACATAGATATCAGCCATGCTGGCCAACTCTTTGGCGAATTCAGGATCATTTTTTGTCTCTTCCTTGTGGAAACGAACATTTTCCAGCATAAGGATCTCGCCCTCTTTAAGAGCGGCAGCCTTAGCTTTTGCATCTTCACCAATTACATCTTTGGCTAAAATAACTTCCTTGCCTAAAAGCTCGCTTAAACGCTCAGCCGCGGGCTTCATGCTGTACTTGGCTTCAAAACCATTTTTCGGTCTGCCTAAATGAGAAACCAAAATCAGCTTTCCGCCGTTTTCTATAATATATTTAATTGTCGGAAGAGCTCCTCTAATCCTCTTGTCATCAGTTATATTACCTTCCGAATCCAGTGGAACATTGAAATCAACACGAACTATAACTCTCTTTCCTTTAACATCCAGGTCAGCAACACTCATTTTATTTTTCATGCTCATTAAAAAACAACTCCTTCTGGTATGATTTTATACTTGGGACTGGTAATAAAAGGCTTTAAGCCGTATATATTTTACCTTAATTACATAATAATTTTCAACAAAAGATTGGAAAATTATTAGCCTTGCTGTTCTAAATCGTATTAATTCGTTAAATCTATTCACCATATGTAAAGAGCGACCGATTAAGGCCGCTCTTACTAACGGTTTTCGCCATTATTTCAGAAAATTCGCGCTATTGAGTTGTTTATGTTTAACTCTTACTTATTGTCAACCGTAGCCATATGGCAAATGAGATCAATCAGCTTGTTTGAATAACCCCACTCGTTATCATACCATGCAACCAGCTTAACAAAGTTAGGATTCAGGGAGATACCTGCTTTTGCGTCAAAGATAGAGGTACGCGGATCTGTAATGAAGTCAGATGATACAACATCATCTTCGGTATATCCCAGGATACCCTTAAGCTCGTTTTCAGAAGCTTCTTTAACTGCTGCGCAAATTTCTTCATAGGTTGCAGCTTTTTCAAGACGGCAGGTGAGGTCAACAACTGATACATCCAGTGTAGGAACTCTGAATGCCATACCTGTAAGCTTTCCGTTAAGAGAAGGAATAACTTTGCCGACTGCCTTAGCAGCACCGGTTGAAGAAGGAATTATGTTACCGGCTGCAGCACGTCCGCCTCTCCAATCTTTCTTGGAAGGACCGTCAACGGTCTTCTGGGTAGCTGTTGTAGCATGAACGGTGGTCATAAGACCTTCAACTATTCCGAATTTATCATGAATAACCTTGGCAAGAGGAGCCAGGCAGTTTGTTGTACAAGAAGCATTGGATACAACATTCATATCCTTTGTGTATGTGTCATGGTTAACTCCCATAACAAACATGGGAGCATCAGCGGAAGGAGCTGAAATAACTACCTTCTTGGCGCCGCCCTTAAAGTGTGCGCTTGCTTTTTCAATAGTTGTAAATAAACCTGTAGACTCGATTACGTATTCAGCGCCGCATTCGCTCCATGGAATCTCTTCCGGTTTCATGCATGCATAAACATAGGTTTCTTTACCGTTAACAACCAACTTACCGTCTTTTGACTCTATTTTACCTTCAAACTTACCGTGAACGGTATCATACTTAAGCATATACTTCATGTACTCAAGATCAATAAAAGGATCATTGATTCCTACAATCTGTACATTTGGGTTATCTACTGCGGCTCTGAATGCGAGACGGCCGATTCTTCCAAACCCGTTAATACCAATTTTTACTGCCATTATAATTACCTCCTGAAATTTAATATGATACAAAGAATTGTTAACAAAATCACAAATTCCAAATGATATTCTATAATAAATAGCAATTATTTTCAAGGACTTTAACAAATTTTGTTCGTTTCGTTTTCCCTTTTCTGCCTCATACATTCATATATTAATATCGATGCCGCAGCCGAAGCATTGAGCGATTCCGCTTTCCCCGGCATAGGAATCATTATCGCAATATCTGAGAGCTCTAAAACTTTGTCCGAAAGGCCGTTACCTTCATTGCCGATAATAATCGCCACTTTTCCAGACAAATCGGCCTGCCAGCAAGGTAAGGAATCCCTTGTATGCGCAGCGGCCAGAAGAAAACTATTTTCTTTCAACTCATTTAGGGTTTCGCTGAAGTTTTCCTCAACTATTACGGGGATATGGAACAGCGAACCCATTGTTGACCGAATGACTTTAGGATTATATGGATCAACACTATCTTTTGATATGAGAACAGCGTCAAATCCGCATGCATCAGCAGACCTTATTATGGTGCCAAGGTTCCCGGGATCCTGGATATTCTCCAGGGCAATAACCCTGTCAATACGTCTTAAAATTTCTTTTTTATCGTAAACGGGCTTTTCGGCTACCGCTAAAATTCCCTGCGGTGATTCAGTTTCGCTGATACGGCTGAATAGCTCATCCGGAACCTGAACTATTTTTATATTTGACATTTTTAAAGGAAATAACTCTTCTTTTTGAGAAAAACTATCTGAAACAATAAAATACCTGATTTTTGCTCCCCACTCCAATGCGTCTTTAACCAGCCGCCAGCCTTCGAGCAATATAGCTTGAGCTTTCATCCTGCCTTTCTTATGGCTCAGGCTTTTAACCTCTTTTATTATTTGATTTGACATGGAGGTTATTCTAATACTTTCTACCATTTCATCCTCCTGACACACAAGAATAAAGTCCCTCACATTCCTGGGAGGGACTTATTAAACGGGCGGGATTAAACCCCGCCAAAAAACTATTTTACCTTTTCAACAAGCATCTTGAAACCATTAGCATCATTTACTGCCATGTCGGCAAGTACTTTCCTGTTCAGATTAATACCCGCCTTTTTAAGGGCATTCATAAATTTGCTGTAAGATATGCCATTCATACGAGCGGCAGCATTGATACGTGCAATCCAGAGCTTTCTGAATTCGCGTTTCTTTTGCTTTCTGTCTCTGTATGCGTAGCTTAACGATTTCATAACAGCCTCGTTAGCTACTCTGTAAAGCTTGCTTTTTGCTCCGAAATAGCCTTTGGCAAGCTTGAGAATTTTTTTATGCCTTGCGCGTGTGCGTACACCGCCTTTTACTCGTGCCATTTATTAACACCTCTTTCTTCTTTCTTATGCATAGGGTAACATCTGTTTTATTGTAGCAGCGTTAGCATCTGATGCAATCAAACTCTTGCGAAGCTGTCTTTTTCTTTTGGTAGACTTCTTCGTCAATATATGATTTTTATAACCCTGACTTCTTTTTATTTTCCCGGTGGCAGTAATTCTAAATCTCTTTTTAGAGCCACTATGGGTCTTGAGCTTTGCCATGTAGCTAACCTCCCTCTGTCATTTATTTTTATGAGGAACTAATATCATGGACATTGACCGACCATCCATAGTCGGTGGCTTATCCACTTTTCCATATTCCTTGACGGCTTCGGCAAATCTGTTCATAACGTCCCGTCCCATGGCTGAATATGCTATTTCGCGCCCTCTGAAACGAATAGACACCTTGACTTTGTAACCGTCTTCAAGGAATTTTATGGCATTTTTAGCTTTGAAGCTGAAGTCATGCTCCTCAATCTTAGCTGAGAGTCTAATTTCTTTCACTTCAATAATCGTTTGCTTTTTCTTGGCTTCTTTCTCTTTCTTGCTTTGTTCATACAGGTACTTGCCATAATCCATTATTTTGCAAACAGGTGGATTCGCATTGGGTGCTATCTTTACCAGATCCAAGTCCCTTTCGTTTGCTTTTAATTGTGCCTCTTTTGCTGAGAAAATTCCCAACATCGTACCGTCCGAATCAATCAAACGTACTTCCTTATCACGAATCGCCGAATTAATCTGTACTTGGTCCTTACTTATACAAAACACCTCCGAATATAAATAAAACAGGCAAAGTTTACACTCCACCTGTTATTAACGCCAACATGCGAATCTACACCAGATAACGCTATTGACCCGCCAGCTTGCGCCAAACAAGGTGAGAAGCATCGCTTCTACTTGATTCCCTTAATAATATACAGCATGAAATAATTCATGTCAAGAAATTTAAAAAATATTTAAGTAATGAAAGTATGCCAAAGCATAATTCATATTAAAACGCAGAATCCGTCATCGAAGTTATCGAAATAACGCTCAAATTTGAAGAAAACAACGTTCAGCGGTTAAAAGAGTTTCTTATATACAACATACTGCTAAAAAAGGAGATATCTAAGTTTAAATTCAAAGACATCTCCTTTTTATCTATTATCCTTAATATGTTAATCCAAAAAGTCCTTCAGCTTCTTGCTGCGGCTCGGATGACGAAGTTTTCTTAACGCTTTTGCCTCAATCTGGCGTATTCTTTCCCGTGTAACGTTAAATTCTCTTCCTACCTCTTCCAGGGTGCGGGCTCTTCCGTCATCCAACCCAAATCGCAGTCTAAGCACTTTTTCTTCTCTGGGTGTAAGGGTATCCAATACATCAATAAGCTGTTCCTTAAGCAATGTAAACGCGGCCGATTCAGCAGGCGCAGGAGCATCATCATCAGGTATAAAATCGCCTAAATGGCTGTCCTCTTCTTCTCCTATAGGAGTTTCCAATGACACCGGCTCCTGGGATATTTTTTGTATTTCGCGTACCTTTTCTTCGCTCATACCCATTTCCTTTGCAATCTCTTCCGGTGTCGGATCCCTGCCGAGTTCCTGAAGAAGCTGTCTTGATACACGAATAAGTTTATTAATGGTTTCGACCATATGAACCGGAATACGTATTGTCCTGGCCTGGTCTGCAATAGCCCTGGTTATTGCCTGCCTTATCCACCAGGTAGCATAGGTGCTGAATTTAAAACCTTTCCTGAAATCAAACTTTTCTACAGCTTTTATAAGACCCAGATTTCCTTCCTGTATAAGATCCAGGAACAGCATACCACGGCCTACATAGCGTTTGGCTATGCTTACCACAAGGCGTAAATTTGCTTCTGCCAGTCTTTTCTTTGCTTCCTCATCGCCTTTTTCCATCCTTTTGGCAAGTTCAATCTCTTCTTCACTTGTCAAGAGGGGAACCTTGCCAATCTCTTTTAAATACATCCTTACAGGATCATCAATACTGATTCCCTCGGGTAGACTTAAATCATCTTCGTCTTCTTCTATTTCTTTATCTATAAAAGGAATTACGTCAAAATCCTCTTCGCCAATTTCCGGAACTATCTCTATCCCTAGTTTTTCAAGTGTTTCATAGATCTTCTCTATTTGCTCCGGAGACATATCAACATGTTCAAAGGCATCCTCTATCTCATGATAGGTCAGCATGCCTTTCTCTTTTCCTTCCCGGGTGAGTTCCCTTAAAATGTGTTTGGGATCCTTCATCTCATCCTTGTTATTTTGCTTATTTTTTGGTTTCTCATCAGAAGCCGGTTTTTCCTCAGATAATGAATTATTTGGATTCTCTATTTCATTGTCTTTAAGACTTATTTCATTATTATTTTCATTTTCCAAAGAATCGGCTTTCTTTTTCTTGTTTTCTGCCATGTAATTTTTCCACCCCTCGTATTTTTCAATTCCTACATCAGTCTCTTTAGTTCAGCGATTCTCTCTGCTCTTTTACTGAACTCGAGCCCTAATTTCTGCCTTATCCTTCCATCTTCTTCATTCTTAATCATTTCAAGTGTCTGTTTCTGCATATCTTCCAACTTTAATATTTCCAGCTTATTGAGTATTTGCTGTATTGCCTTGTCGGCATCATCCAAGCCACTGTTTGTTTCTGCAACCCGCACCAGGTAAGACGCTTCCCTGGAATCCAATACATTCAGCAATTCCGCAAGAACACAGGTTTTGTTCTGTTCCAGTTTATTATAAAGTTTTTCGGCAATTTTCCTTGCTCCTTTATCTATGTAAGCGTCAAGGCCGTACTCTTTTGACACTTTATCAAACAAGCGATTCTCATTGCAGAGAATCACCAGCAACATATACTCCAATTCTCCGAACCTGGAATCAATTTTGGGGAGTTCAGGAAATTCCCTTTCCGGTACCGTGTTCTTACTTAATGAATACGCCTTTTCTCTTGACAGTTGTCTGCTTCTTCTTTTTTGAATTTCACTGTTCAATGAATCCAACGATATTCCGTATTGCTGCGCATAATTCTTTGCATACAACTCCCTTTCAATGTTATTGTCATGAGCGGCCAATATATCCGCTATGCTGTTGAGTAGTTTTAGTTTATCGTCTAAAGTATCCAAATTATACATATTTTTCTCTGTTCCGATTTTGTAGTCCAGCAGAGATATTGCCCTGTCCACAAGGTTTTTAAACTTTTCCGGTCCATTATTCCTGATATATTCATCCGGATCCTTGCCGTCGGGTATTATCAGAACCTTGATATTGCAGCCTGCTTTTTCCAGTATATCGAGTCCCCGTAATGTAGCGGCTTGTCCGGCAGTATCCGAGTCGTATGCTATTATCACCTCTTCTGCATATTTTTTAAGCAACCATGCCTGGGACTGAGTAAGAGCAGTCCCTAAAGATGCCACAGCATAATCAATTCCCGCCTGATGCAATGAAATAACATCCATATAGCCTTCTACTATCAGCAGTTTCCTGCTTTTACTCAGCCGTGCGTAATTAAGCCCGTAAAGCTCACGGCTCTTGTTGTACGCTGGCGTATCCGGGGAATTCATGTATTTTGGCTGGGTGTTATCAAGGACTCTTCCGCCAAATCCTACAATATTCCCCCTTATGTCGAAAATTGGAAACATTATTCTGTCCCTGAATCTGTCAACCAATTCTCCGGTTTTGGTCTGTATGGACAGTCCTGATGACAGTAATAAGTCTTTCCCCACTCCTTTTTCCATAAGATTTTTTGTTAATTCATTCCAACCGCCAGGTGCAAATCCTAAACCGAATTGTTTTATTGTACCTTCGGTAAGTCCGCGTTTTTTCAGATATGCCTGAGCCCTGGCGCCGTTTTTGCCTGCTAATGTTGAAAAAAAGAACCTCGCAGCTTCCCTGTTAACATCCAGTATTTGTTTCCTTAATCTGAATTTCTCTCTTTCATTTTTATCCTCCGGCTCCGGAAGTACAATTCCCGCTCTGTCAGCAAGAAATTTAAGCGTCTCTAAAAAATCCAAATTCTCAATTCCCATTATAAACTGGATAACGCTTCCACCTTTATTGCACCCAAAGCAATAGAACAACTGTTTTGACGGTTCAACGCTGAAAGAAGGCGATTTTTCACTGTGAAACGGACACAAACCAAAATATCTTCTGCCCTTTCTTTCAAGCTTAACATAGCTTGAAACTACCTCAATGATATCATTTCGTACTCTGACTTCCTCAATCAATTCTTCAGGGTAATACATATCACAACCTCATAGATTTTATTATTCGACAGAATGTCTGTTTTTCCTTCCTATTGGGCAAATATTTTGTTGCCAATAAAAAATCATAGTTCCTGACCCCGATCAAAACCTTATCATAACACATTTTCAGGCAATAAATATAAAGCATTTTACCATGGAGCAGGTATGTAAATCTGCTGGAACTTCTTTACAGCATATCGATCAGACATTCCGGCCACATAATCCAGAACTGTCCTCTCAAGCCCCTCTGTTTCAATGGCTTTTTGAGAATCTTCCGGCAGCAGGCGCGGGTTTTTCAAAAGGTATAAAAACAGTTTTTCTATCATAAGTTCCGCTTTTGATTCTTCCTTTTTTGCAGCTGATCCTATATAAACATTTTCAAACATAAAGTCTCTGAGTAATTTACTGCATTCCTCAAATTCCGGGCTCATGCATATGCAGTTTTTGCCATAGCTATTTATAATAATATTAGTAATCATATTATTAATACGTAATGATGATGTTTTTCCCAAAACCTCGGTACATTCTTTTGGTAAATCTTCCTCTTTTATAATACCTCCGCGTACTGCATCCTCAATATCATGATTAATGTAAGCTATTTTATCGGCAAAACGAACTACCTGTCCCTCAAGAGTTGATGGCATTTCT
Source organism: Clostridiaceae bacterium (assembly GCA_012728095.1). Lineage (GTDB taxonomy): Bacteria > Bacillota > Clostridia > DSM-8532 > DSM-8532 > DTU059. The sequence goes on from JAAYFU010000001.1 coordinate 76,161, forward strand.
TCCCCGGTATGGCAACGTATTCCGTCTCTTACCTCCCAGGTAAGATTCAAGCCCTTTCTGTCCTTCTCCAGGACTTCAACAACTCTTACGCTCTGTTCATTATGTTTGAAACCAAAACTGCTGATTCTGTTCAGGATCCGTTCTCCTGCATGCCCGAAAGGAGTATGCCCCAAATCATGTCCCAGTGCAATAGCTTCGGTCAAATCCTCGTTTAATCTTAAGCATCTGGCAATAGTTCTCGCTATTTGTGAAACCTCAAGAGTGTGAGTAAGTCTCGTTCTGTAATGATCCCCTTCCGGAGAAATAAATACCTGAGTTTTATGCTTTAATCTTCTGAAAGCTTTGGAATAAATAATTCTGTCCCGATCACGCTGAAAAACGGTTCTGATGTCGCATTGCTTTTCTTCCCTGTCCCGTCCTTTGCTTTTCCTGCTTAAACAAGCAAATTCGGACAGGAGCTTCTCTTCGATATCTTCAAAATACTCTCTGATATGCATGCGGAACCTCCAAAAAATATAAATATACATATATTTATACCCATAAAAATACGGCGGTAATATACCGCCGCGCTGCAATTCGCATATAAAAATTAAGATATCATTACATTAAATTAAATACTACATATCTTTTAAGCAATCGGTACAGATAACTTTTCCTTTAAAATCAATCGTATTAGGCTTTGCGACATCGCAGAATACACATCTGGGAGTATACTTATCAAGCACAACATTCCCATTTTCGTCTACATACATTTCAATGTCATCGCCTTCATTAATATTCAGTTCCTTACGTATTGACTTAGGTAATACTATTCTTCCAAGTGAGTCCAACTTTCTAACGTATCCGGTTGCCCTCATTTTTAATTCCCTCCCTAAACCCAAAGATTCTCATATATAGAATTATATCATAAGATGTCGTTTTGTGATATAAAAATTATTAATTTTTGTAATTTTTTTATCTGAAACTAACAATATTACTTATTATGGAACTTGTCTTAAGTTTATACATTATAACAAAAACATAGAAGCCGGCGCTTTGTCCGGCTTCTATGGCACATTTTTCTTTTTGGAAAATTAATAATAATATTATTTTATTAATATAACATTTAATATTAAGCATTTAATATTAACGTATAAATCTTGAGGCTCCGTAAATCATCATTTCAATTGAATCTTCTATGTCTTGCCCCGTTAAATCTTCAAGCTTTTTCGTCAAGTCTTTATTTTTCTTTATCGATTTTATAAGGTTTTCTGTAATTTCCTCAACAACATCTTCAATACCCCTGCCGGACATTAGCTTACTGATTTCAATGGAATCTTTTCTGTTAAACTTTGTGAAGCTTGCACCACTCTTAATGTCAGATTTTACGAATATTTCAATCTCATCATTTATTTCAGTCGAAAAATCTATACCTTTAATAGTATTGCCTGCACCCAATCTGAATATAATCTCCATCTCAGGAATATCGTCAACGTCAAAAACCATATAATCAAAACTGCTCAAGGCGTCGCTTATCGCATTTTGGTAATATTCCTCAAACTCATCTTTATCTTCGAGTATTTCCAGCATTTCCTCCAAATCGTCAACATCAATAATCTTAAGCCTTTTCTTTTCTTTGACAATTTGTTTTATAATATTAATAGCATTTTTTCTGACAGATTCCATTAGCTTATTGTCATCCTCGGCTTCTTCCAAAAGCTCCATGAAAAGCTCTGATATTATTTCGGGATCCAAAGTTAAAATAATCTTTTTGCCGGACTTTTTTATATTATCTTCCAGCACATTATTAATAATTTTCATATATTTTTTGGCGTCAAATTTCAGAGAGACTCCTTTAAATGCCTTTTTTACTATTTTATAATCGTTTACATAATCAGGATAATCCGGAATCACATCTTCTATATCCTGATAAAACTTTTTCTTGTGTAAGTCTTTAAGATCAACGTAAAAATCCTCATTATTGAGTCCTGCCGCTACCTGAACCACAGGTTTATTGCTGTACAATAAATCTAAAGTTAATTGGGCAAACAATTCATTCATATCAGCAGCAGTCTCGAGTTTTATTGTTAAACCGTTGAGCAAATCAGCCGCTTCTTCATCCCCGTCATAAGCTATATCAATGGTTGTAGTTGTTGTATATTTATCCATTTTAGAAAGCTTGATTATCCCTTGAATCAGCTTTTCTGCCGGTTTAGCGAAAGAGATACTCGTTACCAGAAAAATAACCGCAATAACTGCAGCCAGTCCCAGAACAAATAATAACGCTTTTGATTTTTTCTTTGGGGTATCAACAGATATGTCAGCGTTTGCCGAAGGTTGAACGGCAGGTTTAAGAACCTGATTAACAGTATAACCTGAATTATCGGGCGTAACTGTATTTTGTGTTTCATTAACTTCGGTATTCAATGATTGTTCTGGAAGTTTATTCCCGCATTTTGTGCAAAACAACGCTTCATCCCTGTTTTCGAAGTTACAATTAGGACATTTTTTCATTGCCTTACCTCCAAATTATATCGATTGTTCTGTTAACTTAATAAGAAAAATGAGACCTGAAACGCCTCTGGTATAATGGAAATCGCCAAACCACCATTACCTCCCAGAAAGGAGCGTTCAAGTCTCATGACTATTATACCATCTAGCGCA
>JAAYFU010000020.1 GCA_012728095.1 Clostridiaceae bacterium
AATTAGATTATGGCCTCCGCTTGCCGCTACCTCCAATGCCCTTTTTGCGTTTTTTTGGCCTTTTACATCGGAAAAATCCTCGGAATACATATTATGAGAAGGCATAAAGACATTTTCAAAGGTTTTGTATTGTATAGGATTAATTCCGGCAAAATGCTCAGCTGCCTCTTTAAGTGTTTTAACGGGATATATCTCAAGTCCTTTCACAATTGAAACTTCATTAACATTTTCTTCTGGCACCATAAACTTACTGAAACCAAGTTCCATTGCGGCAATCGCCTTGCAAAGCATGCCTGAAGCATGTCTAATGCTGCCGTCCAAAGCAAGTTCCCCGACAATCATATAGCCATCAACGGCATTTTGCGGAATCAATCCGGCTGATACAAGAATACTTACTGCTATTGGAAGATCAAACCCTGAGCCTTCTTTTCTGGTGTCTGCCGGTGCTAAATTTACTGTAATACGCCTAACGGGATATTCAAATCCTGAATTCTTGATTGCTGCTTTAACCCGTTCCCTGGCTTCTTTAACCGCAGTGTCGGCTAATCCTACAATATCGAAAGCCGGAATGCCGTTAGATATGTCTGTCTCGACCTGGATGTGAAAACCATCCAGTCCAATGAGCCCACAGGTGGAAACTCTGCTGAACATAAAAAACCTCCGAGTCAGAAACTTCTCGGAGTATATTCTAACATATATAACAAAATATAACAAGTTATATTCTATATGTTTATTATTTTAATATATGTTATGTCTGTTTATGTCTGTATTTAGGTCTCAATAGCATGGCATAATCACCGGAAGGTACAAAACCCAGACTTTCATATACACGGCCCGCCTTCATATTATTGTAAAACAAATTTGGTAATTTATTATCTTTCAGTATATCTTCACATAAATTGCTGACCACGAAAGAGGCTAATCCCTGATTTCTATACTCATTTCTTGTGACAACACCGCCAATGGTGGCATATTTTGAACATTCAGTTGTGGTATAAGCCTGCGAGACAATTTTACCGTTTTTCCTAATCACAAAATATCGGCAAACTCCCATTTCCATACGCCTTCTAATACCTTTTTCAATTTCTTCGGAAGAATGATAAAACCTCGCAAAATCAGGTATGCTGTAAATGAGATCCGCCATCTCCCTGCAATCTTCATACCGGGCTTTTTCAGCCATCGGAGAGGTTCTCAGCATTTTATTGTTTGTAAGAACCATGTGAGTGGATGATTCCAAATACATATCATGGAAGTATGTAGAAATATCATTTAGTAGCTCAGTTTTACCCAAAACAATCTCCGGTTCCATAAAAGAAGCAAAAAAGCCCAGCTCCTCTTTATCTGGTAAAGAATCCTCGTTATAAATATAAAGGAAGTTAAAGTATCTCATTATTACTGCCAGAATAATATTTTCGTTATCATCGTTATCGTTATAAACCCAAATATCCAGAAAGTCTTTCTCAAAGCCGTATTTTTCAATAAAGGACAAGAGAGCGGTGTTGATGCTTCCTCCCTTGTCCAAATAATTTACCACGGTCTCATAATGGTTTTTCTCAGCTTTTTTTATCATTCTACCCTCAATTGTCTATGAAACTCTTGTTCAGTTTTCTTATATCGACCCCTGCCTTATCAAGATAACTCTTAACCTTATCGAATTCAATATTTCTTTTTATACTCATCTTAGTGGTTTTCGCCAGCTCTTCATAGGTTAATAAGAAATAACGCAGTATTTTATACTTGGGAATACCTTTATTCATTTCTTTTATGGCAGTTTCAAGCTCATCCCCGATTTTCTCCCTTGTATATCCCTTAGACTCGAAGTATTCTTTATCAACAACAATTTTCGCGCAAACCTGGATATCTCCGTCAGGCGCTTTATGTCCCCATACAAAGGATTCCTTCACGCCGGGTATGACGTTTAACAGTATTTCATACTCCTCCGGAAAAGCTTTTTTCCCATTTGTAAACACTATCATGGATTTTGCTCTTCCGGTAATTCTCAGATTTCCGTTCTCGTCAATAACGCCTAAATCACCTGTTCTGAACCATCCGTCTTCTTCCATGACGCGATTTGTCTCTTCCGGGTTTTCATAATAGCCCAGCATTACATTGTCGCCTCTGGCAAGAATTTCCCCCATCCCGTTTTCGTCAGGGTTATCTATTGTTATTTCAATATCCTTAAGAGGTGTACCCACCGTGCCGATTGCATTTTGGAACACCGTATTTACACTGATAACGGGAGAAGTCTCGGTAAGGCCATAACCTTGTAAGAATGTAATTCCAAAGTTCTCAAAACCTTTTATAATTTCGGGACTTATCGGGGCAGCGCCTGACACGAACAGTCTTAAATTCGGTCCCAGTTTTTCCAATACGGCTTTGAAAATCTTTCTTCTCACATCTATACCAAGTTTCAGCAAGAAATTTGAAACTTTTATAGCCTTCTTGATAATGGCTGTTTTGCCCTGTTTATCAATAGCTTCCATAACCCTGTTGTAGATTGCTTCAAAAATCGCAGGGACGCCAACAAGAACCGTAACATTGAATTCCCGGATATTATCTACAAGGTATTTTATGCCTTCACAATATGATACTGTAACTCCGCAAAGTACCATAACCATAAGTCCGACCGTATTTTCAAAGGTATGGTGCAATGGAAGCAAAGAAAGGTGAACATCGTTCGGATAAAGCTCAATTTGTGCCGTTACTGATGCCACATTGCTCACAATGTTTTTATGAGACAACATAACACCCTTTGATGCCATTGTTGTACCGGATGTAAAGAGAAGAATAGACATTTTCTGATTATCAATGACTGCATCGACAAATCTCCTGTCTCCTTTTTCAAGCAATTCCGATCCTCTCTTTATCAGTGAGCTCATTAAAATAAATCTTGAATCATCTTTAGGTAACTCTATGTCATCCATACAAATAAAGAATCTAATCTGTGAATTATTTTTCGATAATTCCATCATCATTTCATGATAGTTTTGACTGTAAATAATTGCTTCTACTCTTCCCCTTTTAACTAGGTTTTCTACTTCGTTTTTAGGTAAATACTTATCCAGGGGAACACCTACCCCTGTTCCATTAATAATTGAGAAATATGCGACACCCCATTCATAGCGGTTTTCTGAAATTACTGAAATAAAGCCGTCCTTTAATCCAAGATCATGAAGAGCAGTTCCCAGGGCATCAATATCGTTATCGAGATCAATATATGTTTTTTCAATAACTTTTCCGTCTTTCTTAAATCTAAAAGCTACTTTCGAATCATACAGCTTTCTGCTTCTTTTAACCAATTCTCTGCAGTCGGAAACATAAACAGCTTCATAGTATCCAAGTCCCTTAACAACTCTTCTGCCGTTCTCATTAAATATCTCAACAGCTTTTTTCATATGAGATACCCCCAAATTATTAGTTGTTTATATTATATTATAATATTACTTGGTCATAATTATATTATAAAAATATATCTAAAGCAAGACATATTTTGATAATATTAATTTCACCCGTTAGTATCAAAAACTATGCAGTCTTTTAAAAGCGGATTATCAGGCATAAAATATCTTTGAAGTTTAAAATTTCGAATTTAGAATTTAGAATCGTTACCGATTTGTCTGCAAAATCTCATTTATAATACAAAAAGCCCAGATAAACCTACTGCTTACCTGGGCTTATATACCGGAATATTATTTATTCTTATTATTCTTATACGAAACACTATCTTCTTGCAGGAATAATCTCCAGCCAATAACCGTCGGGATCTTCAATAAAATAAATCCCCATCTTCTTATTTTCATAACAAATGCAGCCCATCTCTTTATGGAGTTTATATGCTGCCTCATAATCATCTGTAACAAAAGCGATATGGGACTCATTATCTCCAAGGTCATATTTCCCTTCTTTTTCGCGTAAGTATGTCAGCTCAATTTTTTGAGAGTTACTGTTGTCACTTAAAAATACAATTGTAAAACTGCCGTCCTCTGCTTCTTTCCTCCTGATTTCCTTAAGTCCCAAAGCCTTTTGATAAAATTCAATAGATTTTTCCAAATCGGTTACATTGATGTTGTAATGGTCAATTCTAAAATTTGCCATACTATACCTCCAAATTAGTACTACTACATAATAAGAGTATATCAAACCAAAACATTTAATTCACTATTAAAAAACAAAAACTGTTTAACGAAATTTAACACATAACATATAAAAAACAGCCTTATTAAAGGCTGTTTTTTATATATCAGAAACTAAAGATTATAATCGGACAACAATACTATTTCTGTTTTGCATCTTTCATTTCATAATTCCATATAGCTTTTAATAATAAATATGTCCCGGTTATTACAAATACAAATGTTAAAATTTCGAACATATTATCCGCCTCCCTCTATACTGTCAATACCTGGATAATCAAATAATTATCAATCTCTGTTAATAGTTTAACATATATTGATAAAAAATTAACACTATCATATCAAACAAATTTTTTTATGAATTTTTATGATTGTTGTATATTTTTATCATCAAGAGACCAGAACATTTATATTTCTTAATGAAATTAATTCAGAGCTTAGATTTATGTTTTTTTCACAATAATTTCATTAGCTAAAAAAACCTTGAAAGCATTTTGCCTTCAAGGTTTACATTGGAGCTGGAGGACGGACTCGAACCCCCGACCTGCTGATTACAAGTCAGCTGCTCTACCTGCTGAGCTACTCCAGCAAAACTATTTTATATTTATAATGGTGACCCCTAGGGGACTCGAACCCCTGTTACCGCCGTGAGAGGGCGGTGTCTTAACCGCTTGACCAAGGGGCCATTGTTTCGGAAAAACCGAACAATGAATATTCTAACGGCTACTCCCCTTCTTGTCAAGCGATTTATCACAAATTTAATTTTATAAAAGATACCTATTTTCTCTTCTTCTTATTGACTGCGCCGATATGCTTCAATAACCGCTCATTATACTTTGACGACTTGTATTTTATACCCTCAGGTTCCTTGAGCTCATTATTTGACCCGTTTACCTCATTTTCATCAACGATAATAAAGTCTATCTGACGGGTTTCTACGCTGACCTTTATAAGCTGAACATTTACCTTATCCCCTATACGATATATCTTCCTGGTTCTTTCTCCAATAAGGCAAAGGGAACGCTCGTTGTAAGTATAATAATTATCATCCATGGAACTTAGCCTAACAAGTCCTTCCACGGTATTTTCAAGCTCAACGAACAAACCAAACGCCGTAATATTGGATATGGTGCCCTCAAAATACTGACCGATCTTGTCCATCATGAACTCGGCCTTTTTCAAATCATCGCAGTCTCTTTCGGCATCCTGCGCTGCTCTCTCTCTTTCAGAGCTGTGTTGTGCTATGTTGTGCAGAATACTTTTATAATGTTCTATCCTGTTTTCGTCCAGTCTGCCGTTTATTTGCTCCTTCATAATCCGGTGGATAATTAAGTCAGGATAACGGCGAATAGGTGATGTAAAATGAGAATAATACTCGGCAGCAAGACCGAAATGCCAGTCATGGGTGTCGCTGTATCGGGCTTTTTGCAAAGAGCGCAATATGGTCATACTGATGGCTTTCTCCTCGGACTTTCCTTTTATTTGGTTCAATACATCCTGTATTGCCTTAGGATGCACATCCCTGTATCCTTTTAATCTATAGCCGAAGGAGCCGAGAATTAAGTTTAGATTCTCCATTTTTTCCGGATCAGGATCCTCATGTATTCTATAAACAAAAGGAATGCCTATCCAGTAGAAATGCTCGGAAACAACCTCATTACAAAGCAGCATGAACTCTTCGATTATTTTATTTGCTATGGTCATTTTATAACGTTTAATGTCAATTGTTTTTCCGTTTTCATCCACTATTATTTTAGTCTCATCAAAATTAAAATCAACAGAACCCCTGCGCCTTCTTCTTTCTCCCAGGATCAGGGCTAATATCTTCATATTTTCAAAATCAGCCACATACTCCTTATACCGCTCTTTTAGCTCAGCATCATCTTCCTCAAGAATCTTATAGACATTGGTATATGTCATGCGTTCATTTATATGAATAACGCTCTCAAATATATCATGGTCAATTACATTTCCCGAAGAATCTATATCCATTAATACACTGAAAGCCAACCGATCCTCATGCGCATTTAAACTGCATATATTGTTTGATAGTTCTTTGGGCAGCATCGGGATTACTCGGTCCGGGAAATATACGCTGGTGCCTCTCTTTAAAGCCTCCCTGTCCAGGTGAGATCCTTCTTTTACATAGTGTGTAACATCCGCAATGTGAACCCCTAATCTGAAGTTACCGTCAGGCAATATTTCAATAGATACTGCGTCGTCCAGGTCTCTGGCGTCTTCCCCGTCAATCGTAACCATTCTGAGAGATCTCAGATCCCTTCTTTTTGCTATTTCTTCTTCTGAAATAGTCGTAGGAATAGCCTGAGCTTCCTTGATAACCTCATCGGGAAACTCATAAGGTATGTTGTACGCACGTATTATCGACATGACGTCAACACCCTTTTCGTCTTCATATCCCAGAATCTCTATTATGCGTCCTTCCGCATTTCTATTTTTTTCAGGCCACTTGGTAATCTCAACAACTACTTTCTGCCCTTTTTGGGCACCGTTTATGAAATCCTTCGGTATGAAAATATCACCGGAAAGTCTGGCATGATCCGGTGTTACAAAGCCAAAATGCTCACTTTTGTCAAACTTTCCGACAATTGTCTTATTAACGCGTTTAATAATATTTATTATTTCTCCTTCCTGATGCCTGGCACCGGAAGCATGACGGCTGATTCTTGCAACAACTCTGTCCCCATGCATGGCCCCGTTTATCGCATTAGCGGGAATAAATAAATCCTCATCTGAAAAATCCGGCAGGACAAATCCAAACCCTTTCGGATTGCCCTGAAACTGTCCGACAACGAGGCCCATTCGTTCAGGAACACCATATCGTTCTTTTCGGGTTTTAATAATCAGCCCTTCAGCTTCCATTTCATCAAGAAGCTTCTGCAAAGATGCTCTGTCCTCTGAAGGCACATCCAATACAACGGCCAGTTCTTCAAATTTCAATGGGGTATATGAACGTTCCCGCATAAATGATAAAACTCGGTTTTTTCTTTCTTCCATTATTTCATTCATAGTTTTTCTTCCCTCTGTCTAAAAACTAAGACGGCTATTGCCGTCATTGCTTTTTAGATTTATTATTTAACCGGTATTTAATAAAGTATACTTAATTTTGCACACTAAAGTTCCAAATCATCACTAATTTCTTTTAATGCCTCTAAGGATATCCTTATGAACTCTTCAAGTGTTAATCCCAGTTCGCTGCATGAAGCTATTTGTTCCCTGTCGGCGCCTTTGGCGAAACCTTTTTGATGATATTTTTTCAAAACAAACTCTTCACTTACATCTTTCAGTTTTTTACTCGGCAAAATAAGGGCACAGGCAATTATTAAGCCCGCCATCGGATCGGCACAATATAGCGCTTTATCAATTTTTCGTCTGCGGCTTACGTTATTTGCGGGATTATGGGCAAGAACAGCATAAACAATCGTACTGTCAAAATTCAAAGCTTCAAGTATATCGGCTCCCATTTTTCCGTGTTTGGTCATATCGCCCTGAACTCTTTCATAATCTATGTCATGAACAAGTCCCGCAATCCCCCACATTTTTTCATGCTCATTAAAATGAATAGCCAGTTTCCGCATAATTGCCTCTACGGCCAGGCTGTGTTTAATTGTGTTCTTATTCTCTATCCTGAGCTTCAGTTCTTCCAGAGCCATATCGCGATCCATGCTGCAATCCCCCCTTTTTTATCAGTTTACTTAATTATAACAAAAACTGTTTCTGCTGCAAATACAATAAATATGCTTTCCCAGTATATTATTAAATATATTACCGCGCGTTTAAATAATAAATCAACATTGCATAGAAATAACTTATCGGGTAAAATACTTTTTATGGGTTAACCCATGCCAGTTCGCAAAATCCTGGCAGGCATAAAGCCTGAACAAAACTACGGAGTTCCGGTTACTCAGAATAAAACCGGTGCTTGTTAACGCAAGCAAATAAGGAGCGATATGAAATTTACACCTAAATTCTTAATTCAGGCTGCATTGTTGGCCTCAATATATGCAGCGCTTACTGTCGTATTAGGTTCTTTTGGTTACGGACCGGTGCAGTTTCGAGTTTCAGAAGCTTTAACAGTGCTTCCCGCTGTTATGCCCGCAGCTATACCGGGTTTATTTATCGGATGTATACTGGCAAACTGGTTAGGCGGTTTTGGTATGATAGATATTGTCTTTGGAAGTTTAGCAACTCTGCTGGCCGCCCTGTCAACGTATTTTTTAAGAAAACACCGTTTCTTGCTTCCGCTTCCTCCTGTATTATTCAATGCGGTTATTGTAGGAACTTATGTTTATTTGCTTTATGATAACAGTTATTCAATAGTGCTTACAATGCTTTTTATAGGGGTATCCGAATTGATAATATGTTATGGCTTAGGTTTGCCGCTTTTATCATTTATTAAGGAAAACAGAGTCTTGAATAAAATTTTGGAAACCGATTAGTCCGGTTGATATTGCATTTCATTTAAACAACTGTTTTTTTTATTTTTATGGTGGTAAATATTTTTATCCCATTTTTATTACATTTTAAGGAGCGACTAATGAGACTAGTAACTTTAGATCAGATTACCGGTTCAGAAGTACTTGGGAAAGCTATCTATGATTCAGAAGGAAGAAGATTGCTAAATTCTGGAGTTTCATTAAGGCCCACCATTGTTCAAAAACTATATGAAAAAGGAATTTCCTGTGTTTATATTAATGATGAGATTTCTGATGGAATAGAGATTAACAGTCTCCTGTGCGAAGAAACCAAAACTCATGCAAAAATTATTGTTCGGGAAGAAATGCAGAGACTGTCCAAAAAAAGTACAATGGACTGTTCCAGGCTTAGTGGGGTAGTCGATAGAATTCTTGATGAAATCCTGTCAAAAAAAAAACAGATTGATAAATGTTAAAGACATTCGCTTGCAGGATGAGCAAACATTCGCCCATTGCGTAAATGTTTGCGTTATGTCTATTGCACTGGCATCCAAGCTTTCACTTACTGTTTCAAAAATTAAAAGCATTGCTTTGGGCGCTTTGCTTCATGATATCGGAAAAGTACTGCTTTCTCCGACACTTCTTCACAAAAAAGGCAAGCTTACAGATTCCGAAATTGAGGAAATAAGAAAACATCCATTAATCGGTTATAACCTGTTGAAAGATAACCCTGATACTTCTGCCACTACAAAAGTATCAGTCCTTATGCATCATGAACATTTTAACGGGAATGGATATCCCATGAAACTTACCGGTGAGAAAATTCATTATTCTGCGCGAATTCTTTCGGTTTGCAATGAGTTTGACAGCATTGTAAATGACCAGAATAACCAGAATGTATTACATACGACAGATGCCGTTGAATACCTTATAGGCGCGTCGGGGCATGTTTTTGACAAATCGATTGTGGACGAATTCATTAAAATGATTCCTATTTACAACGAAGGCAGTTTAGTGCTACTAAGCAACGGAATTATTGCAATTGTGGTCAAAAATGATCCTGTTAACCTGACCCGTCCCGTTGTCAGAGCGCTATATAACACAAAGACAAGCTCAAAATACTCAAGAACGGAAATTATTGACTTAAGAACAGATTTATCAATTAAAATCTTACGGGAAATAAAAACAAATATTAACGAATTATTAAGAGGATGATGGATTTATCAAGGCGGGTAAAAGGTTTTTTATCGAGATAAGCCGGTTTGCCCCGTCAGCCGGTTGTCATATAAAAAACGGGTACAAGGTTTCTCTTTGCTTTGAAGAATCCTGCACCCGGTTTTTCAAATTCTCACTCACTCTTTAATTAATATTCCATACCTGCTTTTAAGACTTCCATTTCTTCCGGTATCATTGAGTGCCTTTTTTCAGGCAAAATACCATACAGCGCTTTTTCAAAGTTTTCTGGCTTCACGCAGCCTGTTTCCTTGATAAGCTTCCCCAAAAGATAAATATTGGAATAGGTTTTATTGCCGCGCTCACTTGCCAAATGAGTCGCAGGTATTTCAAAAACTTTTATATCGGTTCTTTTCACCTTTTTATGTACCAATGAACTATCTGTAATGATTATACCGTTGGGTTTAACCCAGCTTTCGAATTTCTCTAGTGATGGGTTATTCATAACGATAAGCGCGTTACAGGAATTTAAAACCGGGGAAGCAATTTCCCGTTCCGATATAACAACCATACAGTTGGCAGTGCCGCCTCTCATTTCCGGTCCGTATGAAGGCAGGAAGGACACTTGTTTGTCTTCCAGCATTCCGGCATAAGCCAACAGTCTTCCTGCAGATAAAATACCCTGACCACCAAATCCTGCGATAATAATTTCATTAGGAAACATAGACTAAACCTCCAAATCTGCGCCGACAAAAACGCCAAGCGGATAATGCGGAATCATTTCATTTTCAACACGTTTCATGGCTTCAACAGGACTGAGTCCCCAGTTTGTTGGACAGGTGGACAGAATCTCTACCAATGAAAAACCTTTGCCGGCCATTTGCACTTTAAATGCCTTTTTTACGGCCGCTTTAGCTTTTCTTATATTTTTTATGTCATGAAGGGATACTCTTTCTATGTAAGCGGGCCCTTCCAAGGTTGCCAGCATTTCACATACTCTTATCGGAAATCCGTTGTATTTTGCGTCTCTGCCGTATGGAGTCGTGGTAGTAATCTGTCCCAAAAGAGTCGTGGGCGCCATCTGGCCTGAAGTCATACCGTATATTGTGTTATTAATAAATATTACCGTGATATTCTCCGATCTGGCGGCAGCATGGATTATTTCTGCTGTTCCTATGGCAGCAAGATCTCCGTCGCCCTGATATGTAAATACTATATTATCAGGTAAACTCCTCTTTACTCCTGTAGCTACAGCAGGTGCGCGCCCGTGAGCAGCCTGGATCATATCGCAATTGAAGTAAAGGTAATTGTTATAGGCACAACCAACCGGAGAAATTCCGATGGTTTTACCTTCAATATCAAGTTCATCTATGGCTTCTGCCACAAGTCTATGGGCGATTCCATGCGTACATCCGGGGCAATAATGCAGTGGCACATCACATAATGCATTTGGGGCTTTAAATACAATTGCCATTTTAGTTCTCCTCTCTAATAGAAGTTTTCACAGTCCTACCTGTGTTTTTCTTTTATTTCCATAACCTTTGTCATGATATTATTTACTGTTGGAATCATCCCGCCCATTCTTCCGGTGAAGTATACGGGTTTTCTACCGTTTATTGTGAGCCTTACATCATCAACCATTTGTCCGGAACTCATTTCAACTGTTAAGAAGGCTTTGGGAATATCTATAACCTTCTCAATAGCGTCAACAGGGAATGGGAATAATGTAATCGGCCTGATAAGCCCTAACCTTATACCCTGCTCTGCGGCTTCCTTAATAACCCCTTTACAGATACGGGAAACAGTGCCATATGCCACAAGGATTATTTCAGCATCTTCGCAATTGTACAATTCATAGCGTTGTTCTTTTTCGCTTATCAGCTTATATTTATTCTGCAAACCAATATTCCATTGTTCCAGAACAGCGGGATCAAGATGGATTGAAGTTATCATATTATGTTCACGTTTGTTGCCGTGTCCGGTTGTTGCCCAGGATTTATCGTAATGTTCTATTATTTCTTCATCACGGAAGTTAACAACCTCCATCATTTGCCCCAGAACACCGTCTCCCAGGATCATCGTCATAATACGATAACGATCGGATATATTAAATGCATCAACTGTCAATTCATACATTTCCTGAATACTGGCAGGTGCAAGAACCACCATATGGTAATCACCATGTCCGCCACCTTTGGTGGCCTGAAAATAATCACTCTGGGAAGGCTGAATTCCTCCTAACCCAGGACCGCCCCGCATAATATTTACAACAACCGCTGGTAATTGAGCGCCTGCTATGTATGAAATACCTTCCTGTTTTAAGCTGATTCCGGGGCTTGAAGATGATGTCAATACACGTTTTCCTGTACTTGCGGCTCCATAAACCATGTTTATGGCAGCAACTTCACTTTCGGCCTGTACAAAGACTCCGCCTATTTTAGGCAATTTTTTGGCCATATAATGCATAATCTCTGTCTGTGGTGTAATGGGATAACCGAAATAATGTCTGCATCCTGCACGAATAGCAGCTTCCGCAATGACTTCATTTCCTTTCATTAATAGCTTTTGACCCATGGCGCTCCTCCTTTTCTACTTCTCTACCGTAATAACGCAATCGGGGCAAATAGTAGCGCAGAAAGCACAACCTATACATTTATCCATCTCGACCACTTCGGCCGGGAAATAGCCCTTTGCATTAATTCTATCGTGATTCTCAACAATTATTTTCTTAGGACAGACTTCAATGCATAATCCGCAGCCTTTGCATCGATCTTCCCTGAAAGTTACTTTAGCCATATTTTGTTACTCCTTTATAACCAAATATAATGAAACTATTTAAAAACCACTATTAGTTTAGTTTATAGCTTAATTCGTACCTTGTCAATAAAACAGTTTAACACTTTATCGTAATGCATCGATATCTAACGAAAAAAGATGCCGGAGAAAATCTCCGGCATCAAGCAAAGCCAATCAAACTGGGGGGGGAATGATTGGTTACTTACCTATGAATAGTCCATTCATGGTAATTAAATTTTACTATATAAATTAGTTTTTGTATATTATTATTTTGGTTGGCATAAAATACACTTCATAACATCTTCGTTATAGTGTTCGTCACATACCCAACCACCGCACTGATGACAACGGTTAAAATAAATTCTAGCTTTATTCCATGCTTCTTTGAAAGCCTGCTCCTCAACTTGAAAATCACATAAATCGATTGTTATGTTTTTATGCCCCACGCTGCAGTAAAACGTATACCGTACCCTATCGTTTATATGAAATATATCATATTTTGGATATGTTTTTTTTGTGTTTGTTTCCATAAGGCATTTTTACCTTTCAGATTAAAATTCGCTAAGTGTTATTCCGGTTTCGATATTAAAAGTATGATAATAATGTCTAAAAAAGAGCTGTCATGTTTTTTTGTCTCATTAATTGTATTTTTATTATATTATATATTGTTGTAAAAGTAATCACCCCAGGGGTGATTCGTGAAAAAAAATATGAATTCTTTTTTGAAAAAGGGTACTTTCCAGGGACCAAGCAATTGTTTCAAAAACATCATGAATGGGAATATATATAAATATAGAATTCTGATTAATAAAAAAACTAATGAAAGCTTATTACAATGTACAATGAATATAATTCTCATATTTATCAGATTTTTAGATATTTATGATTTTATGGTAAAAACTGTTTCTTATTTAAATCCCACGTAAAGAGTTAGATGAGGTGGATCCATCTGAATACAAAAAATTCTTCACCAAAAAAACATAATTTAATAGGATGGTTTACTGGATTTATCAATAAAGAAAGGTCATTACAACAACGCTATCTCATTCATATTTTTATTTTTTCGATAATCATGCTGACATCCGTTTTCATTATTCTTTTAGTTTCCGCGTATTCAGCCTGAAAAATAACAAAACGATAAACCTGTTTGAAAATGAGCTTAAACACGTAGCAAGCAACATCAATAAGGATTTTAACACTATATCCGCTAAAAGTATAAACCTCGCCGAAATTTTGAATGAAAGTATTGAAAAAAGACTAAATGAAGAAAATATATCAATCAGTGATCTAAAAAAAGAACCGGAAATCTGTAACGAACTTCTGGATTCATTATGCAAAACATTAATTATAGCCCTGTTAAATACAAAAAGCAGTGGAATATTTATTATTCTGGACAGTACTATAAATCCCAGTCTTCCATCCTCGGATTCTTCAAAAGCAGGTTTATATATATGTAACATGGAGCCTAATATGACTGAACTGGAAACTCCCAGCTTTCATATGCTCCGTGGACCGTTAAATATAGCGAAAAACAATATTATCCTAATCCACCCGCATTGGAAGATGGAATTTGATATAAATAAAGAGAGTTTTTTCACAAAAACCATGGAAACGGTAAGAAATAATGCTGAAAAACCTTTATCCAGGCTTTATTACTGGTATACCGACAACTCATTGTACAATAACGACAACAAGGTAATGCTCTGTATTGCTCCGCTGATAGCCACGGACGGGACGATATATGGTGTTTGTGGTTTTGAAGTCAGTTTATTGCTTTTCAAATTATCATACATTCCTGACATACCCATTTCAGACGCTGTTTTTACTATGTTGTCGAAGGTAGAGAATAATGCGTTTAATCTAAACTTATCATTCATTTCAGCAAAGTATCCTTCCCTTATAACTGGTAAGTTTTCCGATACCATGACGTCTTGTCAAAAAAAACCGAAATCTCTTGTTAAGTATTTATGTAATTCCGGCCAATTCATAGGGCTTCATGAAAAAATTGCGCTTTACGCTGATGATTCTCCATACAAAGATGAAGAATGGGTCGTAAGTGTTATGAGCCCGGCGGATGATTACGAAAGAGTAGTTTCTAATATTAACCGGAGAGTCTTTTTTTTCTTATTGGTATTGCTGCTAATATCAATTGAAGGATCTTTCTGGTCCAGTAAATTTTATCTTAAACCTATTACCGAAACCATAAACAAAATGAAACAGATAAAACCTTCAGAAATAGAAAAGACAAATATAGTTGAAATAGATGACCTTTTGGAGTTTCTTTCAAAACAAGACAGGGACAAGGAAACAAAAGCCCAAAAAAATAATCCCCCGGTCGCTGATATCCAGAATATTAATATGTTTAAAGAATTTCTGAATAACATCCGGACCTTATCCCCAGCCGAACGAGCCGTATTTGACTTATACATGGAAGGTTATACCGCAAAAGAAATTGCCGAAAAACTATATCTGAGTATTAATACCATAAAAACCCATAACAAGAGGATATATGAAAAAATGAACGTATCATCCCGAAATGAGCTTATGGTATACTTTAAAATGATGAAGGAAATCAATTTAAACGAACAAGAACATTAAAAAGGCAATAACAGGTTCTTTCGTAAAACTATCAACGGATGATTTATTTTACCTTCCATCTGTTTTTCCATCCCCTCCATCACCGATGTCGCAAAAATGGGTATACCGGTCTTTTTTTCTATTTCCCGGGAAAGTTCCAAGCCGTACATAATATCATCCGCGGTAGTTTCTTCAAGATAGTGGGTATTATTGATTATTCCGGTAATTTTCAGCCTGGAAGCCGCTTCAATTTCATATATATATGTAAGGGTCTCCTCAGGATTTATTGTCATAGGCCTGGCCCGGTTCAGCACAAAAAACATATCGTATTCATTCTGACTGATTTCGTGGCAGAATCGACCCAAAATCGTAGCTCCGTCCTCGTCTCCGCCTACGTCCAGGACTACGCGCCGGGTATTATGCTTGAGAGCTACCGATATTTCAGGGCCAACAACCGGTATATCTACATTCGTATTGGCAAACATAGGCGCAACAACCTTTATCCCTCGACTTTCCAGGGCAATTTTTGCATCAAAACTTCTGAAATACGGATTCACAATATCCATGTCAGCCAAAACTACATCGTCAAATATTTCTTTCAACAAGAAAGCCGTATTAACGGAAATTTCTGATTTTCCGCTTCCGTAATGACCGCAGAAAATATTAATCCTCTTTTTGAAAACCGCTTTTTCCATAGATTTAACCTTCAATCCTGTACATTTTTTGTCCTTCTATGTATCTGTCCCTTCCATTGCTATCAATAATCACAACACAAGGAAGATTTTCAACCTCTATTCTCCGTATGGCCTCTGTTTCCAGGTCTTCAAACGCTATTAACTCTTGTTTTTTGATACAGGAAGATATTAATGCGCCTGCCCCTCCGATTGCTCCAAAATAAACCGCTTTATGGGTTTTAATCGCTTCTTTCACATTATTGTCTCTCAGGCCTTTGCCTATCATACCCTTTAGTCCTAATTCAATCAGTTTCGGAGCATATGCATCCATCCTCCCGCTTGTAGTAGGCCCTGCGGAACCTATTACTCTGCCCTCTTTCGCGGGACAAGGGCCAACATAATAGATAATTTGTCCTCTAATATCAAACGGAAGAGGCTCTCCTTTTTCCAGCATGGCTATCATACGTTTATGGGCAGCATCACGGCCTGTATATATGACACCTGATATAAGAACCTCATCTCCGGCATTTAGTTTTGCAATTACCTCTTCGGTTAACGGAGTGGTTATATTAATTCTTGCCATCTGTAACCAACCTCACTGATCCATTGAATATTGAATACGGGCTTCCCTTGTATAGTTTCCCGATTCATCGTATATAATCAGGTCCGGCATAATCTTTAATCCTGGATTCCCGTTTTTTATACCTTTGATAAGTATAAGTGACGGTGGCTTACCTTGATACGGGCAAACCATTCGGAGAATTTTGGGTTCGATTCTGACTTCCCTCATTCCAGCAATTATATCGGTAAGCCTTTCTGGGCGATGAACCATGAAAAATTCACCGTTTGGTTTAAGTATGGCAGAACTGGCTGTCAAGACATCAGTCAGGCTGCAGCAAATTTCATGCCTGGAAATGGCTTTGCTGTCGACATCATTGATTCGTCCGCTGCCTGCCTTTGTATAAGGTGGATTTGTAACTACTATATCATAGGTAGCCGCACCAAAGATAGATACTGCTTCCCTGATATCACCTTTTACAATTGATATCTTATGGTTCAGATTGTTGCCGTCAATGCTTCTTTGGGCCATATCGGCTATGTCGGGCTGTATTTCCAGACCCGTAATACTTTTCGCATCTGTTTTTGCGTAAATAAGCACCGCCAGGATACCGGTGCCCGTACCCAAATCAAGTACCTTCTGATGAGCCTTGACTTTAACAAAATTGGACAATAAAACCGAATCCATTCCGAAACGAAAAGAACCCTTCTTTTGTATGAGAAACAATCCTTTAATCTGTAAATCCTCCAGGGTTTCATCAGGTAATAGTACAAAGCCCATACAGTTTCTCCGAAATAGAGGTTAGAGATTGGACGTTGGAATTTGGAGATTAAAAGTTGGATGTTAGAGATTGGTAATTTTTACCTCTAATCTCTCACCTCTTACCTCTTACCTCTCACCTCTCACTTATAACTTCTAATTATGAAAAAGAGCCAAACACAAGGCTTGACTCCTTTTTAAACAAATATTATTATTCTTACTCGGGCTGAGGAGCCTCTACAGGACAGACACTCGCACATGATCCACAATCGATGCAAGCATCTGCGTCAATTATGTATTTTGATTCGCCTTCTGATATGCAACCTACCGGGCACTCAGATGCGCAGGCACCACAACTGATGCAATCGTCATTAATAATATATGCCATGCTGACACCTCCAAGAAAATATATAATGTATACATTGTACAAAATAATCCTATACTATTAATTCTCCCGTGTCAATATTACGACGATTTTTTTGAGGATATTTTTGCATTGATGTATCAGTCTTCCAGTATTTTTAATTCTTCTAATTCCTCTAATTCCTTTTCTTCCAGGTCGGGTTTCTTTTCTGCGTCCTTGACAATCTTAATATCATCCACAGAGTAATCGACTATATCGGTAATCTGCTCATTGTCGAGCTTGACCTTTACCATTCCTTTTAACAGATTCACCTGTACAACGACTCCCTGACCCAGTGGCGTTTCAACAATAGCATCAACTTTAGGTGTTCTATTAAGCAGATATTCATAAGTTTCCTGTTCGTATTTCAAACAGCACATAAGTCTGCCGCATGTACCCGATATCTTTGCCGGATTTAAAGAAAGGGACTGCTCTTTAGCCATTTTTATTGAAACCGGATGGAATTCCGACAGATGAGTACAGCAGCACAAGGCTCTGCCACAAGGACCTAACCCTCCAATCATCTTTGCTTCATCTCTGACACCTATTTGACGAAGCTCAATCCTGGTACGAAATACCGAGGCTAAATCCTTTACCAGTTCCCTGAAATCCACGCGGCCGTCAGCTGTGAAATAGAACAGTATCTTGTTATTATCAAAGGTATATTCTACATCGATAAGTTTCATTTCCAGCTCATGTTTCTTAATTTTCTCAAGGCAGATTTTAAAGGCTTCGGCTTCCTTTTTCTTATTCTCTTCTACCTGTTTTAAATCATTCTCATCAGCCTTCCTTATCACATTTTTCAAAGGAGCTACAACTTCCTCGTCAACAACTTCCTGATTAGCCACGACAATTGTTCCGCATTCAATTCCCCTTGCTGTTTCTACAATAACCTTATCGCCTATTTTTAAGTCCAGATCACATGGATCAAAATAATATATTTTACCTGCAGTTCTAAAACGAACCCCTACAACCTTTACCATCTATTTTGACCATTCCTTTCCTCGGAATCACAGCATTAAACTTTAATATTATCCGGACAATCCGGAAATGAAATTTATTGTAAAGCTTTTCCTGTGCTTTCCTTTTAAATATTCTTTCAGCTACAGCATTGTGATATAATCAACCGCAAGCTGATAATTAATATTGCGCTTCATGCCATTACGCACTCTTTCCACTCTTGAAATCCTTTCGGTTATTTCAATGGCACTGTGCATATTTGCGTACTTTAATATATTATCCTTTTTATCTGAATTAATCAACCCATCCTCCACCGAACACTTAACCAGGAGAGCGTCCCGGTATAATGATTCCAGTATATTAATACAGACGTCAAAAGCATTTTTGTTGTTTGAAAGATATTGATTATAATATAGCTTTGAACTAATACTATCATCAAATACAAATTTAAGTGTTTCTTCCCTGTGTTTCTCAAAATCCTTATCGGCCAGAAGCTGGAAAGCTATTCCGGGAATTCCCCGGCTTAGGGCAAGAAGATGGTCCTTGCCGGTTGTGTCTATTCCGTTTTTTTGCGCAATAAGTTTCAATTCATTAATGGTACTGGGCTTAAGATGCTTTCGTACAACTCTTGATCTTATTGTTAAAAGCAGGGATTCATAATTTGAGGTGGTAAGAATTATTTTCGCATAGTTCGGCGGTTCTTCCAGCGTCTTCAGCAGGCAGTTCTGAGCCTGAACGGTCATTTTTTCGGCGTCTTCTATAACATATACCTTGCGGTAATAAAATGGTTTTACCACAATATCATCGATAAGGTCCCTTATTTGCTTTATGACTATATTTTTTGCTTCGCTCCTGATTACCATAAAATCAGGATTAGCATTTTCATCAAAGCTTCTGCACCCTTT
This sequence comes from Clostridiaceae bacterium, assembly GCA_012728095.1. Taxonomy (GTDB): domain Bacteria; phylum Bacillota; class Clostridia; order DSM-8532; family DSM-8532; genus DTU059. The sequence continues at coordinate 19,373 of JAAYFU010000020.1, forward strand.
GCAGCATCCGCAGGGAAGATTATCGTTCGAATTTCGCGTGCATAGCAAAGCTTTGGCAATAAAGCGGGCAAGCGTTTTTTTCCCGATACCCTTTTCGCCCGTTAACACAAAAGCATGACTTAGCGAGTCATGCCTGATTCCGTTTCTGAATTCTTCAATTATTTCGGTTTGACCTATATAATCCATCCGTTGCCTCCAATATATTAAAGTATAAGATCCAATATCAAACCTCTTATATCTTCAATACGCCCCAGTATGGCAAGGTTATTCTTCTCGGATTTAAGAACCTCCCTGGTAAGCTCGTCTAGCTTTTCATTTATAATTTTAATGGTTGCAAAAACCCTGTGTCTGCCTCTTCTGTCTAAAAAACTATCCTTTGAAAAACGCGCGGAACCTCTTACCGCCTCACTCAAAAATTCCATTACCAGTTTTTTGTATGCTTTCAATTCAGATATGTCTATATGAGATGCAAGGCGCTTGCCCTGCTTTTCTATCTCCAGCGCTTTCTTTTTAAGCTCTTCATCCCGACTTTCAGAAAACTGACGATCCATATGGGAGCTAAATAGTGTCTCATTTTTATCGTTTACTTTTTTTATGTCCCTGTCTATTCTCCCAGTTATATTTTGTGGTTTTCTATCCGGACTTCGGTCAATTTTCAATGCCATGGGCAAAACCTCCGCTCTATATTATCGCTTGCCGGACAATAGAATATATCTCCTCATGGATCTCATCAATACTTCTTATCTTTCCGTCTTTTACGCAGCAAACATAATTCCAGTCATATACCTTGGCTATATCGCAAGCGTTTTTATATGATTCTCTGAGATATTCAATATTCTTTTCATGTATATCTTTTTGACTTAACCCGGTGATCTTATTTTTCCTGTTTTCCATAAGACTTAAAGCATATTCGGGAGGCATATCCAAAAAAATAACACAATCCGGTACAGGTATTCCAAGCTTAATAAATTCCAGGTCCCAAAGCCAATCAAGAAAAGCCTTTTTTTCATCAGCAACTTTTATTTTCGCAGCCTGATGTATCATATTGGACATTGTATATCTGTCGCTTATTATAATGCCGCCGTCATCATAAAAACTTTTCCATGATGTCTTATATGAAGCGAAACGGTCAATGGCAAAAAAAACAGATGCCGCATACGGATTGACATCCTCAGGCTTATCTCCGAATTCTCCGTTGAGATACATCTTTACCAATGCTGATGAATCGCTGTTATAGTTGGGAAACTCGACTTTTTTGACTTTTTCATTCTCCTTGATCAAACGCTGATAAAGCTTTTCAGCATGTGTGGCTTTTCCGCTGGAATCTACTCCTTCAATTATAACAAGCTTGCCTTTCAAAATAATTCCTCCTGATCATCTTAAAGACGTGCCTTTAAGACTTTTATCTTTTGGTCATGAATTCCATGTACCGGACAGTTTTCTCTTAATAATATATCGACATAATCTATTACTTCCTTGTTTATTATCTCACCGGGAGCAACAAGAGGTATTCCCGGAGGATACGGAGTTATGAATACTCCGCTCACTCTATCCAGTGCATTTATAAACGGTATTTCCTCAACATTTTCAAATAAAGCTTCCCTGAGAGGTACTATCCGTTCAGGAAGTTGCTGAGGCCAACGCGGCAGTTTTGCCTTTGCTTTAACTGTACGGTACTCATCGGAAATTAATTTCAATGCCATTAATAGTTTATCAAAATCCATAGAGTTATGAAAGGGCGTCGCTATCAAAACAATGTGGTTTAAATCAGCCATTTCGGCTACAATGCCAAATCTCGATCTTAATATTTCTTCCACTTCAAATCCACTTATTCCTAATGACTTAAAACTTAAAACAATGCGGGAAAAATCAATTTCAAAATTTTCATTATCACATTTTATTCTTTTAATGCAGGTATTTTTATCAAGCTTTATCAAGAAATCGGAAATATTATGTTTCAGCTTCTCATATAATTCCCGTCCTTTATTCTCCATAATGCTTCTTGCTATATCAATGGATGCCATTAACAGATAGGACGGGCTTGTAGTCTGAACCATGGATACGGTTCTTTCTATAATTCTTCTATCTATCAGGCTTTTGCTGTTTCCATGTAGAATTGCTGTTTGGGTCAATGTAGGAAGGGTCTTATGCAGGCTTTGAACACATAGATCGGCGCCCTGCGTTATTGCCGGCTCTGGAAGATCCTCATGGAAACGGAAATGAGCCCCGTGGGCTTCATCAACCAAAAGAGGCATATTATATGCCTTTGCAAGTTTTGATATATTCCTTAATTGTGTCGCTGTTCCATAATATCCCGGCCTTGTTATTAAAACGGCCTGTGCATCGGGATTTTCTTTTAAGACTATCTCCAGGCTGTCGGCAGTTACCCCAAGAGGTATTTGATGTTTTTCGTCTACATCAGGCAAAACAAAGACTGGTTTACCGTTAATCTGGGCTAATGCATTCAATGCTGAAATGTGACAATCACGACCGAGAATAAGCTTTCCCCCAGGTTTAACCGCTGCCTGGATCATGGCATGGATACCGGAGGTAGAACCGTTAACCAGGAATAACGAATAATCAGCTCCAAAACATAAAGCTGCACGTTCCTGAGCTTCTTTTATAACTCCCCGTGGCTCGTGCAGGCAATCGGATCCCGGTACCTCGGTAATATCCAGACTGCCTGCAAGCTTGAGTTCTTCACATAAACCTCTGCCAAGAATATGCCCGGGCATGTGAAAAGGTAAAAAACCTTTTTCATAATATTCTTTTAACATTTTATAAATAGGAGTATTGTTTACAGGTTCCATTTCAGTTTACAAGTACCTGGGTCAGGATTTCATTGTATTTGGCCTTGTAGTCCCCTAAATCAACATATACTTCACTTTTCTTTAATATCTCTTCGTCAGGCCAGTAAGCGGGCAAATCAAATACCTCGGGATATTCCTCCTGCATACGGCGAATAACCTCTTTGTTGGGAGACGAATAACCCATGGCTTCAGAGTTTCTGAAGGCTACATCAGGATCAAGCATGAAATTTATGAACATCTCGGCTTCTTTCTTATGCTTGCTGCTTGACGGGATAGCCATGCAATCGTACCATAAATTGGTCCCCTCTTTGGGAATACCGTAAGCAATGTTTTCAAAACCTTCCCAGTAGAGATCCATTGCATCCCCCGAATAAGTCAGTCCCAACGCAGCGTCGCCGTTGGCAATAAGATCTCTTATTTCGTCTCCATAATAACCGTTGACAAGGGGCTTTTGTTCCAAAAGAAGCGCCTTGGCTTCTTCCAATTCTTTATCATTTGTACTGTTCATTGAATAACCCAGCTTTTTAAGGGCAGCTCCCAGGGCGTCACGCACATCCTTTTTCATAAGGATTTGCCCCTTATATTTCGGATTCCACAGAATATCCCAACTGTCGACCGGATCATCTACCATATCAGTGTTGTAAAGTATTCCAATAGTACCCCAGAAATAAGGTACCGAGTATTTGTTTTCAGGATCATATCCTTTATTTTTGAACCGTTCGTCAATATATTTGTAATTTGGAATATTGTTGAAATCTAATTCCAATAGCATATCCCTCTTTATCATTTCCGATATGGCATAATCAGAAGGGAAAATCACGTCATAGCTGCTTCCTCCGGCTTCCAGCTTGGCAAGGAGTTCTTCATTCGTTGCATAGGTCTTATAGTTTACCCTGATTCCGGTTTGTTTTTCAAATTCGTCTATTAATGATTCATCCATGTATTCTCCCCAGTTGAAAACATTAATGGTAACACCGGAGCCGCATCCGTCAAGGGGAACGATAGAAACAACAATCAAGGTTAATACTGCGAATAATAATACATACTTTTTCATATTATGATATCTTCTCCTTTATCATTTTTCTTATTTATAATTAGCATCAGAACAAGCACTACAACAAACATCAATGTACTCAAAGCATTAATGGTAGGCTTAACTCCTCTCTTTGCCATTGAGTAGATAAGTATGGACAAATTTGTCACCGATGTGCCGGCTGTAAAGAAGCTAATCACAAAATCATCTATTGATAAGGTAAAGGCGATCAGTGCGCCACTTATAATTCCTGGCATAATCTCAGGAATAATAACCTTTCTCATTGCATACGCCGGAGTCGCTCCCAAATCCAGCGCTGCTTCTGCCGTATGTTTATTCATCTGCCTTATCTTCGGCAGCACCGCCAGGATTACATAAGGTATACTGAAGACTATATGCGATATAAGCATCGTTATAAATCCGAGTTCAATCCGCAGGGAGATAAACAAAGTCATCAGGGCGACACCTGTCACAATATCCGGATTCAACACGGGAAGGTTGTTAATATTAAGCACGATAGTCCGCCCTAATCTTGACATATTATTAATGCCCAGCGCGGCAATAGTGCCTACAATAGTGGATATCACCGTGGATATTACGGCAATCAGTATTGTAAAATAAAGTGCTTCGCGTATCTGCCTGTCTTTAAAAAGGTCAATGTACCAGTCAAAGGTAAACCCGCCCCATTGTCCCCGCGATTTTGACTTGTTAAACGAGAACACGATCAACACAATTATAGGAGCATAGAGGAACAAGAATACTAAACCCATGTAAACTCTTTTTATTGCTTTCACCATCAGATTTTCCTCCTCTCTTCCTCAGGCTCGCTTTTATCGATGCGGGACATTATAGCCATTGAAATCAATATCATAATCATCAGGATGATAGACAGTGCTGAGCCGAAATGCCAATTCCGGGACGACAGGAACTGCTGCTCTATTAAATCGCCGATTAAAGGAGCTTTTCCGCCTCCCAAAAGTCCTGATATTACAAATGTACTTACTGCAGGCAAAAATACCATCGTAATGCCCGATACAATTCCCGGTACGCTCAGAGGCAGAATTATTCTCATAAATGTAACGACATTGTTTCCTCCAAGGTCATGAGCAGCCTCTATTACACTCTTGTCAATCTTGCTCAGAACTGTATATATTGGCAAGATCATAAACGGCAGAAAATTATATACCATACCAAGGAGCACGGCACCCTTACCCGGCATTATTTCAAGCTTAGGCAAGCCGAGCCACATTAACACCCTGTTTAAGAATCCATTAGGGGATAAAAGTGACATCCAGGCATATGTCCTGAGCAAAAAATTCATCCAAATAGGCACTATAAACAGCGTCAATAATAAATTTCTGTACTTTGCATCCGTATTTGCTATTATCATGGCTACGGGATATCCGATAATCAAACATATCAAGGTTGAGATACCGGCCAAAAGGAAAGAATCTCCTATTACTTTTAAATAAATAGGTTCAAGCACTTTCTTATAACCGTTGAGAGAGAATCTCAGGTCTTTTATATTATGGATATCTCCCTCGGTAAAACTATAAAACAGGATCAAAAACAAAGGCACTACAATGAATATAACCATCCAAACGGTATAAGGATAAGCTATCCTTCCTCTTCGTTGCACGGTGTACTCCCCCTTTTCATAACTTGTATGTCGGCAGGCTGGACATTCATGCCTACAATGCTTCCTTCCGGGAACATCTTGGTACGCTGTACCAGGTATTCACGGGTGTCAGATTCTATAATCATTTCATAATGGACACCTTTAAATACGACAGATGTAACCCTTCCTTTAATCATGCCTTCTTCCGGATTAACAACTATACGAATATCCTCCGGCCTGATAACGATGTCAACAGGTTCATTAGGCGCAAAACCTTTATCAACGCAGTCGAAGACCATGCCATCAAATGAAACCTTGTAATCCTCCAGCATTACGCCTTCTATTATGTTGCTTTCGCCGATAAAACCAGCCACAAACCTGTTTATAGGTTCATTATATATATCTTCGGGAGTACCTACTTGCTGAATGACTCCTTTGTTCATTACTACAACAGTATCAGACATGGTGAGCGCTTCTTCCTGGTCATGGGTAACATAAATAAACGTAATTCCCAAACTTCTTTGCATATCAAGAAGCTCAATCTGCATTTCTTTTCTGAGCTTCAAGTCAAGGGCTCCCAGTGGCTCATCCAAAAGAAGCACTTTTGGTTCATTTACCAAAGCTCTTGCTATAGCGACACGTTGCTGCTGGCCACCACTCAAGGAATCCACATTACGATTTTCGAATCCCTCAAGGTCAACCATTTTCAGCATTTTTTTCACTCTTCTGTCAATCTCGCTATTTGGGATCTTTTTTACCCTAAGACCGAAAGCTACATTTTCATAGACATTCATATGGGTAAACAAGGCATATCTCTGAAATACCGTATTTACATTTCTTTTATAAGCAGGAACATTATTTAAAAGCTTTCCTTCAAAAAGAATTTCTCCCTCATCCGGGTCTTCAAATCCGCCTATCATGCGTAAAGTAGTTGTTTTTCCGCATCCGCTGGGACCCAGAAGCGTAACAAATTCGTTTTCTTTAATTGTCAGATTAATGCCGTCTACGGCAGTCGTATTATTATATCTCTTGGTAAGATTTCTTAGTTCTATCAGTGGTTTGCTCATTTTAATCGTCCCCTGTCCTAAAAGCTTGGTGGTGTTGTTATCCAAAGTACTCTGGCAACTGTTTTACCGGTGTTTTTTATCACATGGGTTTTATTAGGTTTAAACATGAAACAGTCGCCTTTTTTAAGACGGAATCGCTCTTTCCCCAAATATAGGTATAAACTCCCGTTGAGAACCATGCCGAACTCTTCTCCCTGATGCGGCTGATCCTCTTCAAACGAGCAGTTAGGTCTGATCTCTACTATTATGGGTTCCATCATCCGTTTTTTTGCATTCGGAACTATCCAGTTTATAGCATAGCTTTGATCCGCCGCCTCTTTCACAAAATAGTTTGCACTATTGAAAACAACCTGTTCATCTATTGCCTCTTCACCGAAAAACTGCTGCAGATTTGTACCGAGGCATTCTAAAATATCCTGCAAAGTCGCGATCGAAGGCGATGTAAGATCTCTTTCCAGCTGTGATATATAACCCTTGGTAAGCTCACAACGGTCGGCAATCTCTTCCTGTGTCATGCCGCATTCCAATCTTAGCCTTTTTAATTTATTACCAATCTGCATCAAATACCTCCTAACGCATAAAAGCGCCCAAATGTTATTAATTGTAAACTCATCAATATTTAACATAATCGATACACAAAAAAAGTTTAATATAATTAAACAAAAACGAGAATCTTACATGACATTTTGTTTAATTTTACTAAACAACATTAGATATTATTGCACTATTATATTTAAATGTCAATGAAAATTTTAAAAATTTTATTTCGTTCATTAGATTTGATTATTAATATAAAAAATTAGGTCGGAAAGGCTCCAATATTCAGCAAAATAAATAAAACAGAACCGGTTTTTTGCCGGTTCTATATCTTATTGACATTAAATGTATTATTTTATTTTTCCAAACTTGGATATCGGCGCTATTCTGAAAATTGCCTTGCCTTCGACCCAAGATTGTTTAATCACCCCAAAGTCTCTGCTGTCGGCGCTATGGCCCCTGTTATCCCCCATTACAAACAACTCGCCCTCTTTTACGGTAACTTTTGGCATGCTGCGGTTCAATACAATTTTCTCATACGGATCAATACGGGCATAAGGCTCATGTTGTTCTACGCCGTTAACATACAGTACATTGTCAACAATTTCTATCGTATCCCCGGGAATTCCTATAACTCTTTTAATAAGCCTGTTTCTTCTGAAATCTTTTTTTAACTTTTTGCAAATATCACTTATATAGATGGAAGCCCTTCCAAGAACGCCGTTTACGGGTTCATCCCTTAAAAAAATTATTATATCCCCTCTCTGGGGTTCATTAAAAGTATATGCCAGCTTGTTCATGATCAGCTTATCGCCAGGTTCCAGCGTATCCATCATTGATTGCATATTAACCTCTGTGAGGGCAAACAACTCGCTTTGAACTATTGAAGCAATAACGAACGCAATAATAATCAGTATGACCCATTCAGAAATCTCTTTAACAATGCTTTTCCCTGTATTTGACAAAGTAATTACATCTCCTTTTTTACAGGGACACCTTCAGTATCCCTTCTATCTCGTTTATTTTAGCCGATATTTCATTTAAATCCAAGTTTTTATTGCTCTCAAACTGAAATATAATTCTCTGCCGGGTAGATTTAGGAATATCATATATATCTAGGCTCTTAACTTCAATATTTAACTCTTTAAACAGGCTGCTTAAGGGGTAAAGAACCTGTTTATCCTTTTCTCCTTCTACTTCGATTGTTTTATAACGGTTATGTCTTGAAAGTTTTACTTCAAGGTTTTTCAGGTACATGAGTATGGTCCAGATCAGTAAAGTAACCAGTATTGCACCGGTATAAAAACCGATGCCGCATGCCAGTCCGACACATGCTACTGCCCATATACTTGCTGCCGTAGTAATACCTTTAACCGAGAGTCCATGACGTATTATTGTACCTGCTCCTAAAAATCCTATTCCGCTTACAACCTGACCTCCAATACGCGTAGGGTCTATATTTACCTTGCCTGAGTATGCAATTATTGAAAACTCAGCAATCAACATTACAAGGCATGACCCCAGGCAAACAAGAATATGGGTTCTGAAGCCTGCCGGTCTGTAACTGGATTGTTCGCGTTCAAAACCGATGATCCCACCTAATACACATGATAATAGAATACGTGTCAGGGCAGTTAATAAAAATTGCGAATTAAACTGGAAAAGAAACCAATCCATAAAGGCATCCCCTTACTTCATACATTTTCATTCCTGTTTCTTATGAGCATTAAACTGTAATTGCGGGTGTCTATAGTGTTTTTATGCAAAAACGCTCCTTTTTTTAATATAAATTTTATAGTACTTTCAGAACAATAAACAATACATCTTTCCAAGTCCTCAAAAGCCATTTTTCGCATTGTGTCAATACCCTCAAAGGATCTTAAGGGTTCTATATAGTCAGCCACATAAATGATTTTCTCCAACAGATTCATACCTGACTTGCCTGTTGTGTGCCACCTTATAGCGCCCAACACTTCTTCATCGGTTACTCCGTACACTTCTTCAGCAAGATGTTTCCCTATTATACCATGAAGCAGCTTTGGCTGTAGAATCTCAATTTCATCGGCTTCATAACCGATTTTTTTTACATATTCAATTGCTTCTTCACCTTTATAGTTCTTGCCGCAATCATGGAGAATGCCTGCAAGCCTTGCTTTACTGACATCTGCCCCGTAATGCTTTGCAAGAGCTTCAGCCGTCTCCATAACATTCATTGAATGGTTGAACCTGTAAGGATCCAGTTCCTTCTTCAGTATATTAATAATAGTATTTATATCCATCAATCTGGCCCCCGGTATTAAAGGTATTAAGCATTTTTATAGAGTCCGTTTTCATAAATATATCTTTCAACCTCGGGTGGCACCATATATTTTATTGACAGTCCCATCCCGACTCTTTTTCTTATTTCTGTAGATGAATAGTCCATAGCCTTGCCCGAATATTTTTGAATATTTGCACCGTATTCTTTCCTGAATTTATTAATATAGCTGCTCAAAATATCTTCTTTGGTATCCGGCCTTGATGCCACGATAATTACCGCCAGTTTAAAAATCTCACGGTAGTCTTTCCAGGTTTCAAACTGCACCAATGAATCGGCTCCGATTATAAGTGATATTTCCTTGTTATTCTCCTGTTCCTTAATTAATCTTAGTGTATCAACCGTGTATGATGCCCCTTCCCTCTTCATCTCAATTTCACTGGCTTCAAAAAATGGATTGTCTCCGATGGCAAGTTCTACCATCCGCAACCTGTCCTGCGCTTCGATAATCTTTGTATTATCCTTATGAGGTGGAGTTTTTGCAGGAATAAATATTATTTTCTCAAGGTTGAATTCTTCCCGTATTCCCTCACACATAAGAAGATGTCCGTAATGTATCGGATTAAATGTTCCTCCCATTATACCCAGCACAATTACACCTCAATTAAAACCAGCTTTTTGTAAATATCCTTGCGCCAAAAGGAACCAGCGAAAGTTTAGCCAGCTTAAAATGCTGTTTCCCAAAAGGAATTCCGATTATAGTGATACACAGTAAAAATCCGATTACCAGATGGCATATACATAGTTCCAGGCCCAGGACAATTATCCATATTACATTTCCGACAAGGCCGCCAAAACCGAATCCTTTAATTTCAATGTCACGTCCGAAAGGATATAAAACAAAGCCGGCAATTTTAAAACACTGTATGCCGAAAGGGATTCCGATAAATGTCAAACAACAGATAACCCCGGCTGAAAACCATAGTATCGCGGCAATGAATCCTCCAAATACTATCCAGATAAAATTGCCCAACAAACGCATTGTACAGCCTCCAAATTGTCCAGTTTAAAATATACTTAAACGAATAAATGCCTATCCGCAACATTTTAGGACAGGCATTCAATGCAGGGACTAACGAGGTCTATTTCACCTTAAAGCCTGCATCTTCGATCTTTTCTCTGATTATTCCGGCACTGAGCCTTTCTTCGTCATACTCAACAACGACACGCCTGGTATTAATATCAACAATGACTTCAATAACCCCGTTAAGTATTGAAAGATAATTTTTAATTAATTGAGCAGAATCTTCACTTATCATACCTTCAATATTAAACGCTATATTTTGTTCAGCCATTAAATCACCTCACAAAGTAGCCAAGAAAAATTATATAATATTGTTCTGTTAATGTCCAACATTTAATTGTTAAATAATATGCTTAACATAATCCTCTCAGAAGAATAAGAAGTTCGGAAAAATAATCGGGCAGCGGAGCTTCAAAAACCATTTCTTCGCCGCTTACCGGGTGCTTCAGCATCAGGTACCGGGCGTGCAGAACCTGACCGTTCGTATTCATCAGCTTACATGCTTTCCCGTAAACGATATCTCCAGAAACAGGATGGCCAATTGAAGCCATGTGTACTCGTATCTGGTGCGTCCTGCCTGTTTCCAGCTTAAGCTGAATATGTGTATATCTTTTAAATCGTTCAATTACCTTAAAATGCGTGACGGCAGGCTTACCGTTTTTATAGTTCACGGCCATTTTTTTCCTGTTTATCGGGTGCCTCCCGATAGGAGCGGAAATCTTGCCTGCATCATCTTTAATTATACCATCAACTATAGCTTCATAGATTCGTTGGATCTGATGATTCTTCAACTGCTCCGATAATTTTAGATGGGCATTGTTGTTCTTTGCTACCACCAGCAATCCTGAAGTGTCTTTATCAATTCGATGTACAATTCCGGGTCTTATCACACCGTTAATATCCGACAAGGAGTCCCGGCAATGGTGAAGAAGCGCGTTAACCAATGTACCTTTCCAGTTTCCTGCCGCCGGATGAACTACAAAACCTTTAGGCTTGTTTATTACAATAATATCGTTATCCTCAAAAATAATATCTAAAGGAATGTCCTGAGACTCAAGCTTCTGGGTTTCCGGTTCTGGTATTTCAACAGTTACGCTCATACCGGATTTAATCTTATAACCGCTTTTAACTTTCTTTCCGTCCACCGTAACCAGGCCTTGGCCGATTAATTTCTGTATAAAACTTCTGGTAAATGATTCAGATTCAAGCTGAGAAACCAGGAAAGCGTCAAGTCTCATACCTTCATCTGACTCATCAATAATAAATGTTTTATTTGCGCTGTTCATCGGCCACCTCGGAAGGATTGAGTTCGCCTTTTTCTTTTGCAGGATCTTTATAGATGAAAATGACATAATAAACCAATAAAAAGGCGCCTACATTAATACATATATCAGCGAAATTGAATATCGGGAAATCATATCCAAACAGGTAAAAGTCCAGAAAATCAACTACGAACCCTCTGAACAGCCTGTCAATCAAGTTTCCTGCGGCTCCTGATATTAAAAATGTCATAGAAAGCCTTAATACGGTGTTCTTGTTTTTTATTAAATGCCAAATCATAAAGCCGAGAGCCGCAATGGTAAGTATTATAAAGAACCATCTGAAATTCTGCAGCATTCCAAATGCCGCTCCCCTGTTTTCCAGGTATGTCAAATAGAAAAAGTCTTTTATTACAACAAAGCCGTCATATTGATGTCTGTTTGTATAAAAATACCATTTTGACAACTGATCTGCTCCTGTTAATATAACTATCAATATAATCCAAAACATTCATTTACTCCGTTCACTTTTTGTTTATTCAACTGTTATACCGGTAAAATAGTGCTTCAATATCTGGTCATATGTATAGCCGTTTCGGGCCAGTCCCTTGGCACCTTCCTGGCTCATTCCCACACCATGTCCCCATCCTTTGCCGGTTAAGACAAAGGTTCCTGAAGGAACATTTCCCGTTATAACAGATGTACCGGCAGAACCCATAACTTTAACAGCGCCTGATGAAGATAAAATATCATATACTCCTGACGAAGTCACTGCTTTAGTACCGTATACATTCAGAGTAGTTTTCCCGTCCGCAGATATAACTGATACCGTACCTGAACCGGTACCTGAACCTGATGTATTTATTGTAAACATGCGGCTTGGCAAATAATTGCCGTTATCCCCCAGTATAATGCGTATATCCTCATTTCTGTATGTAATTGAGCCTTTTGTACCCACAATTCTGAGTTTACTAACCCTACCTGCCGGTGTATATTCATCAGCTACAATTGTTACAATATCGCCGATTTCCACACCGTTTATGAAAAGCTTCATTTTTATTTCTTCCGCCGTAAATGTCCTTGTCCAGTTATAATTATAGGAAGTACCCGATTCATACGGGTCAACCACGCTTTTCAAATATGGGACATCCGTTCCCCATACATAGATATTATCCTCTGTCATGCCTCCGCTTGAACTAAAATAATGCATGGATATAAGGCTTCCATTATACAGGGCTTTTATTCCTTTCGTATCGTCCACTGCCTTGTTGGTGGCCGGTTTTTCATCATTATATCCCCCGTAAACCTGTGAAGCAACGGTATTAACAACATCAAAATCCCATTTTTTATAGCTTCCCATGGATTTGTACGCAAAAGTCCTGGCAGCGACCGCCTGGGCTTTCAGCGCCTCCATCGGGGAATCAGCCTCAATCTCCCTGGGGACTACCCCGTATAAGTATTCCTCAATATTAACAACATTTATCACTGTCATGTCACTGTCGGGAAAGCGTCTTAACTCAATTTCACCGCGGTAAGGCTTGCTGTTTACAGAAATCACTTTCGGATTATTGGAACTGTCAGGCCGCACCGTCAGTTTATATTTAGTATCGCCAAAAATGAGCAATGGTTCAAAACTGCTGCTGTATACAATTATTCGTGAACCTGACCGATCAATAACCTTTAAGGAGATACCCCCCAGTTTTGAAGCAAGGTTGGGCAAATCCTTATTTGCCTTGTCAATATCTGAATAAAATCCTGTCCAGATTGACCATCCATTTTCAAAAACCGGATAGGCAAGAACACCAGCTGCTTTGTAATCATTGCATAATTTCTGCGCAGAAGCCAAATCCGCAGTCTTGTCCCCGATCTGAATGTGATATGGCCCATAGGTTTCACCTTCAAAAGGTATACCTTCATTTGGATCATATTCGGTTACAGAACCGGAAGATGATTTAATAAAGTGGGCATCCTTCCTGAATATTAACTGGCCTCCGCCTTTTTCAGCAAGAAGAGTAATAAACTCATTGCCATTATAATAACCTGCCTCAATTCCTGACTTAGCCGATAATGCAACACTGGAAGCAGAGGCACTCCCAAAATACAGCCCTACTCTGATTATCTCCGGATATGACTGTGCAAAAACACAATTGCTTTGAAAAGTAAGAAAAACAAAACAAATGACAAATACTGCGGTAATACTGCGCCATATTCTTTTTGTCATATGCATACCTCGCTGTTTTTTTCTTTAGTAGTTTTAAGAATCCAATAGAAAACATGATTTACTCTAATTTGATTATACCTGTAAAAGTCAATAATGTACATAAAACAATCAAAATTTAATAATAATGTTGTATTGCGTTTATATTCAAAACATCTGAAATATTTTCAAATAGCCAGAAATATCTACATATGACTGTAATAATTTTTATGCTTATCAAATGCTTGAAGCGACAGGAGGTTGAAAAAATGAAGATTAACATGAGACAATGGATTTCAGATTTATTAATTGAGGAAAAAAAGTCATGCCTGTTCTGATTTTTCCCGAAGTACAAAAAAAGGGAATTGACGTTGAAAAATTTATAAACGACAGCGTTTTATTGGCCTAAGGAATGAAAATTATTGCTGATACAATCCCGATATGAGCTAATAATATAGGTTTACAAGGTTTTATTTTATTAATTTATTTATTAATAATATTAAGATTAAGCATTTTAATAATATTTTTACAGGTCTGTTCGCCTTGATATAGTTTATGTGGTATTATAAATGAAGCATATTTAACTTTATCCGGAGGATAACATGAAGGTAACTGCTGTTAAAACAAAGTTATTGGAGGCTAATAAAAATACTTTGACAGAAGTTCTGGCAGAGTCAATTGACACTCTTACCGAAGGTAGCGTTGTCGCAATCAGTTCAAAGGTTGTTTCATTATGTGAAGGAAATGTGCTTTCTTTGAGGGATATATCCAAGGACGAGCTTATAAAAAAAGAAGCAGACTGTTTCATACCTAAGGAATACAGCAAATACGGCGTTTATTTGACCATAAAAAACGGTATGCTGGTACCTTCCGCAGGTGTAGATGAGTCCAATACAAACGGATATTATGTTATGTGGCCGAAAGAACCGCAAAAATCAGCAAATTACTGCTGGGAATTTTTAAGAGAGAAGTTCGGTCTTAAGAAGATTGGCGTCATAATAACCGACAGCACTACTTCTCCTCTTAAATGGGGCGTCACGGGAAAAGCAATAGCTCACTGCGGATTTGCCGCCATAAACTCAAAAATTGGCGAAAACGATCTTTTTAAAAAAACCCTCAGACAAACCCGCATAAATATCGCCGATGGGCTTGCCGCCTCGGCGGTTTTATGCATGGGCGAATCAGTGGAGCAGACTCCAGTTGCAATAATAGAAGATGTGCCTTTTGTAAATTTTCAGGATCGTGTTCCTACTGAAGAGGAACTTAAATTTCTTAGAATCAGTATTAAGGATGACCTATACGCGCCTTTGCTGGAAAATGCCCCCTGGAAAACTTAAAGATTACTTCTGGCCCCGTTTTTAGCCAGTTCATCCGCCCTGTCATTCAACTCGATTCCGGTATGGCTGTCAACCTTATGCCATATTATTGATATGCCGCAGTTATCTATATAATCCTTATAAGCCTGTGTCATGGGAGTATTTGTTCGGAATTCGCCTGTCGCCCATTTTTCAATGTTCTGAAAGTCGTAAAAAATTGTTATTTCTTTTACGTTTTCTTTCTTACACCATTCAAGCACTTCTATGACAGCCCGGATTTCACCGCCTACCTGCCTTGATGCAAAGGCTTCCTCAGAATCCACTTTCCCGGAGAGTTCGGCTGCGATTTTCCCTTCTTTCAGTATTACTGCGCCATAGCCTGTGGAGCCTTCTATAAATGAACCGTCCACATAAGCATAGTAAGAAGTTGAAACTGGAATTTCCTGAACATTGGATTTCTGTTTTTTAGCAGTTTTCCCTGAAGAGGCGCTTTTTTCTTTTAGTTTATCCAACTGTCCCAATAACTCTATGATTCGTATAAACTGTTCTTCAGGCAGATCCGAATCCCTTCTAAAATTATAGCTACCCTTTTTGGGGCTGTAATCTATGATTAACTTACCCAGTACATTATCATTTTCACTTACTTTTATTTTCAGCATATAATCTCTTATAAGCACTATCTCCGGTTCCAAACCGGCATTTATGAATTTGGGTTCCAATGAATTGTATATTGATATAAGTTCGTTCTCGCAAATATACGACATACTTTATTTACTCCTGGTTTTTATCCTGTTATAAGTATTTTAACAGAACATCTCTGTTCAGACTATAGAGCAAAGCATCTTCCCTGGAAATATTACATATGCTTAAAACCATAATTCTTGTCGCTGTGGAGAAAATACGAAGTCAGTTTTTAAACTCGAATGGCTCATGCCAAAATCTCCACTCTAAAACCGAACATATGTCATTTGCGTTATCTTCAATGGAGTTTGGCTCCCGGATTAATAATTTCACCTTTAGGTACATGTTCCTTGAATTTTCTTCCAAAACGAAATTACGTTCTATAATCATTACAGGAACGCCATTTCTATAACTCATTGTTCTGTTGATACCTTCGTTCAGAAGTGAATCAAGATTTTTGAAAAAAATTACGGTGTTGTCAGAAAAATCAAGTATTTTCTTTATCTTGCCCTTTATATCATATAAGAAACGTTTGGCTTCCGAGTCAAGCAAATAATAAGTTTTATGGTTCTCTGCGTTTCTCTGGGACAATCTCAGTTCAGAAGCGGATATAGTAACGCTTAACAACGCAAACACAACCAATGTAACTAACAGAAGGGATATTAAGATCATTGAACTTCCCTTTTGTGACTTTAAATTAGCCATCATTATTATTCACTCCATTATTCACTCCAGTAGGATGTATCTTCAATAATTACGTCAATACTGTAGATTTCATATTTCTCTTTATTCTCAAACGGGTATGGCTTTAATCTTACAGCTCTTATACTCAGATTAAACAGGCCTTCCTGTTCTTCAGACAATTGTTTAAAATCGCCATAGATAACGTATTTTATTTCCGAATCATTAGTTGAGCGTTCCCATTTATCATCATAATATATCGCAAAACTGCTGGCTCTTACTGTTGAGTTCTCAGTACCATGGAATCCTTCGATAAGAGAATCTATTTCCAGGACAGCATTATCAAGATCCATGGCTTTTTTTATATTGACATGTGATGCAATAAACATACTGAATATACCAACGGCCAATACTGCCAGTATGCCTGTCGAAATAATTATTTCTATCAATGTGAATCCTTTTTTTCCTGACTTCACAACAAAACTCCCGTTATCTTGATCTTATTTTTATAACGCTATTATACGGTCTTACACCTTCAATGCCTACACTGAAAGTAATCTGTCTTTTTTCACGGTCGAAATCCAGACTGAAACTGTCAACTTTTGCAATTACCTTGCTAACATCCGGTGAAGGAACTTCATGTCTTAAAACCAACGCTTCCATAAGGCATCCTGAATCATGATAAATCCATGTTGCATAATTTTCACCGTTAATGCTCTCATATATTACCAAAGCATTATTGCCTGAAATTGTATCAGGCCTTACGTCAATATTACCGGACATATCATTCTGCCGAATCTTATTAATTATGAAAGAACTGGCTATCCTGAGTTCGCTGCTTTTAGCCCTTGAATTATCCAATCTTTGGTACGCCCCAAATGATGACATAGCCAAACTTAAGCTACATACTCCAAGCAAAACAAGGAGCAGCATTACTGAAATAGTTTCAACCAGGATACTACCTTTTTTCTGTCTCAAATTGTTTCTAAGAATCTTTTTCATAAACCTCCACATAAGGCATAACATTTGATGCGGATATCTTATAATGGTAGAAATACTTGTCATTATTCAGGACAAGACCATAATTCTTGCTTAAATAATCCAAATCCGGGGGATAACTTCCCTCAAGAGCATAACATTGAACACATGCACGCTCAATAGCCTCCTTAATTCTTTCGGGTTGTTCCTCATTGCTCTTTACCCAGAATATATCCATGAAATACACAGAGGCAACTGCTATAATTGCAATAATAATCAGAAGAAAAAACTGAACCCATTTTATGCTGTCGCTCTTAAACATACCAAGCTCCCTATCCTATAGAAGACATTATTCCGATAATCGGCAAGAGAATTGATAGAAGTACTATCCCCAGAACAGCAGAAAGTATTGCGACCAATGTAGGCTCAAGGGTCTTTCTGAACTTTTTTATGGAAACTTCTGCTTCCTTTCCATATATCCTTGTTAATTTTTTCATGGTATCGCTTACTGTTCCGTATTGTTCGGCAGTTTTGATCATGCTTGAAAAAAGCTCTGAGAATATATTGGTACTTTTGATGGCATCTGATAACGGTTCGCTGTCGTTAATTTTTTCGGATACTTCATCAAGCCGTTTTGCAACATACCTGTTTTCAATTAATATTTTAGCCAAATTAAAGCTGTCAATGAGATTCATACCGCTTTCGGTTGCCAAAGCGAGACCCATGCCAAGCCTGTAGGATATTATTTTACGATTTAACTTACCTGTGAACGGGTTCTTAATTTTATAACCATCCAACAGGTATTTTCCTATTTTTGTTATACCGAACAGTTTAATGATTATGACAATCAGTACCAGTATTGCAGGAACCCATATAATGTATTCATTAAGATAAATGCTAAATAAAAGAATAAGCTGTACCTCTTGCGGCATCTGGCCGCCAAGACCTTGTAGAATTTCAATGAAAACAGGTATGACCTTAAAAATCATAAGCCCGATAATGCCGATAATAAGTAATAATAATACAATTGGATATGTTATAGCATTTTTCTTTTCTTTAATTAAATCCGATTCGTTTTCATAATAATTTGAGAGGATTTCCATAACAGTATCAAGCTTACCTGTCAGCTCACCAATTCTAATCATCTGCAGCATATAATCGGGAAATCTTCCCGCTTCTGAAAAAGCCTGATACAGTGAAGCCCCTTCAACAACTTTTTTTGAGATTAATTCCATTGTTTTTTTTAATCGATTATTGCTTATTTCCTCTGATATTTCAGGTATCCCCTCTAAAGGGCTGACACCGGATTTAATGAATTGTTCCATCTGATGACAAAGCAATGATAGATCCATTGCATTGAATTTTCTTTTCTTCACAAACTTTCACTCCGTTTTTGAGTGTGATTTAATTTTCATTATTATAACATTTTTTATAGACAAAAAATACTATTTATCTGCAAAAATCGATAAATTGCCTTCATTATTTAATCGTACAGTATGGTATCAGACTTTCGCCCTGATTGTTAATTTTCTTTTTTATTTCCACTAATCAGGAGTGTAAAAATGCCAAAAAAGAGAGTTATAATCCAATACGAAAAAACCAGGCCATCCCTGAGGAATCGGCCTGGATTAAAATATAATTAATACTATTAGACTTTAATATCTCTCTTTTTTAGAAGGAAGTAAGGCTGCTAACGATATCATTGTGATTTAATCCGTTTGATGCAAGTATATTGTCTGATGTTAACTTTATTTCCGAACCGTCTATTTGTGTTACGACACCTCCCGCTTCACGTACAATAATAATACCTGCGGCCATGTCCCACAAATGTATGCCCGCTTCATAATCTGCATCGAGCTTTCCGGCAGCAACATAAGCAAGGCTCATTGCTGCGCAGTTCCATACGCGTAACGCCTGGTACTTATTTGCAATTATTGGCAATAATCTGACCATTTTTTCCCTGGTTTCCAGGCTGTTTGTCGGGATACTGGTATTTAAAATCATTTCATCGGGTCTTTTCCGTTCGGATACGTGTATCCGAACACCGTTCATGTAGGCACCACAGCCAATTTCCGCATAAAAGGTTTCTTCATGTACCGGATCGTAAATCACACCCACTACGATTTTTCTTTTATGAATGACTGCAATAGAAACAACATACTGTGGGAACCCCCGAATGTAATTTACCGTTCCGTCAATAGGATCGACCACCCAAACAAAATTATCGTCTGAAAAACTCAGTATATGATGCTCCTCTTCTTCGGGTGTTTCACCAAAAACGGATTCCTCTCCGAAGAACATATGGCCGGGATATTTCGTTTTGATTGCTTTACGAATCATGTTTTCTGATATTTTATCCTTATCAGAAACGAAATCAATAGCGGACTTGGCATCAACATGAATGCCTGCTGACCGTGAATCACGCACATAATTACCCGCTTCATGCGCTATATTGATTGCATGTTTAAGTATCTCTGAATATTCTCCCATATTCTTTACCATATCAACACTCTTTCTTGCTATCGGAGGCTATTAAGCGCAATGAAGATTCCATTACGTCGACTCGTATTTTATCGCCTTCCGAAATATTTGTATTGGTTTGTGAGAAATCCATTAATTCAATGTCCTGACCGTTAATATTCAGCATGTATTGTACATATTGTCCAAAATAAGCTTTGGCTGTAACCAGGGCTGTAAATCTTCCATCAGGTGTTATTACTATATTCTCCGGACGTATCATACATGTAAAGCTTTCGGCATCCTTACAGTTTTCAGCCGCCGTTATATTCATTTCATGTCCAAATAATACGATATTTGCATATCCATTGCTGATATCTTTAACTTCATCTACCTTGACAAAATTTGCCTTTCCAATAAAATCGGCTACGAAAACATTCCTGGGCTTTGAGTATATCTCCATTGCCGTGCCGACTTGCTCAATCATACCATGGCGCATGATAATGACTTTGTCGGAGATAGCCATTGCCTCGGACTGATCGTGTGTCACATACAGACTTGTTATACCGACACGCTGCTGAATTTTGCGGAGTTCTCCGCGCATATACTCCCTCAATTTTGCATCAAGATTTGAAAGAGGTTCATCAAAGAGCAGAACGCTCGGCTCGGTTACCACGGCACGTGCAAGCGCCACTCGTTGCTGTTGTCCTCCGGACAGCTCATTGGGCATATTGTTTTTATAATCCCCTATCTGCATAAGAGACAATATGTTTTCTACACGGTCTTTAATCTCATTCTTGTCCATATGCTTGAGTTTCAAGCCATATGCCACGTTATCGTAAACATTCATATGCGGGAATAATGCGTAACTCTGGAACATCATTCCGACATTGCGCTTGTTCGGCGGAACCTTGCTGACTTCCTTATCCCCGATATAGATCTCTCCGCTGGTAGGTATAAGGAAACCGGCAATCATACGTAGAATTGTCGTCTTTCCGCAACCGGACGGACCAAGCAATGTTACAAGCTGCCCCGGTTCAATATCAATTGAAACATTTTTTACAGCATAGATCTCTTTACTCTTATTACCGTAGGCAGGAAATGTTTTGCTTACGTTTTTTATTTTTACTCCTACAGCATTGCTACTCATAGATTTTTCTCCTTCTTCCAAAAATCTGTTTAACAAGCAGTTCCAGCACAGCAATTGCCAGTACGACCAGAACCATAAGGGCAACGCAATATGCACATGCAGCGCTCATCCTTTGTGATTCAATTTCCGACAGAATTGATACCGTAAGCAGGTTCCAGTTAACGGATACAAGGAAAATAACTGCGCTTATCGAGGTCATTGAACGAACGAACGTGTTAACGAGCCCAGAGAAAAGCGCCGATTTCATAATTGGCAATGATATGTTGAAAAATACCCTTACGTTGCTGGCACCCAAAACAGTTGCCGCTTCCTCAATGCTTGGATCAACCTGTCGCAGACTGTTGGAACCGGTCTCAACACCAATTGACAATGTACGGAATACCATTGCGGTAATGATGATGAAGGCTGTTCCCGTCAAAAGCAACGGTTTTGTATTGAAAGATACAATATATCCGATACCGAGAGCAATTCCTGGAACTGCAAAAGGTAAAATGGTTGAAATGCTCATTAATTTTTTCCCGATAAAATTCTTTCTTATCAGGAGGTAAGAAATAAGCATTCCGAGCTGAGCTGTAACCGGTGTTGAGATTGCCGACAGGAAAAGTGTATCCTTTATCGCATTTGCGCCTCTCTTCAAAATAAACTTATAACTGTCTAAAGTCAGTGTCCAATTTACTCCCCAGGTTTTTACAAAGGATACGTATATGACCGTACCGTACATGAGAATTGTAAAAGCAGTCAACAAAACCAGGATAATGAAAAGCGGAATAACTATATGTGGTTCAGTAATAAGTTCAACCTGGCCTGTAGCCTTGCCGGTTATAGTAACATATGACCTTTTGGAAACCCAGTAGTTTTGTATGATATATGCCAGCATACATGGCAATAGAATCGTTAACGCAATGAGCGATCCGGTTTTCAGATTGTACAATCCTACAATCTGCAGATAGGCTGAAACAGACAAAACATTATAATCTCCCGCCAATACCTGGGGATTACCCAAATCGCAAAGAGATTTAGCGAAAACAATCAGGAGAGAGCTCAAAATTGCCGGTAAAGATAACGGAACAGTTACTGTCAAAAAAACCTTCAGCCTGCTGGCGCCCAGACTTCGGCTTGCATTTTCTATGGAACTGTCCAGTGATTCAAGCATTCCGCTTATATTCAGGTAGGACAATGGAAAAAGCGATAGAATCTGAACAATTGCAAGCCAGGTAAAGCCATAAATATTATTTCCTTCTATCCCTAAAATATTTTTTGTAATGATGCCGCTGCGGCCGAACAAAAGGATTACCGCAAGAGAAATAACAAACGGCGGTGAAAGGATCGGAAACATAGCCATCATGTTAAAGAATTTTTTGCCTGGTATTGCAGTACGTTTGATGGCAAATGCATATATGTAACCAACTATGGTCGCAAAAACACCTACAAAAGCGCCAAGTTTGATACTATTCCAAAATGCCCTGAAATAATCAGTCTTGGTAAAAATATATCTAATATTGTTAAAATTAATATTCCCGCTTTCATCTGTCAGACATGAAATAAAAAGTCTTATTAACGGGTAAACACAAAAAAGAAAGAGAATCGCAAATACAATTAAAACCGCCAACAGCAGACCGGGTTGCCTGAGAAGCATCAAGAATTCCTTACGCTTCATATCCCATCTGCGTGAAAACTTAGTTTTTTCTACAGAAGCAACCGCCTCCAACAGAAGTTCCCCCCCTCAAAGTTTTTTATGAGGGACTGCTGCCATAGTAGTAGCAGTCCCAATTATAGTATTTGCTCCCCAATATGCTCCATTATTTAGCATCGGAGGAAGAACGAACCTCAGCTTCAAACCTTTCACAAATAGCTGCCTTGTTCTCGGAAGACCATTTGAAATCATATTTTATCTTATTAATCTGATCAAACGTAACCATCTTCGGATCTGACTCAACATTTTTGTTAAGTGAATACTGATTAAACTCACTGGTTGCGATTTTCATTGCGTTTTCACTAATAAGCCAATCTATGAATTTCTGGGCTGCCTCTACCTCGTCTGCAGGACCACCCTTAACCATAGCGGCACAAGTTATGCCGTATCCGGCACCTTCTTTAGGATACGTAATGACAATCGGATAACCCTGAATAACCGATCGCAACGCCGCATTCACAGGTTCGTTATAATTGTTCTAAAAAATTAAAACTGGCAGACAATCATAACGATCATCTGCCAGGAATACATAGTATGCATAGGCTATATAGTTTTACTTTGTTTTATCCCGTTATTTTTATCTCTTCAATTGCTTCTTCACACTCTTTGCATATATCTCTGACACAACCTTCATCCATGGGTGAACGAAGTCCTGAGGTTTTTAAGAGTTCCGTGAATGTCATGGTACCGGCCTTTCTGCTAAAACCAAGATATTTCTCCCATGCGGCTTTGTAATCGTCAACCATAAGGTTTCTAAATTGAAGAGCGCAGGTCTGAGCCAGGCAATAGTCTATATAATAGAAAGGAGAACTGTAAATATGAGTCTGCGCCTGCCAGCGTCCCCCATTCCCAAAAAAAGGATCATCCTCATAATCCAAATCCGGCTGGTATATGTTTTCTATTCGCTTCCATAGGGCTTTCCTCTCATCTGGCGTCATTTCGGGGTTCATGTATACTTCATGCTGAAATTCGTCTACAGCGCATCCGTATGGAATAAAATTAATAGCCGACGCCAAATGCATATATTTATATTCTTCCGCTCTTTCTTTGAAAAACAAATTCATCCAGGGCATTGTAAAAAACTCCATACTCATGGAATGAACCTCACAGGTTTCCATGGTAGCCGTTCTGTATTCACGTATTTCTATGTCTTTAGCCAGGTAGCCGTTAAACGCGTGACCGGCTTCATGAGTTAAGACATCAATATCTCCGCTGGTTCCGTTAAAGTTGGCAAAAATAAACGGAGCCTTATAATCAGGAATATAAGTCATATAACCTCCTGCAGCTTTCCCTTTACGGCTGAGACAATCAAAAAGCTCATTATCCAGCATAAAACGGAAAAACTCGCTGGTCTCGACTGACAGTTCGTCATACATTTTCTTCCCGGCTTTAAATATTTCTTCGGGGGTCCCTTCCGGTTTCGGGTTTCCGTCTTTAAAATACAGAAGGTTATCAATAAATGTTAGCTTTTTAAGTCCCAGCCGTTCTCTCTGTTTTTCATTAAGCTTCACTGAAAGTGGAACCATGTACTTCTTAACCTGTTCCCTGAAGGCAGCGACTTCTTTGGGGCCATAACAGTTTCTGCCCATTCTTATATAACCCAGCTCCACAAAGTTCTTAAATCCCAGCTTTTTAGCCATTTTGGTGCGGACTTTAACTAATTTGTCATATATCTCATCAAGCTTAGCTTTATTCTCTTCAAAAAATTCCGTCCGCTTTTTATAGGCTTCCTTCCTGATATTCCTGTCCGGTGATTCCATGTACAAACGAAGCTGTGATAAATTTAGTTTTTTACCGTCAAAATCAAGCTGAGCCGATGCTATTAACTTTATATATTCGCTTACCAGTTTGTTTTCTTCCTGCAACTCAGGTATGATTGCCGGATCAATAGCTTTCAGCATCAGTTCAACGTTTTCAAAGAGTAGTTTGCCAAGTTTCTTCTCCAACTCTTTCCTGTAACGGGATGATACAAAAGCCCTGTAGAATTCTGCTGTGGAGTTTTCTATAAGCGGCCCGTTCTCATCAAAAAAATCCTTTTCCCTGTCATAGAAATCATCCTCTGTGTTCATGGTATTGCGAATATGCGCTATGGTACTCATAGTATCCAATTTATCCATTAAAACAGTAAACTCCTTATGCGCTGAAAGCTGCTCTTCATATGATTTTGCGTTTTTTACCCTCTCTGTAAGCTTTTTTATTTCATTTATATAAGCGTTTATATCCGGTCTCTTATACAGCATTTCTGAAAATTTCATATACTTCTCCCCTTTTTATTAATGTTACCTTTGATTATATTAATACAGTTATGGAAAAACAACAATTTATACTCTTATGGTACTATTCTGTATTGTCTGTATAATAAGCCCGTTTAATATACCTGTTTAAATAAATATTTCGGGAAAAGCACTTATTATCTGGAGTTATATAAAAAAGACACAAAAAGCAGCCGGTTATGGAACCGACTGCTTTTTGTACCCCGCATAAATATGGCAGGGATTTCTTTGGCGTGCCAGAGATGATTCGAACACCCGACCGACGGATTAGAAGTCCGTTGCTCTATCCTGCTGAGCTACTGGCACATGTCTGAGCGACTTTTATATTATACAAATGACTAAAAGCTTTGTCAAGAATGTTATTATAATTACAAACAAACGAAAAACAGCTTCATTTGATGCTTTTTGCCTGCACCCTATTTACAATTGCTCTTTCAGAATTTTAAAAAGAAGATCTATCAATTCATCGTCCTTGTCTACTTCACCGTACCGATCGCTGATTTTGAATCCACCTTCAGCGCCGCTTGGCGGAATGTCCAGTGTGAACCCTCCTTGCCCGGCTTTTGTTTTTCTTAAGCAGTCAATCAGTTGCCCAATATTAAATAACGGCAGGCAATTTTCTTTTAAGAAATAATCTCCCGGGTCAAATTCATTATTATAGAAAACTTCTTCCGGGGATTCTTCCTCGTTGACAGGAAGTTCTTCGTCCACTGCCAGTTCTTCAGGTTTCCTCAGCCTTTTTAAAGTGATGGTGCCTCTTTCGGAGACAAGAACCTCCCCCACTACAAATTCAAGGTTTTCATAAATATCATTCTCCGCATCCTTGCATACAGACGCTACAGCCCGATCGTATACGGCAGGAAGCCACAGCGAATTTAAAGATTGTTTCTGGCTGAATGTTAAAGATTCCAAATCTTCAATTGTCAAATTGAGTTTCATGAATCCGACCTCTTTCAATACTCTCAATATTTTTATTAAGTATGGACAGTCAATATAGATTTAGTATAGCATGGCAACAATCTTTTTTTAAAGTATCATGGCAAAAAATCTCCTGTTTATGGTTTATCTTGATCTTTTCTGCAACCTCCTCCTTTTCAGTTTCAACCCTGGCTTCAATTCAGCTTTTTGTTGACATATTAATATTGTGTTGGTATTATATGTTTATCGCGGGTTTTGGAAGATACCGGATACTTGTTTAAATGTTTCTTTTTTAATATTAGATTAGTATTTTTTATAATAGATTAGTATTTTTTGTAACATGTTATTATTTTTACTTAACTGTTCCTGGAAATTATTAAAGTTTGTGTATTACAGAATACTTTTATGAAATTATAAAAAAATATTATAAACTGGAGGCCAGACAAAAATGAGTAACACTTCTTATAATCCCTTTGAGATTGCTCAGCAGCAATTTGATTCGGTTGCCTCAAAGATAGGCCTTGATGACGCAACCCGCGAATTTTTGCGCCAGCCTATGCGGGAATATCATTTTACAATTCCCGTAAAAATGGATGATGGTACCACAAAAATTTTTAAGGGCTTCAGAGTACAGCATAATGACGCAAGGGGACCCGCAAAAGGTGGTATTCGTTTCCATCCAATGGAGACCATTGATACAATTCGGGCCCTGTCTATGTGGATGACATGGAAATGTTCTGTTGTTGACATTCCCTTAGGCGGTGGTAAAGGCGGCGTCATTTGTGATCCAAGGAATCTTACAGAACGCGAACAGGAAAGACTATGCCGAGGCTATGTCCGTCAGTTGGCAAGAAATGTCGGCCCTAACATTGATGTTCCTGCCCCCGATGTTATGACAAATGCAAAGCATATGCTTTGGATGCTTGACGAATATGAAGCTATCCACGGCAGCAGAAATCCCGGATTTATTACAGGTAAACCTGTAGGTATGGGCGGTTCTTTAGGAAGAACCGAAGCTACAGGTTATGGTGTTATCTATGTTCTGCATGAAGCATTGAAGAATCTTAATATACCTATTGAAAACACTACGGCCAGTTTTCAGGGTTTTGGCAACGTTGCACAGCATGCCGTCAGGTTATATCAGCAATTAGGCGGTAAGGTCGTTGCCATTTCCTGTTGGGATGAAGCGGACAAAAAGCCCTATACTTTCCGCAAAATGGACGGCATGGACATAGATGCCCTGGTAAATATCACAGATGCATACGGGACTATCGATAAAGACAAAGCCAGGGACTTGGGATATGAAGTTCTGCCGGGGGAAGCCTGGATTGAACAGGATGTTGACATTTTGATTCCCGCTGCTTTGGAGAACCAGATAAC
Organism: Clostridiaceae bacterium; assembly: GCA_012728095.1. Classification (GTDB taxonomy): domain Bacteria; phylum Bacillota; class Clostridia; order DSM-8532; family DSM-8532; genus DTU059. The sequence goes on from JAAYFU010000020.1 coordinate 46,762, forward strand.
AATTGAGAATGTACATAAAATCAGCAAGCAGATTAAGATTATTTGTGAAGCGGCTAACGGACCGACAACTCCCGATGCCGACAGGGTAATAGATGAAAGAAATATATTCCTCATTCCTGACTTTCTGGCCAATGCCGGAGGTGTGACCTGCAGCTATTTTGAACAGGTTCAGTCCAACCAGAATTATTATTGGGAAAAGGATGAGGTTCTTGCGAAACTAAAAATAAAGATGACCTCAGCTTTTAAATCAGTTTACGAGCTGGCAAAGAGCAAAAACTTGCGTATGCGGGACGCTGCCTATGTAATTGCTATTAATCGTGTCGCTCAGGCTGTAAAGAGCCGCGGATGGGTTTAATAAAAAAATACATACCGGTGGCATTGAATCGTTAAGGCGCTGTCGTATGCCGTATACCAGGCAACGCCTAATGCAATAAAAATGCTTTAGAGCTTAAGATTATCGAAACGTAGCCAAAGATTCTGTTTTACTGTCATGTAAGGATTATTCGCTGGTGCTTAAGTCCGCCTGTTCAGTATACGTCGGTCGCTTATGATATAATATATGAGGTAGGATTTCTCCAACCTCCACTTTTTATAAAGGGAGCCTTCATAATATGGATAATGAACATATCGTATCCGACAATTTATTAAATGTCTTGAAGGAACGCGAAAAAGAATTAAACTGCCTCTACATGGTTGATGAGATTCTTGAAAATCCCCAATTATCTTTGCCTGAGATTTTCAACGGAATAATAAGAGTATTGCCCTCCGGCTGGAGGTTCCCCGAACTGTGCCGCGCAAGAATAATATACAAAAACCAAAATTATCAGAGCCCTGGTTTTATATCTTCTCCCCTTTCTTTAACTGCTGATATTAAAACAGACGGAAAAACTGTAGGAAAAATTGAAGTTGTATATATTCAGGAAGTACCAACAACCGATGAAGGGTATTTCCTTTATAAAGAAAAAAAACTGATTAAGCATGTTGCTGACAGAATAGGCCAGGTACTTGTTTACAGGCATATGAAAGCCGTAATGCACGGCTGGGAAGAAACCAAATCAGTTTTGACAGGCTCTGAGAATGAATCAAAAGAGTGGGAATTTTTAATTGAGTTTCTTAAGAATACCGACCACAGCACGCTTCTGCACATATGCAGGAAACTGACGAATTACCTTCTTTTTTTAGGAATAAACGAGGCATCTGAGCTTTTTTACCGTTCTCCCGGCACATTATTTTACGATGACGGTTATGCAAATTATCCCACAGCAACTGCTCCCATAGATGATATAGAATGCATCTGTGAAAAAGCGTTCAGTGTCGCAAAGAAATACATCGGCGCCGAAGAGCTGAAAAACCAAATCAAAAGATGGATGCTCGAAGAAAGCGCATACTCCCTGGTAAAGGCAATCGGCAGTACTTGTCCCATTCTTCATAATATAATTGAGGCTCTTAGAAAATTCAAAAAATTCCCAAAAAGAGACAAGCTGCTATACTCCCCAAAAGGGCGATGGATTACCGTAGGTCTAATAAAGAACTTTTTAACTGAGAGGCCTGATTTTATAAATATTGCCGCACAGTATTTAACCTTTAATGACTTTTATGAAATTATCGAGAGAATTATTTATCCACCGGACAGTCAAGGCCGTATCGGCGGCAAGGGAACAGGCCTGTTCCTTGCAAGCAAGATATTGAAAAAAGAAAAAGAAAATATTCCTCAGCTTGATTCCATTAAAACTCCGAAAACCTGGTATATCACAACAGATACCATAACCAGGTTCCTGCATTATAACGATTTGGAAGAACTCAATGAGCAAAAATACAGGGATATCCAGGAAACCCGTTTGGAATACAGAAATCTTATTCAGTTGATGAAAAGCTTCAAGCTGCCTCCTGAGATATTAAACAGTCTTTCAGTTGCTCTGGATGATTTTGGCGATACACCGATTATTGTCAGGAGCTCCAGCGTCCTGGAGGATCAGACCGGCGCTTCTTTTTCCGGTAAATATAAGAGTCTGTTTTTAGCTAATCAGGGCAGTAAACAGGAAAGGCTGGAAGCACTTCAGGATGCTATTATTGAAGTATATGCGTCAATGTTCAGTCCGGACCCCATCCAGTACAGGGCAGAAAGAAATCTATTGCACAGCACGGAAGAAATGGGCATAATGATACAACAAGTTGTCGGAAACAAAGTAGGCAAATATTTCTTCCCTCTTTTTTCAGGTGTTGCATTTAGTAACAACGAATACAGATGGTCGCCCAGAATAAAACGTGAAGACGGTTTATTAAGGATGGTTCCGGGTTTGGGCACCCGTGCTGTGGACCGTTTGACAGATGACTTTCCAATACTTGTATCACCCCAGCAGCCGGGTATCAGGGTCAATATTGTTCCTGAAGAAATAAAAAAATATTCGCCAAAAAAGATTGATGTTATTAATCTTGAGAAAAATGCCTTTGAAACAATAGAAATTTCGAAGCTGCTTAAAGAATACGGGAATCAAATTGAGAATATAAACAAAATTGTTTCCATCATGGAATACGATCATATCAGAAAGCCCAATTTATTTGAGATAGATTTTGAAAAGGACGACCTTGTCGTAACTTTTGACGGTATAATAAGCGATTCGCCCTTTATTTCACAAATAAACACCGTCGTCAAGACTTTGCAGGAAAAGCTGGGGTATCCGGTAGATATTGAATTTGCATCTGACGGAAAAGATTTATATCTCTTACAATGCAGGCCGCAAAGCGTAAGAGATGAGACCGCTCCTGCTCCCATTCCCCAGGATGTGCTTCCCAAGGATATTATTTTTACTGCCAATCGTTATATTTCAAACGGGCTTATTCAAAACATATCACATATTGTTTACGTTGTCCCGGAACGTTACAGCGAACTGACCGATCTGAACGATTTAAAAACCGTGGGGAAAATTATAGGCGCATTAAATTCATTCCTTCCGAAACGTCAGTTTATTCTTATAGGTCCCGGCCGTTGGGGAAGCAGAGGAGATATAAAACTGGGCGTATCTGTCAAATATGCTGACATCTGCAATACCGCGGCTTTAATAGAAGTAGCAAAAAGTAAAAGCGGGTATGTTCCTGAATTGTCTTTCGGCACTCATTTCTTCCAGGATCTTGTAGAGGCCAATATACGTGTGCTGCCCTTGTATCCTGATAACAATGGTATTATTTTTAACGAGAAATATCTTACCAAATCCAGGAATATTCTTAAGACTATATTCCCTGAATACGAAAGATTCGAGGATATTGTAAGAGTAATAGATGTTCCGTCCACCTCTGACGGGTGTAATTTGAGTATATGCATGAATGCTGAATTATCCCAGGCTATAGGATTCCTTACCCCCCACAAAATTAAGATTCCCCGTCAGCACAATGTGGTTGAATACGAGGATTATAAAGGCGATGACAAAGCCTGGAGATGGCGGTATCATATGGCTGAACTGCTGGCTTCAAGAATCGATCCTGAAAGGTTCGGAGTCAAAGGTTTATATCTTTTTGGAAGCACAAGCACAGGCACAGCAGGTCCCGGCAGTGATATTGATATTATTGTTCACTTTGATGGAAATGAGAATCAGCGAAAAGAGCTTGAAAACTGGCTGGAAGGCTGGAGCATGAGTCTTGCCGAGATAAATTACATGAATACCGGCTATAGAATGGATAAAATGCTTGATGTCCACATCATTACAGATGAGGACATCAAGAACAGGGATTCCTTTGCAATTAAGATTAATCACCCGGTAGATCCGGCCATACCTTTAAAAACCTCTTAAGATTCTTCAATTTCTTTTTTCCTGCGAACCTTAAGCATTATAAACAGAAGCGGAATCAGATATACAACAAGCAGCCCCAATGTTACAAACAGCATTTGATCTGATTCGGGCGCAAGTCCTATAAACACCAGCATAGGAGCCCCCAATGCTATAGCAAAGCTGCTTCCTGTCAACAGATTATTTGCAGCGGGAGTTTTGAACTCAGGATCTATTTCCCTTAGCAATACTACTCCCGAACTGATTGTCCCTGTAAGCATTCCGTACATGGAAACCATTCCTTCATGCTCATATCCGGGATATATTCTTTTGCACAACCATAACAGATAATAATAGGTTACAATACCGCCAAGGATAGCCATCAGAAGGAAAGGAACCCATAATCCTTTCAATTCCTTGAATTCGATTGACGCTATACCGGCGATGGTCATGAAATCAAACGCAAGACCGGATATCCTGGATAATAAATAATTATTTGGGTATTGGCGCGTCATTACCTTCGCCTTTGTCAAAGCGTCAAATCCCAGTCGGCAGCCTATTGCCAATATCGAACCTGTGATAAAATTAAATCCCCAAATTATTGGCGACAACGTCTTTGACAAACCAGGCGCAACATTCGTCAATAAACTTGTAACGCCAAGGGATACTAAGTACGTGACCAGATATATTAATAGAACCAGTGCACACTGAATAGAAAACCTGTCAACCGATTGGGATATGGGAATCTCATTCTTACTCTGAAAATCTTCTACAGTAACCGAACCTGAGATATATTCCGGTTCCTGAACTGATATTCTTTTTTGCCTTTTTACTATATTTATATAATATATGCCCACAACACAGGCACATATAAATCCTGCAGCGGCAATTGACAGCCCGAAGGATTGCCCTCCCACAAAACCCAGCTGCTCATAAGACGAGCCGACATTATTGGCCTGTCCCGGCCCCTGACCAAATCCCATTGGTAAAAGTATACCGGCGGCCTTAAAAAAGCCGGGCATTATTGTATATCCTAGTCCAATTGAAATTATCAGACCCAAAATACCCTGAACCAAGTATGTACTTACAATTAACGCACCGCTCTTAAGCCCTGCCAAATCATTCTTTTCTTTCTCGCCGTATTTTGCAGGAATTCTTAAAGAAAGTGCAATGAAGCCAATACCTATAGTATGGTAAGTAACTTTTTCCAGAAAGTCCAATTCCAGAGGAAGCAAATTCAGTTCTCTTAAAAATAACGCTATAAAACCGCCTAATACCGCCGTAGGAACCATAGCTTTCCTGATAAAAGCTATTTTACGGGTCAGTATATTGGCAAAAAGCAGAAGCCCGGCTATTAATCCAAACTGAATAATGAAATCCCACAAACTGGTATTAGCCGCAGAAAAATCCACAAAAAACACTCCTTTTATACTAATGTTTTCGAACTTTTAGAAGTTTAAACAACTCTCTGTATTTCAGGGCGCTTCTGGGGTGATTTGACTTAATTTCGTATGCCTGCCTGTTATTGGTGGCAAACGCAATATCCATCTGACCTATAATATTCATATCAGACATATCGTCAAATTTATATATATATTTATGATTGTCCTCACCTTCAAAAACTATACGATCGTTGTAGCAAAGCAGCTTGCCTTTTGCAATCAGCCTGTTTCTGCCCCGGTCAGCCTTCCACAGGGTTTGATCTTCATCGGAATATATCAGTTCATCAGGCGGCAGGTTTTTAATTCTTTCAATATCCTCTTTCATCCTTGTATCCTGAAATCTGCACCAATCCAAAACCGTCTTAAATGGCGGTTCATCATCGTTGTTGGATGATATATATCCGTAAGCGTCATATCTTAAATCTAATCCGCAGTTGCAAAAGAACCTGTCTCCCTGGCTTTTCAGCGTTGAGTATCTGTAACACTTTGGACATATATAAAGGGCTGTCTCAATATTCTCCGCAAGTCTGTCGCCTATATATGCAACAGGATTTTTTTCCTGCTCCTCATAAGCATTGACATATAAGTCATTCTTAATAGCCATATATATCTCATCTGCGGTCATAGACTTCAGCTCTTCAGGGGTGTATTCCTTAACTACCCGTCCTCTCATCTCGCCCCTTCGAAGTGTCTTTGACCATCGAGGGCTTGTAAAATATCCACCGTCCAGACGAAAAGTAATTAATGATACACCGCTTTTTTTGATAAGCTTACCCGTTGCAGGATGAATCTCGCCGGTTTCTCCGCTGAAGGAACGGTTGCCTTCTGCAAACATACAGACATTTGCCCCATCTTTTAATCTCTTTAATATGTTTATAGCTGTTTGTATCTCTGTTATGGCTTTTACCCTGGGAATCGGCCCGACAAGAAAATTGATAAGCTTACTTATTAAGCCCCATCTGAAAATATGCTCGCTCGCTACATAATACATTTGGTGAGGAAACGCCAAACCGACCAAAAAAGGATCATAATCAGTGTTGTGATTGGCCAGAACAATGTATGGAATATTTTTGGGTTCGGCTTTTTCATAAGAATAATTTAATTTCTTTACAAGATAAGGTTTCAGAAAAATATGCAACAATCTATAAACAAATCGGTGCCAGTATAAAATCTTCATCATTTTCCTCGCCTTAAAAAATTTATGAATTTGCGAAAAAATGCTTAATTTTAACTTATTATCTCATACTTTTATACTGCTTGTATACACTGTAAAATTTAATTTTAGTTTTTCTTTATATATATTCCAATTTTTATATTAACAATCAAATAAGAACATGTAAAGCCGTTATGTCATACTTAACTGATTACCACTATTGCCTGATATTAACAGAATGCAGTATAAATATAAAACTAGAATAAAACTATATCGGCAATAACATGTAACCTATGTAAACCGGCATGGCTAAAAAGAATCTATCCGGCAAGTCTAATTAAAAGCGAGGTTGTTTCAAACATTATGAAACAACCTCTATTAACACTTACAATTATTTTCATCAGTTTAAGACCGTCTATGACAGGAGAGTGCGGTCATATGCGAATTCTTCACCACTGGCATTACCGAAGCGTTTTAAAAGGCTTTCAACTGTGAGTTTCTTTTTCTCATCTCCTTTGATATCCAGTATTACTCTACCATCATGCATCATTATTAATCGATTCCCGTACTTTATAGCGTCACGCATATTATGGGTGATCATCATGGTGGTTAAATTGTTTTCCTTAATCAATTGATCCGTCATGGATAATACTCTTTCAGCCGTTTTGGGGTCAAGAGCCGCCGTATGTTCATCCAACAATAGCAGTTTCGGTTTTTTTATCGTAGCCATCAATAAAGTGATAGCTTGTCTTTGTCCTCCCGAAAGCAGTCCCACTTTTGTCTGGAGCCTGTTCTCAAGACCGAGCTCCAACCTGGAAAGCATTTGTCTGTATGTTTCCCTTTCCCTATTTGTTATTCCCCATTTTAGACCCCTGGGTTGCCCACGTCTTAATGCCAAAGCTAAATTTTCCTCAAGCATCATATCCGAAGCTGTTCCCATCATTGGATCCTGAAAAACTCTTCCCAGCATTGTAGCGCGTTTGTGTTCGGGTAGTTTTGTCACATCCGTTCCTGCAATGTGAATTGTACCCTTATCTACTCCATAGACTCCGGCAACACAGTTCAATAAAGTGGATTTTCCGGCTCCGTTACCACCAATCAGGGTTACAAAGTCTCCTTCTTCCAAGTGTATGCTGACATCCCGTAATGCTATCTTCTGGTTGACAGTTCCGGGATTAAACACTTTATAGATCCCATCTATCTTAAGCATGTTACTCACCCTCCTTAATAGTAATTTTAGGCGGGTTGAGCCGTTCCCTTATTATTGGAAGAGACAGAGCTATTGCAACCGTAATTGCGGTAAAAAGTTTCAGATCATTGCTGTGCATTCCCAGTTTCAGTACAAAGGCTATGATTATTCGATATGTAATAGCTCCCATCGCAAGCGATGTCAGTCTCATAAAATAATTTCTTTTCCCAAAGAGAACCTCGCCTATTATCACCGAAGCAAGACCGATTACAATTGAACCGGTGCCCATCTGCACATCGGCAAAAGTCTGGTTCTGTGCTATAAATGCCCCGCTCAAAGCAACAATGCCATTACTTAATACAAGCCCAATAGTTATCATTGTATCGGTGTTTATACCCTGAGCCCTCACCATATTGGGATTATTTCCGGTTGCCCTGATGGCACAGCCGATTTCAGTTCCGAAAAACCAGTATAAAAAGCATATTACAACAGTTACACTTATAAAGCCTAAAGCAATAATGGCCCATGAAGATTCCAATCCAATTTTTTCAAATGCCGTATATACTGTCTCCATGCGTAATAATGAAAGGCTTGCTTTTCCAAGTACGCGAAGATTTACAGAGTATAGCGCAATCATAGTAAGTATGCCTGACAACAAGGCAGGAATCTTCAGTTTTGTGTGTAACAGGCCTGTCGCCAGGCCTGCGGCCATTCCTCCCAATAATGCCATTCCTGTTGCAATATATGGATTAATACCCTTTGTAATAGCTTGTGCCGCAATTGCCGCACCCAAAGTAATGCTGCCTTCCACCGTAAGGTCTGCGATTTCTAAAATCCGAAAGGAAATATACACCCCTATCGTCATCACAGACCATAATAACCCCAGTGAGACTGCTCCTTTTATTATCTCCAGCATGTTTGTCCACCTTTTTTATAAAGTCCGATAAAATCAGCTCTTATTAATAAACCCCTTTAACCACCGGTTTTATTATTTTGATTTTTTAATAATTAACAACGTATTCCAACAGATCATCAGGAATCTTTATACCGATTTCCTCGGCTACGGTTCCGTTAATTGCGAAATCATACTTGTCAGGTTTCTCAATCGGCATTGTGGCCGGCTTTGCTTCACCTTTAAGAACTTTTATTGCCATAAGACCTGTTTGGTAGCCTAAATCATAATAATTTATGCCAAGAGTCGCCAGCCCTCCGTTTTCTACCATTCCGGCCTCCCCACAGATAACAGGAGTCTTGGATTTTGACGTAACGCCGTAAACGGTAGGCATTGCCGTTGCAAAAGTGTTATCGGTCGGTATGTAAATTGCGTCACATTTTTCAACGATGGATTGTGTTGCCTGCTGTACATCATTGGAATTTGCGACTGTGACTTCCACATAATTAAGTCCCATTGCTTCAATGTGTTCCCTGGCAATCTTAGCCTGAACAATGGAATTGTCTTCACTTGAAGTATAAAGTACACCAACCGTTTTTGCATCGGGTACAAGCTTGACAAGAAGCTCGATTTGTTCCTTAATCGGATTCATGTCCGTGGTTCCGCTCACATTTAAACCCGGGACTTCATTCGACTGGGCTAATCTGGCGGCTACATAATCCGTAATGGCCGTTCCGAGAATAGGAATTTCAGAAGTTTTTCCGGCAATCGACTGGGCTGCCGGTGTTGCGATAGCCAGTACCAGGTCTACCTTGTTACTGACAAAGCGATCGCTTATAGTTGACAGATTTGTTTGATCCCCCTGGGCATTCTGTATGTCGAAGGTAATATTCTTGCCCTCAACATACCCATTGTCCTTTAAGGCTGCAATAAAGCCTTCCCTTGCCGAATCAAGGGCAACATGCTCCATGTACTGAATAATACCGACTGTGGGGACCTTTTTCCCCTTAGTGCAACCTGCAAATACTACAAATAATGCCATGGCAAGAACAAAAGCCATAGCTTTCGCTATTCTTTTCATATCCGTACCTCCGTGCTACGATATTTTATTTATACCCTATGGGTAAATTATAATTAATTATATGCAAAGCATATTTCCTTGTCAATAAACAATAAAATCAACTGTCCCTGTTGGATTTTATTACCTGGATTACTTTTTCGATGTTTTTCAGTTGCTCTATTTTATATTCTGTGTTTGAAGCTGTCTTTATATATAAATATGAAAGATTCCCGTATATAAAGCTTTTCTTTGTTTTTTCCTCGATGTTGGTTATATCGCAGTAGGGGATATCAAATGAACTGTAACCTGTATTTCCGAATACTCTTTTATCTGTCAGGCACAGCATTCTTTTTCTGTTTAATATCAATTCTTTTACACACAGAAAAAGAGAAACCACTGAGACGGTAATAATAATGTAATCGATTTCTGCAAACACGTCCGCATTCTCTCCGGCAAGGTAAAAAGATGAAAAAACAATGCAGACAATTGCCAAAACAATGCCGACTATAAATACCTTATTATGAAATTCACCTTTTAGCAGTATTTTTTCTCCTCTTTCTTCAAGAATATTTGTGTTCTTTTCATTATTCATTATCCTTCTTATCTCCTCTCGGGACTGCTTTCTCGTATGCCTGAAATCCGGGTTTGAATAATGCAAATAATCTTATTCTATACTGTTTCAACCGGGTCTACGCTGTCTTCCAAATTATAATTTATACCATGCTTTTTCCATACTTGTACTGCTATTAATATAATGCAAACTGTAATTAAATATATTACCAATTCTACAACCCACACGTTTGGTACATTTCTTGAAAGTATTACTGCGACTGCATCAACAAAAGCATGTAATAATATTGCAAGAGGATATAACCAGAAACATTTCCCCTTTTTTTTCACCGCAAACCACACCAGGACTGATAACGAGATATGAATAGCTACTGCCGCAATGCGTTCAAATATGCCGATTAAAAAATTAACTGGAGGCGAATTTGACAATAATTCAAATGTTTTGTTAAGCTCCTGTAACTGGGCCTCATCGGTTATTCCGGCTGTAAGCTGCTCGATAGCTCCGGTATTCAGCATTATTGACGTTATGATATTTGACGCCATACCCAATACTAGGATAAAAAAGGCTTCAACTCCGCCGTGTCCCGCTCCGTACATCAGAGCATTCCTGTCATTCTTCAAATCTTTTTTTAACACTGTTTTGAATGCAGCCAAACGACCTGTTTCTTCAAAAAGTCCGGCCATTAACCCACCGTAAATGCTAAACAACCATGTATTTGTTTTTATTGTTTTCCCAATGCCGGAATTTAATATAACCAGGTGAAAGAACTGCTCAAGAATTAATGCAAATACAATAAATGTGGCACAACCGATAAAGAACGGCTTAATACCAGTCTTAAGTTTATTTTTCAGATAGAATAGAAGGGCAACAGGTAAAGCGAAACCGGTCAAAGCGCTGATTGACATAAAAGATATAGATAATGCAGGTACAGAATATGCCATAAAATATACCCTCCTTTGAGTTGTTTTTATTGTATTCTATGTAACCATTCATTTCAAGTTTTTATTACATCAACAAATTAAAATCAGATACGGGATATGGTTTATAAAATGCTAATATTCTGTTCATGTTTGCATGGTATCTTATTTCGGTATAAACCTTTATTTCTATCAGGTTGTAATAAATGATATAATCGACATTGAAATTACAAAATTACAATAGACATTAGAGGGGGGTTATGATGCTGAAAAAAATTAAATGGAATTGGAGAAAAATATTCGGTCTTATCCTCTTTATTACATTAATTGCTTCCATCGTATATATTATTATAATGCTTTTTTTATCGCCGTCGGGTATTTCGGGATCAGAAACCTTCATACATGTAAAAAGCCATTATACTTTAATGCTGATCCAGTGTGTCCTGGGCCTGGTGGTCATGATGATCCCCACGTTTATTGAACGGAAATTTTCCATCAGTATTCCAAATTACATGTACGTACTTTATTTTATTTTTCTCTATTGCGCCATCTACCTTGGAGAAGTTCGAAGTTTCTACTACCTTATTCCCTATTGGGACACCATACTGCATGCTTTTAGCGGCGCTATGCTTGGTGCTTTGGGTTTCTCCCTCATAAGCATACTTAATAATACCAAAGATATTAATCTCGAATTAAGCCCCTTTTTTGTCTCATTGTTTGCCTTTTGCTTTGCGATGGCAGCAGGCGCCATATGGGAAATATATGAGTTTTCCGTTGACAGTCTGTTATCCCTAAACATGCAGAAATATATGCTTGAAGACGGTACGCCGCTTATTGGACAGGAAGCGCTGGCCGATACAATGAAAGACATTATAGTTGATGCAATAAGCGCCTTTGTTATTTCGACAGCAGGCTACATTGTGAATAAAACCGCTGTGATAAGTAACAAAAAGTAACTTACTAACCTACAGAAAATATGATATATAATTCTACTGAGGGTGATAAATTAATATGAATCTGCTGGTAACCTTAGATTCAAAATATATAAGGCCGTTAAAGGTTATGCTTGCTTCACTCTTCATAAATAATCGCTCGGAAAAATTCGACATATATCTTATGCATTCCAGGATTAAAGATGAAGAGATAGATGATGTTGAACGCTTTATAGCCGGTTATGGGCAAAAGCTTTTTGTAATAAAAATAGACAGCAGCTATTTTGAAAATGCCCCTGTGGTTTTTCATTATACAAAAGAGATGTATTACAGGTTATTGGCTTATAAATTCCTGCCGGCAAATCTTGATCGTATCCTTTACCTTGATCCGGATATCCTGGTCATTAATCCCATTCGTGGATTATATGAAATCGAACTTGACGGGTATCTTTACGCAGCGGCACATCACAGTGTTTTACCTGTCAAGAAAATAAACAGCATCCGCCTGTATCCGTATAAAATTAGCGCATATTTCAATTCAGGCGTTTTGCTTATGAATCTGGACTTACAAAGAAAACTTTTAGATGAAAAAACGATTTTCGAATTTGTCGAAAAAAATCGTTCAAAACTAATTATGCCGGATCAGGATATTATTAACGTTCTTTATGCCAATCAAATAAAAAGTCTTGATGAGAAACTTTATAATTACGATGTCAGATATTATAAATATTATAAAAAAATCACAAACAAAAACTGCGATATGGACTTTATTATCAGAAACACCGTTATTCTTCATTTCTGCGGCAAGAAAAAGCCATGGAACAGTAGTTATAACGGCCAGTTTCATTCATTGTACAAGCATTATGAAAAGCTGGCTATACCCGAATAAAATCTAAAATCCCAACATCTATAAGCTGCTTTTCCAATTTCCCTGCTATATTAGGCTGTTTCGCCAAATCAGCCAATGTTTATGCCCCTTAAACCTATTGAACGGTTCTTTTTGGTTTATGCTTTAAGAATGAATAACCTGTTTATTCCCGTCAGACGTTCTAATTGTCTTGTAGATATACCTTTATCCTTGAGTTGTCTTATAAGCGCTTTTCTTTTTTCTTTGTCAAAATTCTTTAACTCCAAGGTATCTTTTATTCTGCATTCTTTTTTGATTATTTCCTTTGCCTCTTCGTCGGTCAGTCGTAGCTTGTATTCCATATCAAGACACTTATCTTCAGTTTGTGCAGCATGAAAATTAACGAATTCCTCAACTGCCCTGGTATAATCATCACCCATTAACATAAGGGCAAAATCTTTATCTGTAATACCCTCATTGTTAATATAATCGTTGTAACTGCTCCATTTATACTCAGAAATATCATCTACCAACCCTGCTTTCTTAGGATTGTTATGTATGAAACGAAGGACTGTTAAAAAATACTTGAGGGTTTCAACAGCTTCGCTCTTATAACGATCATAAAATAACTGGCCATATCGTTTGTATTTGAAGTTATACCAATATACATAACTTGCTCCTATCCGTCGCATAATTTTGTCCAGGCTTTCATCCTGTTCATGTAAAAGCAAATGTACATGGTCTCCCATAATACAGTATCCATATAATTTATATTTGCTGATTTTTTTATATCTTTCCAATGTCTGTAAAAACTTCTCCCTATCCTCATCATCTTTAAATATTGTTTCTCGGTTATGACCCCGCAATACGATATGATAGATCCCGCTTTCACTCTTTTTTCTTGCTTCTCTTGACATTTTTCACCACTCCCACAATTATAGTAGCATAATTGTCGTTTAAACATCAACA
>JAAYFU010000021.1 GCA_012728095.1 Clostridiaceae bacterium
CATGATGATACGTGAAGACCTTAAGTATTTTGTGGTACATCCGTGCCATCCGTCACTTTTTCCTTTTGAGGACAATTTGAGTCTTGCGGCTCAAAAAGACTGGTTTGGCGGTGTAGGTGCGGCAAAAATGGACATGGTTTGCGCTATGCAGCAGGGTACGGATGCTGACTATGAAGAATGTGAAGCTTTCGCAAGAAAGATGTTCAAACCCATAGATAGAAGTTTTCGCCTTACAATAGACCAGATGATTATACTGGAACCCGCATTGGTAGAGTCTATTACGGCTCCCCTTGTAAAAGGAATCCGTATGGCGGTGGATGCCTGCGTTGAAAAAGGAGTGCCAAGAGATGCGGTCATGGCGTTTGTAATGGGGCATTTGAAAGTTCAGTTTGGAGTCCTGTTTGATTTTGCGGGTTTCCCGTTTTCGGACGGTGCCAATCTTGCGCTTAAAAACGCTATGGACGTGATTTTCAAGCCTAATTGGATTGAGAACATTATGAACCGGGAAGCAATCGATAAAAGCGTTAACGATATTACTCACGAGATAAGCAAGTGATTTTATGAATAAGACAAAAATCGGAATAAGTTCATTTTCATATTCTTATGCGGTAGGATTTCCCGGGTTTACTCCGAGAAAACCGTTCAATGCTTTTGATTTAGTTGACAGGGCTTACGAATTGCAAGTTCCGGTTTTGCAAATAGCGGACAACTATCCGTTACATAAGCTGTCGGAGGATGATCTTTCAAGCCTTAACCAATATGCGCAGGAAAAGTCCGTTGAAATAGAAGTCGGTACCCGGGGTATAGAAACCGAAAACATCTTAAGGTATGTTGAAATTGCAAAGAAATTGAATTCAAAGCTCTTAAGAGTGGTTATAGATACTGCCTGGCACCAGCCGGACTTTGACGAAATAGTTCATTTGTTGTCACAAGTTTTACCTGTACTTTCAAAAGAGAATATTATTCTCGGAATAGAGAACCATGATCGTTTCAAATCCAATGTATTTGCAGAAATTGTTGAAACCCTGGACAGCCCTAGTGTGGGAATCGTATTGGATACAGTCAATTCATTTGCATGCGAGGAAAACACTTACCAGGTATTGGATGCACTTGCAAAACATACGGTTAATTTTCATGTTAAAGACTTCAAAATTGAGCGGGTAAAAAACAACATGGGATTGATTGTAACCGGAACTGTCGCCGGGGAAGGATTTCTTAATATACCTGAGGTGGAACGGCGTCTTCAGAATGAAGCGCGTTGTGATTACAGTTCTGTTTTGGAGTTGTGGATGGCTCCTGAAGCAAATATGGAGGACACACTCCGAAAAGAAGATCTCTGGGTGAAAGCAAGTATTTCTTATCTTAAGAAGATACTTGACGCGCCCGGATCTAAATAAATTAAGCCTAAAGTATAGGAAAGGGGTAAGGGAGAATAATGAAAAAACTAAGACTATTATCACTGTTACTTGTACTTGTTATGATCACCGTATTGGTGGCAGGATGCGGAGGCACTTCCGGCGACAATCAACCCGCCGAACAGAGCCCGTCAACATCGGCAGCACCTTCACAATCACCATCTCAGGCGTCTCAGACAGAGGAAACTCCTTCAGGGACCGGAGAGAAATATAAGATTCCTAAAGGTGATTGGGTAATTGGTCTGTCTAACTCATACTACGGGAATACCTGGCGTAAACAGATGGTCGAATCATTTATCAAAGTTGCGGAAGAAGCAAAGGCTAAAGGTTATATAAAGGATTATATCATTCAGAACGGTGACGGGTCAGTTAATGCCCAGATTGCCCAAATTAACAGCTTTATTCTGGAAGGCGTAGATGCAATTTGTATTAACGCTGCGTCTCCTACGGCTCTCAACAGCGTTATCGACACAGCCGTGGCTGCCGGAATCCCGTGTATTGCTTTCGACTCCACTGTTGAAAACGAAAATGCCTATTGTATGGATTTCGATTTCACCAAGTATTATGAAATGGGTGATTACATTGCCAAAAAAGTTGGTTATAAAGGTAATGTAGTCATAGTACGCGGCGTTTCCGGATCGGTACCCGATCAGATTATGTATGAATCATATATGAAAGTTATCAACGAGCATCCTGATTTGAAGGTTGTCGCTACAATACTTGGAGAAGCTGATGCGACAGTCGCCCAGGATGAGTTTACAAAGATACTTCCGAGCCTTGATAAAGTTGACCTTATATTCAACCAGGGCGGCGATACTTATGGTATTATAAAGGCATTCGAACAGGCCGGACGTCCAGTTCCTCTTATGTCTGGCGACAACTCGACAGAGTTCATCAACTGGTGGCTGAAACAGGATGATTATGATACATTAAGTATGCGTGCAGCACCGGCTTGCGGCTCAGCAGCGTTCTGGACAGCACTTAATATTCTCAACGGAGAAGATGTACCGAAGAAGATGGATCTGGCTTTATCAGTTATTACCCGTGATATGGCCGACCAGTTCAAGGACATGCCGGCAGGTTCAATAGCAGGTGCGGACTGGACAAACGATCAGGTAATGGAGCAGATTATTATACCGTCCAGAAAGAAATAACACGCTTGTCAAATACTTAATCAAGCAAGCATGGCGTTGCAAAGATATCGGAAAGGTGCATCTTTGCACCTTCCGAACTCTTTGCTTGGCATATTAACAGAAAGAAGTGCTGCAAATGGAAAGTAAGAATAATAATGGGTTGGCTAATACAAATGCTTTTCTTGAATTATCGGGTATTGTAAAAATTTACGGCACTACCATTGCCAATAACCATGTAAGCCTGCGGATAAACAAGGGTGATGTTTTAGGACTGGTGGGCGCAAACGGTGCCGGAAAGAGTACATTGATGCGTGTTACCTCAGGTGTTACGACACCTGACGAAGGCACCATGTATTTTGACGGTGAAAAAATCAACTGGAAGACGTTTTCGCCCATAACAGCCAGCAAAAAGGGCATCCGTGTTGTCTATCAGGAATTGTCGCTATGCGATAATTTAAAGGTTTATGAAAACTTCATGGTAGAATTGAGACATCTGTTCAAAGGCTCGTTCCTCTGGAGAAAGAAAGCGGCAGCGATGGCCAGGGAACAATTGGACAAAGTGTTTCCCAATAACGGGATAGATGTTAATAAGGAATTAGGCGATCTTTCAATTGCGCAACAGCAAATGGTGGAAATTGCAAGGGCATTTTCCGATCCAAATTTGAAACTGTTAATTCTAGATGAGCCGACTTCATCTCTGCCGGTTGAACAAACCAGGCAATTATTAGACTTTATCAGTAATAAAGCAAAAGAAGGAATTACCTTTATATATATTACTCACAGGTTATTTGAAATAATGGAAATAACCAATAAAATATGTGTGCTTCGTGACGGCGAAGTGGTATACACATGTAATACCTGTGAGACAAGTGAGGACCATCTCATTGATATCATGAGCGCCGGCCAGAATACCGTACAGACAAGGATTGTGGAAAAGTCCTGGAATGTAAATACCAATATCAATGAGAATGTATATGTTTTCTGTAATAATTTAACAAAAGGCATACTTAATAATGTCAACTGCAAAATGTACGGCGGTGAGATCATAGGTATCGCCGGACTTGAAGGAAACGGACAAAAAGAACTGATACAGGCAATTTTCGAAGTACCATTCGGTCTTCGTAAAAAAATACAGAGAAAAGGCTCAATCGCATATGTAACAGGCGACAGAAAAGCGGAAGGAATCTTTCCGTTATGGAATATAGCAGACAACATGGTGATTACTTCCCTGACGCGGAAAGGGTTGTTTAAATATAATTCTCCCAAAAAAGTTGTTGAGAAATCATCAGAATGGTATAACAGCTTAAAGATCAAAGGAGAAAGTCCAAGAGCGAGTATTGTAAGCTTAAGCGGAGGCAACCAGCAGAAAGTGCTGATAGCAAGGGCAATGACAGCCGATGCCGATATTATTATCCTGGATGACCCCACCCGCGGCGTTGATGTGGAAACAAAGCGGCAGCTTTATGAGTTGTTCAAAGAAGCTGCCGAAAACGGTAAACTTATCATTTGGTACAGTTCGGATGACTCTGAGCTTGATATTTGTTCGAGAGTATTCGTCATGCGCTACGGTACCATAGTTGAAACCTTAAAACATGAGGATATCAGCAAGGACAGTATAATTGAAGCGTCATTCAAGTCTTCCGACAATAAAAAAGAAAAACTTGAAAATGCCGGGAGGCAGTTTAATCTGTCGTTGCTGATACCCATACTTGCAATGGCAATTATCTACCTTGTGTGCGGTATTATTCA
>JAAYFU010000003.1 GCA_012728095.1 Clostridiaceae bacterium
AGGCCGAAGGTATCCTTTTTTGTCTGAAGACCAAAGAAAACCCTGATGTTTTTATATACCTTAAAGGCAGTCAGCAGTGTCAGCAGGGATATCAGAGGCAGATAGCCCATTGCAACGCAAATGATTATATCGAGGTATGCTAAGACATAAATGACCGCAAACAGAATAAGAGCTTTTTCCTTTCCTATTTGAATAGGCAGGGTATAGCGCCTGTTTACAATGTCATCTTCCACATCGCAGATATTGTTGGCAAGCATTATATTTGCTATACCAAAAGCAGCGGGAAGCGATGATAATATTATAGGGAGTACCACCGTCCAGTTAATGCTGAGGACAATATTAGTGTTATCGATCATGATTGACAGGGGAGAATAATCAAAAATAGAGGCATATATCACCAAAAAGGGTATTACAAGCCCCATGAATTCTCCTGAAAACACTTCTCCGAAAGGCGTTCTTGAAATAGGAAGAGGCCCTGCCGAGTAGAGTATCCCCATCAAGAAGGACAGCATCCCCAATGCCAGCAAATAATAATCCGTTCTTAAGAAAGTCAGTATGCCGAATACAGTCGCTATTGTGAATAAAATTACTATGGTCAGTATCACAGTGCTTTCTTTCAGCCCGAATTGTCCGATGGCATTGTGAAACTCATAATTATAGCCTTCTTTTTTAATGGCTTTCTTAAAATCCAGGTAATTATTAAGAGCCGTCGTAAACATGTCAAAACTGAGAAGGGAAATGAAAAAGACAATAATGTTTAGGATATTCAAGGTTTTAAACCTGTAGAGGGTATAAAAAACCCCGAAAGCAAAGGGCGTCACACTTGCGATTTTGGTTTTTATCTCAACGAGTTTAAGAAAACTTTTTACCCGCATTTTTACACTCTCCCGGTCAGTATTGTTGTTTTACATAATTATATCCATTTTATTGCTGTATGTTAAGAAATCGGATAAAATAAAATTATTCCCGCCGCGTGTTAAAGATTGCTCGGAGTAATCTTAAAAAGAAAGGGGTATTAATAGCGGATGAAAAGAATAAGAGTTCTTAACGGACCGAACTTAAACTTGCTAGGAACCAGGGAACCTGACATATACGGGCATCAAACTCTGACGGATATAAAAAAACGACTGGAAGAAGAAGCCCACGCCTACAACATTGAGCTGGATTTTTATCAGTCCAATCATGAAGGGGATATTATTGACAGGATACACGAGGCATATCGCGCGGGATATGACGGGATTATCATTAATCCGGGAGCGTTTACCCATTACAGTTATGCTATCCGGGACGCAATAAGTTCAGTAAATATACCCACAATAGAAGTCCATCTTTCCAATATTCATTCCAGGGAGGAATTCAGGTCCAAATCTGTTATTGCTCCGGCCTGCATAGGCCAGATTTGCGGACTTGGCGCGGATGGATATTCAGCGGCACTTTTTGTTTTACATAGGCGATTTAAAGAACGATAATACTAATGCTTATACTAATGATTTCAGAGGAAAATAAAATGAACATAAGACTGAATAAGCTGAGAGAACTGTTAAAAGAAAATGACTGCAATGGATGTTTAATCTCCGGAAGAGCAAATACATTATATTTTTCCGGATTTACAGGCTCAACTTCATTATTATTGATAGGCATTGACAAAGCATGGCTGATTGTTGACTTCAGATACACAATACAAGCCAAAGAACAGGTTTTTGAGGGTATTGAGGTCGTTGAGATTGAAGAAAGCTTTTATTCGACGTTAAATGAAATAGTAAAACAGAATTTAATAGATACGATCGGTTTTGAAGGACAGGCTATTACCGTTACGGAATATAACAGGATAAAGCAAAACCTTACCAGCATCAAGAGACTGATAAGATTTGACGGTCAAATTGACTGGATTCGCAGTATCAAAGATGCCGATGAAATAGAGAGAATACAACAGGCGGTGCTTTTGGGAGATAAAGTTTTTGATCATATTATTAAGTTTATTAAACCAGGGATGAAAGAGACAGAAGTTGCCGCGGAACTGGAATACATTATGAAAAAACTGGGGGCAAAGGGTCCGTCTTTTGAGAGTATTGTTGCCGCGGGACCCAGATCCGCCATGTGCCATGGCACTGCGACCGACAATATCATAAAAAACGGGGATACGGTAGTTCTGGACTTTGGTGTAATTTACCGCAATTATTGTTCGGATATGACGAGAACAATATTTATAGGAGAACCGAAAAAAGAAATGATAAAAATATATGATATAGTTAAAAAAGCTCAGCAGGCAGCCCTGGATGGTATCAGAACGGGGATGAGAGGATATGAAGCAGATAAAATAGCCAGGGACATAATAGCTGAAAATGGCTACAATGGAGCATTCGGACACAGCCTGGGGCATGGCGTGGGCATAGAGATACATGAAGAGCCCCGATTGTCGGCGAAAAGCGCGGATATTCTGAAGGATGGCATGGTATTTTCGGTAGAACCCGGTATTTATGTTGAAGGTATGGGCGGTGTAAGAATCGAAGACATGGTTGTATTGGAAAACGGAAGGATAAGAAATTTTACCACCAGCCCTAAAGATATGATTATAATTTGAATTAAACATTATTTAACATGGGATGGCATGCTTTTGCAATATTTCCAGGTACAAATATTAGTTTAATCGGGGGATACTGAAGCTGCAATTTTTTTCTTGCATACCAAAACAATATAGCTTAATATAAAATGGTAAGAATATAACGAATTTATATAAGTACAAGAGAGGTTTATTTAGTATGGTAGTTGCAGGCGATTTTAAAAATGGCACAACTTTCGAAATGGACGGGCAGGTTTACCAGGTTATTGAATTCCAGCATGTAAAGCCCGGAAAAGGTGCTGCTTTTGTCAGAACCAAGATAAAAAATGTAATAACAGGCGCTATAACAGAGCGTACATTCAGCCCTACCGACAAGTTTGAAAAGGCTCAGATTGTAAGAAGGGATATGGAGTATCTGTATAATGACGGTGATTTGGCGTACTTCATGGATACTGAGACTTATGAACAGTTGCCAATCAATATGTCGGCAATTCAGGATGCTCTTGTTTTCGTAAAAGAAAACACGATTTGCAAAGTCCTTTCTTACAAGGATAACGTATTCGGTATTGAGCCGCCGATGTTTGTAGAATTGGAAGTTACACATACTGAGCCCGGATTTAAGGGTGATACCGCAACCGGAGCAACCAAACCGGCTACTGTGGAAACAGGCGCCCAGGTTAAAGTTCCCCTCTTTGTAAATCAGGGTGATATTATCCGTATTGACACCCGTACCGGCGAGTACATGGAAAGAGTATAAGAAAAGCTTAATAGCAATGATATCAAAGACAGAGTCCTTATTAGGACTCTGTTTTTTGTCCTCTGCATAAATCAAGGAAATTATCCAATACTATGAATGAAACAATTCAGACAGTGGGTCTTAGGAAGGAGGTAAATTTTTTGAAGGCAACAGGTATTGTCAGAAGGATTGACGATCTTGGAAGAGTAGTTATACCTAAAGAAATCAGAAGAACTTTGCGGATAAGAGAGGGTGATCCCCTTGAGATTTATACAGACCGTGAAGGGGAAGTTATTCTGAAGAAATACTCTCCTATAGGTGAGTTGAGTGATTTCGCCGAAGCATATGCCGAATCGCTTCATAATACAAGCGGACACACTATTGCGGTTGCGGACAGGGATTCTATTATCGCTGTTTCCGGCGGTTCAAAAAAAGAGTTGTTGGAAAAACCTTTAAGTCCTGATGTTGAAAAGATTATAGAAAACAGGGATATGTTCATAGCTCCCTCAATAGAGTCGCAGCGTATTCCTGTAGTATCGGATGAAAAAGGTGGTACCAAATACACATCCCAGGTTATTTCGCCGATTATTTCAGAAGGTGATGCCATAGGAGCGGTAATAATGTTGTCTACTGATCCCAAGGTCAAGATGGGAGATGTAGAAACAAAGCTGGTGCAATCAGC
The DNA here is from genome assembly GCA_012728095.1 of Clostridiaceae bacterium. Lineage (GTDB taxonomy): Bacteria > Bacillota > Clostridia > DSM-8532 > DSM-8532 > DTU059. Next base: position 3,979 of record JAAYFU010000003.1, read on the forward strand.
GGCAAACTTCCTGGGTCGTCATATGGAACAATAAACTTAATAAACTTATAGAGTACAAAAAACAAGACAAGGAAATTTCCCTGTCTTGTTTTTTTATGCGGTTGCCTTTCTGCCTTCCTCTCATGGGTCGCTCATATATTTTAATAATGTTACCGCTTTGCGATCTTTCCTCCGAAGCAGATCGGCTTATCCCGATGAGAAACCTTGCACCCACCTGTAATGTCTAACGTCATGCTGAGCAGAGCATAACCTCTTAATGTCATCCTGAGCGAAGCGTTAGCGGAGTCGAAAGATCTTTTATGTTGACAAAAAGATTCTTCTCTGACGCTCAGTATGACCTAGTGATCCTTAAAATCACAAATATCCTCAGGCTTTCTCAGCTATAACCCTTGCCACATGGACACCGCTGGCAGCTGCCTGCGAAAGTCCGCGGGTTATTCCTGCTCCATCACCAATAGCATAAAATCCGGGAAGCTCAGTCTCGAATTCATTGCTTAAAAGTAACCTTGCACTGTAGAATTTAACCTCGACCCCATAAAGGAGAGTATCATAATTGGCCGTACCGGGAGCGATCTTGTCAAGAGCGTTTATCATTTCAATTATATTGTCCAAATGTCTCTTTGTAAGCACAAGGCTTAAATCTCCGGGAGTGGCCTTCAAAGTAGGAACGGTGAAACTCTGGGCCAGTCGGTGCTCATTTGTGCGTTTGCCTTTAATAAGGTCACCGAATCTCTGTACCAGGACTCCTCCGCCCAACATGTTCGATAATGATGCGATCCGCTTACCGTATTGATATGGCTCATTAAATGGCTTGGTAAAGCGGTTGCTGACAAGTATCGCAAAATTAGTGTTATCGCTTCTGTATGCGGGATCGGTATAACTATGGCCGTTAACTGTTATAATTCCGTCAACGTTTTCGCTTACCACATATCCATACGGATTCATGCAGAAGGTTCGCACCAAATCTCCGTATTGCTTGGTCCTATATAAAAACTTGGACTCGTATACAATGTCGGTTATACTCTCAAACACCCTGGCAGGAAGTTCCACTCTGACTCCTATATCAACCTGATTGTTTATCAATTGCAGATTTAACTTGCGGCACTGGGAAGCAAACCACTCGGCGCCTGCCCGCCCGGGCGCGACTATCAGGTATTTGCATATGGCGGTTCTTCCGTCAACCAGTGTTATTTTATATCCTGATTCTTGTTTATCAATGGATTCAACCCCTGATTCACAACAGATTTCAACCCGCTCATTCAAGTAGTCAAACATTCTTGAGAGTATATTCCTGTTGTTTTCGGTACCCAGGTGCTTAACCTCGGCCTCTAAAAGGTGAAGATCATAGGAAAGCGCTTTCCTGGATATTTCACGGGCCTCGGGAGTATTGGTGGAATACCGCTTTTTCGTTGCGCCAAAACTTACGTTGACAGAATCTACATATTCAATTAAATCCATGATTTTACGGGGATCAAGGTATTCGTTAAGCCATCCACCAAACTGGGTGGTAAAATTATATTTGCCGTCGGAAAAAGCGCCTGCCCCTCCGAATCCGTTCATAATACCGCAGGAATTGCAGCGTATACATGACGGAACTTTATTTTCAACTATGGGACAGAATCTATGGTAAATATCCTTTCCCTGCTCTAGCATAAGTATATCCATGCCTGGCATGAGCTTATGGAGCTCATAGCCTGCAAAAATACCGGCAGTACCGCATCCGATAATGATTACATCATAACTGTTCTTTTTCATAATAATACCCCTTCCAAAATCAATGCGGTATTATTATACCATTAAGCAGGGGGACTGCATAGCAGTCTCCCTGCTTAATGATTCAACATTCTCGGGCGCCGGTTCGAAATCTTCGATTTCGGTAACGGGTGAGGTTGTTATATCATGATTGTTGCGGATAGCGACAATTATGATAGATCCTTCGACTCCGCTGTACTCCGCTCAGGATGACATTGATGGGGTTATGCTTCGCTCAGGATGATAAATAAGGGTACCACTGCGCTTTGCTGATGATGACACCGTGGCATGTCATTCTGAGCATCAGCGAAGAATCTTTTGCCAACATAAATGAATCTTCGATTGCATGACGTTATCGAACATATGTTTGATTTGAGCGTAATCATAATATATAATATAAGAGTCCCACCCAACACGCAATCAAAGATTGCTGTTGGGTGCCCGGGAACCTTGTTATATCACTATATATTGCTGGCGCAATAATAGTGATATAATAATTAAACAAATAACAAATTAAGGGCAAATGGAATATAATCTATTTTGGAGGATTTTTATGAATATTTTGGAAGGCCTGAATCCGGAACAAAAACAGGCCGTTATGCATACAGAAGGGCCCCTGTTGGTTCTTGCAGGGGCAGGTTCGGGGAAAACAAGGGTTTTAACCCACAGGATTGCGTATTTGGTTGAAGAAAAACTGGTCCGTCCGTGGAACATTCTGGCTATAACCTTTACCAATAAGGCAGCCAGAGAAATGAAAGAAAGATTGGAAAAGCTGATTGGCACACAGGTCGATGATATATGGGTAGGGACGTTCCATGCCTGTTGCGTGAGAATACTGAGACGGGAAATTGAAAGGCTGGGTTATGACAGGAGCTTTGTCATATATGATACAGATGATCAAAAAAGCCTGGTTAAAACCTGTCTGGAGCAGTTAAATATCAATGAAAAAAATTTCCCTCCCATGTCTATTCTGCACGAAATCAGCCGGGCCAAGGACGAGCTGATAGACTCCAAAAGGTTTTCATTAATGTACGAATCGGACTATCGGATGAGTAAAATTGCGGCAATATATGAGTTATACCAGAAGAAGCTCAAGGCTAATAATGCTTTGGATTTTGATGACATTATACTGCTTACCATTCGTATATTGTCAACCTTTCCTGAGGTATTGGACTATTATACCGACAAATTTAAGTATATCCTGGTGGACGAATACCAGGATACCAATACTGCCCAATACATGCTGGTAAATATGCTTGCCGCAAAACATGGAAACATATGTGTTGTGGGGGATGACGACCAGATGATATACGGCTGGAGGGGAGCCAACCTTCGGAATATTCTTGATTTCGAAAAGGATTATCCCAACTGCCGGATTATTAAGCTTCAACAGAACTATCGCTCAACCAAAACCATACTTGAAGCTGCCAATAATGTAATAAGGAATAATTACGGAAGGAAAGAAAAACAGCTATGGACAAATAATGCGGAGGGTAACCTCTTAAACAGGTACGAAGCGGTAGATGAACGAGATGAAGCGTATTATATCGCAAGCACCATAAAGGCGCTGAAAAAATCGGGCAGGCCATATAGTGATATGGCTATTCTTTACAGACTTAACGCCCAGTCCCGTGTATTGGAGGAAATGCTGATGAAGCACGGTATCCCGTACAAAATTTACGGGGGACTTAAGTTCTATGCCCGCAAGGAAATCAAGGATGTTATTGCCCTGCTGAGGGTCGTTCAGAACGGAAACGATGATATAAGCCTGAAAAGAATAATAAATGTGCCCAGAAGGGGTATTGGGAAAACAACACTGGACAGGCTGGAACAGTATGCGATAAGCGAAGAAACCAGTATGTATAAAATAATTTCAATGATAGATAACTATCCGGAGTTTTCCCGACCCGTCAAAAACCTGAAGGAGTTCTATTATTTTATTGAGAGTATGAAAGCTTTGGCTGCCAATACTGACCTGGTGGAATTTATTGAGGTCTTGATTGATAAAAGCGGGATTGTGAAAGAGCTTGAAGCCGAAATGACAATTGAGGGCAGAACGCGGATTGAAAATATCAGAGAGTTTATTTCGGTGGCCAGGGAATTTGAATTAACCGCTGAAGAGAAACCAACTTTAGAGGATTTCCTTGCACATATATCCCTGGTGGCCGATATTGATGATCCCGAAGAGGTTGGGGATCGTGTGGTGATGATGACCCTCCACAGCGCAAAAGGTCTGGAATTCCCCATAGTTTTCATACCCGGAATGGAAGAGGGAATATTTCCCGTCTACAGGTCAGAAGAGGAAGAAATGGAAGAAGAGCGCCGGTTATGTTATGTGGGGATAACCCGTGCCAAAGAAGAAATTTATCTTACCAATGCGAAATGCCGTATGCTTTTCGGAAGTACCACTTATAACCGCGAATCGCGATTTTTAAGAGAAATACCCGACCGGCTCTTTTCCAAAATTGATAATACAACGGCACAGGAAGTATCGGGAAATCTCAGGAAAGAATCGGCCTTTATACCCAGCGGCAGGGTCATGGATTTATCAGACCTAAAAGCCCGAATCAAAGAGTTTAACCGCTTGTCTTATGACAATGCTGTGTCGGTTAATGTCGGAGATCGTGTACTGCATAAAAAGTTCGGCGAAGGAACAGTAAAAGCCAGGGTCAAGGAAAGCGACGACTACAGGCTTGATATCGACTTTGATCAATATGGAATGAAGCGCCTCATGGAAAGCTATGCAAGACTGAAAAAGATATAGTATAATATGGTGAGTTTAAATTCTGGTGAATCGTATGGATGATAAAAACAACTACTTAAACAGGCGTAATAAGTATAATGAAGAGCTTAATGATCTCCTTGATCAAATGGATAATATTTTAAAAAGAAATCCGCTGAGGGGAGTTTATGATGACCTTTTTTCCAACAGGCTCCCTATAGTGGAAGACTTTACTCCACCTTACAGACAAAACGAACAGAATGCGCAGTTTGATCCGGGAGAGAATCCCTTTGTTTCTGAAGAAGTTGAAGATACTGCTCCAAATAAGAGTCTTGATGAGCTGATGGAGGAGCTTAACAGTCTTGTTGGCCTTAAAAAAGTTAAAGAGGACGTCAAGTCTCTGGCTAATGTTGTCAAGATAATGAAAATGCGCAAAGAAAGAGGCCTGCCGGAGGTAGAAATGTCCCTTCATCTTGTCTTCACGGGGAATCCCGGAACGGGTAAAACCACTGTGGCAAGACTGTTGGCCGGCATTTACAGGGAATTAGGCGTATTATCCAAAGGACATTTGGTAGAAGTGGACAGATCCAAGCTGGTAGCCAAATATGTGGGACAGACGGCTCCCCAGGTTATGGAAGTGGTAAACCAGGCACTGGGAGGCGTTCTTTTCATCGATGAAGCCTATTCCCTGGTTTCCCGAAGGGGAGAAAACGACTTTGGGTATGAAGCGGTGGATACGCTTATAAAAGCCATGGAGGACCACCGTGACGATTTAATTGTAATAGTTGCCGGTTATCCCGACAAAATGGAAGAATTCTTAAACTCCAATCCAGGACTTCAATCAAGATTCAATAAGTATATAAATTTTGATGATTACACTCCTGAAGAGCTATTGGATATCTTCAGAGGAATGTGCAGAAAGAATGGATATAAGTTAACCGAAAATGCCGAAGAAAAGGTAAAACAAATGCTTGAATTCCTTCATGAAACCCGGTCCGACAGCTTTGCGAACGCCCGCACCGTCAGGAACCTGTTTGAGAAGCTACTAACCATTCAGGCTGGCAGGCTGGCGGAGTTGGAATCGGTCAGTGATGAAGATCTGTCCACAATAACAGAAGAAGATTTGGACAAGATTGATCTTGGTGAATTAATGAGATAGAAGCCAGCTTCTGACCCCCAACCTCCAACTTCTAACACAAAAGATTCTTCGCTTACGCTCAGAATGACAAAATGCCTTCGTTTCCAATCTCCAACCTCTCAATTCCAACCTCCAGCCTCCAACCTCTCACCTCTAAATTGCTATTTCCCGAAATACAGGAAGTAAATACTATTTCAGAGGTTTCATTCATATAATTTAGTAATGTTTTACTTAAGACAAATCGATGGAGGAACCGAATATGGAAAACGTAACAACACTAAAGAACGGGAATCGTTTATCAAAATATCTTTTAAATCGGCTTTCCGGCATTAAAATATACCATATTGTTGGCTTTATGATTTGTTTCATTTTCTCAAGGGCAAATCTCTTCGGCGTTATCAGGCCTTTTGCTTCAGCATTTTATGTTGTGGCCGGGTTCAGCGGAATCTCAAAGACAATCGCAATAATATCAATCACCCTTGGCAATGCAATATTTACCAGTTTTTTCGAAACGATGAGGCAGCTTCTGGCCTTAATACTATTTGAAGTCCTTTTGCGCATAGTGTTAAATGAAAATGCCCGAAACGGATCAATGTTTGCCCGGTCGGTATTGATGGCATTTATTATTGGTATTACGGGACTTATAAGAGGTGCGGTCCAGGGTTTTGCTCTTTATGATTTGGTGGTATCACTGTTAAGCGCTGTCCTGGTTTTTCTCTTTTCATTGATCATGGCTCCCGGAACCGAGGTCTTAAGGGATAATCACAGTAAAGTCTCTGACAGCAAAACGCTGTTCTCCAGGACTATCTTATTGGGGATTGTCATGATAAGCATGGAAAATATCATGATATGGGATTTAAAGCTAAACTCCGTTCTGGCCGGTTTAGCCGTATTGATAATTGCAAGGCGTAAGGGCAGCAGTGTTGGAGCATTGATAGGTGTTATCATGGGCATGGTTGTTGCCATATATGATATACCGGGAGCTCTTTCCATTCCGGGTATGTTCGCCCTTGCCGGGGCTGCGGCAGGTATTCCTGTAAAGACACGCACTTTTGCGGTTTCATTATGGACATTGGTGGTTATATTTTTTTCAGGGCTTTCAGTTCTGGAAGGAGGGCTTATAGTAAGATACTATGAATCTCTTGTCTCAGGAATTTTGTTCTTGCTTATTCCTAAATCAATAGTCGATTATGTAAGTTATGAATTAGGCGGAATGGATGATATGGCCATAAATATTTCGGTATGCCATTCCAGCCGGGCGCATGAAGTTGCCGATAAGATTTTTGTTTTAGGAAGAGGTCTTTCCCGGGTAGCAATGAACATTGAGGAAACAATCCCGGATGATGAAGACGATAAAGGCACCGTTATACAATGGATTATAGAATCAGTGGCCGAAAAGGTGTGCAATCGCTGCAGCATGTGTGACAGGTGCTGGAATATGAATTTTTATAAAACATATAGATTGATAGAAGATACACTGTCTAATTTAAATCTGGATGAAAACGGGCGTCCTGAAATTCCTGCATGGTTCAAATCGGTGTGTACAAAACCTGAAAAATTTATTGAAGCACTGGAAACGGCATATTCAATTTATAAAACCGATAATATATGGAGACAGAAGCTTAGGGAAAGCAGGGCGCTGCTGAGCAAACAGGCCGACATAATATCCGGAAGCGTCATAGCGCTTGCCCGCAGCCTGGTTGATGAAGAGGACAGGGACTTTAAAGTGGAAAACAGGCTACTGGCAGTGGCGTCTAGCAAAGGTATCCAGGTAAAAGATTTTCGTTATCATAATAAAAAAGAATCTAGGCCGTATGTGGATGTTCTGCTGGACGGAAAAAATAAGATAGATACAGATATTCTCGATGAGATAATCCAGGAAAATGTCCAGAACAATTTTATAAGGATAGGTGATTTAAGAAGGGATTTTCTCGGTTATACGGTCTTAAGATATATGAAAAAGCCAAAATACAGAACGGTTACCGGAGTTGCCCGTGCAGCCAGGGAAACGTCGCTTGTATCCGGTGATAATTTTACTTTCTTTGTTACCTGCAGGGGTTATCATATAAGCGCCATAAGCGACGGCGCCGGAAGCGGCAGGCAAGCCGATAAACTCAGCCGCACTGCAATTCAGATGCTGGAAAATTTATTGGATGACGGGATTGAAACCAGTTTGGCAATAAGGCTGTCAAACCTGTACCTTAATGTGCGGGGAGAAAACGAGAGACTGGCTACCATTGATCTATGCTCCATAGATCTTTCAACCGGAGCGGCTTCCTTTTACAAATACGGCGCTTCTCCGTCTTTCGTGAAGAACAAGTATTGTACCGAAGAAATAATTACCGGCAACAATGATTCGGATACAGCCAAACCTCTGCATTATAAACCTGTTTCTCTCTCAGGGGGAGATTTTATTATTATGATTACCGACGGTGTTCTTGAAGCATTTTCGTTATCAGGGGAATCCGACCAATTGCTGAAATATATCGACAGTATTGATACCGTCAATGCACAGGTTATGGCAGAAAGCATTTTAAATGAAGCAAAAAAACGAAGCCAGGGAAAACATGATGACATGACAGTTATGGTTACAAGGCTTTGGTAAAGGCTAATTGTCAGAACCGGCAAGAAACATTTCCCCGACGCGATAAACATCTCCCGCTCCCATGGTAATAACAAGGTCGCCGGCAGACGCGTTTTCCTGTAAGAATTTGACTATCTCATCGAACCCGGACAAATATACCGAGTTGCTGGTGTTTAGATTTATCCGATCGCTTAAAATGCGGGAATTAATGATGCCGGTATCTTTTTCTCTTGCCGCATAGATGTCGGTTACTATTACCGTATCGGCTTGGGCAAAAGACCTGGAAAAATCATCAATAAGCTCATAAGTTCTGGAGTAGGTGTGGGGCTGAAATACGCAGAAAAGACGGTTAGGCGCCAATGCTCTGGCAGCGCTCAGACTGGCCTGTATTTCAGTAGGATGATGAGCATAATCATCCATAACCCTGATACCGTATATTATCCCTTTATCTTCAAGGCGCCTGTGGGTTCCTTTATACTTTTCCAAACCGTTTATTATGGCACTTTTGTCCACGCCTAAAGTATGGCATGCAGCGACGGCGGCAAGCATGTTTGACACATTATGAAGCCCAGGCACGCCGAGACTTAAATCTGCCCACCGGGATTTTTTGTACAGTATCGTAACTTTTGCATAACCCTGTTTAAATGTAATATTTTCACAGCTCCAGTCTGCATCCGTAGAATTAATGCCATAGGTAATTACCGGACGCGTAATTACTTTTGAAAGGGTTTTGGTTTGAGGGTCATCGATATTCAGTATAATTGTTCCGGGTTCTCTTACATTGCCAAGAAATTTTTCAAAAGAATTGCGTATACTGTCAATATCCTTGAAGAAATCCAGATGATCCGCTTCAATATTAAGAACTATGGCTAAAGACGGTCTGAATTTAAGAAAACTGTTTTTATACTCGCAGGCTTCGGCAACAAAATAATCACTGTTGCCGATGCGGGTATTTCCGCCTATAAGATCAAGCATTCCGCCTACGTGGATAGTCGGATCCAAACCCGCCTCCATCAGTACCGTCGAAATCATGGATGTAGTTGTTGTCTTTCCGTGTGTACCAGAAACAGCGATACAGTTTTTAAACTGATCCATTATGGCGCCTAAAAGTTCGGCTCTTTCTATTACGGGTATATTGCGTTTTTTTGCTTCGATAATCTCAGGGTTGTCATTAGAAACAGCTGCCGTGTAAACGACCAGATCCTGATCAGTAATATTGGAAGCCTGATGTGAGTAATAAATATCTGCACCCATTTCCCCTAATCTTTTTGTTATTTCAGTTTCCTTCAAATCGGAGCCCGAGATTTTAACGCCTTTATGCATAAGAATCTCAGCAAGCCCGCTCATACTTATGCCTCCGATTCCCACCATATGAACTTTCGTATCGTTCTTATTAAATATAAAATTTTGATTTCCCATAATACACTCCGATTTGCAACATTTCAATCAGATAGAATTATATATCAAATACAAGCTTTTATTCAAGAAAAGAACGTTAATACAGAATACCGTATTTTCCATTATAAAAAAGTGTATTACCAGAAATTTTATTGGCAAATATCAGTTTAAATTGTGTATTAATGAGGATTTCAGAAAATATTGCTTAACAATGATATGGAAAATATTAAAAATTACTTTTAAAAAAGGAGGAATTTTGGAATATTTGGCGAATTTATAATATCAAACATAAAAACTACATTGCAAAATCGGAAGGTGGGCTGCTAAAGTGGAAATTACAGACATTAGAATTCGTAAAGTTGATGCTGAGGGTAAAATGAAGGCAGTGGTGTCAGTTACGTTTGACAATGAATTTGTTGTCCATGACATCAAAATAATTGAAAGTCAAAATGGACTATTTATTGCAATGCCTAGCCGTAAAACCCCGACTGGTGAATTCAGGGACATTGCGCATCCTATTAATGCAGAAGCAAGGAATAAGGTGCAAAATGCAATACTAGAAAAGTACCAGTCCATGTTGGCGGAAGAAGAAGCCGCCGGTGCGCTCCTAAAGGAATAATTTCCGAAAGGCTGATTAACTTGGGCACTTCTTGAACATGAAGTGCCTATTTTGTTGCATTAAAATATGTAAAATGTCAATTGCAATACTTCAATAAAAATGAGAGAATAATTATAGATAAGAAACTTAACTAAACATTCAGGGGGTAAAAGCTCTTGCAGGAACTGGTGACACTCATTATTGCGTCGGACAAGGAAACCGGCATGAAATCTTTGCTGCCCAAATATATCCATCATATTTGCGGACAAGCAATGTTATCGTATACAATTGACGCAAGCATAAAAGCAGGTTCAAATAAACTGATTGTTCTTTTGGGGCAGGACCTGGATCCTGTAGAAAAGATATTACCGGAAGAAACTATTGTGATTCATAGTGATAAAGATCCGGAACTGGAGACAGTTTTAAATGAAAACAGGAAAGGAACGGTGCTTATCTTACCTGGCGAATATCCCGCCATATGTGCCGATACTCTTAAATCCGCCTACGAATATCACCTGGAAAAGAAAAATCATGTAACTGTTCTTACTAATAAAGAGGGAAGCCTGTCCGATATTTGTATCATTAATACAGAATTATTATTGACCGAAGTCTTAGATTACCAAAAAGAAAACCATTTCGAAAGTCTTTCAATAAAAAATATAATTAAAAAGTTTTATGCCAAGGGTCAAAAGGTTGGAGGCTACAGAGCTTCATGTTCTGAAGAACTGATTAAGGTTAATGACAGGAGTCAGTTATCCAAGGCTGAACGCATTATTTTAGATCGCATTATAAAAAAACATATGGATAACGGCGTAACCTTCCATTTACCTGAAACTTGTATGATACACAATAACGTGGTAATAGGAAAAGATACAATCATCCACCCCGGAACGCAACTGGAGGGGAATACGGTAATCGGCGAAAATTGCCAGATAGGGCCTTATTCCCGTATTGAAAACAGTATTGTTAAAGACGGGGTTATTTTTATGAATTCTGTGATGATTGATTCTCAAATAGGCAGTAACACAAAAGTCGGCCCTTACGCATATATCAGACCCGGTTCAAATATCGGTGAAAATGTTAAAATCGGCGACTTTGTAGAAATAAAGAACTCCTACATTGGCAATAATTCAAAGGTACCTCATCTGTCTTATATAGGAGATGCGGATATCGGGGAATTTGTCAATATGGGATGTGGATCAATAATAGTGAATTATGACGGCATGAAGAAAACCAGATCCACGGTGGGAGACCATGCCTTTGTAGGATGCAATGTTAATTTGGTGTCTCCTGTTGTAATAAATAATTATGCATATATCGCAGCCGGTTCAACCATAACCGATGAAGTGCCTGAATACTCATTGGCTATTGCCAGAAACAGACAGACAATAATTGCTGACTGGGTAAGAAGAAAAGGATTAGATAAAAAATAATATCTTGGTTTGGAGGTAGTTTATTCAAATGAATCTTCATGGCAAAGACATTAAGATTTTCGCGGGGAATTCAAACAGGCAGCTGGCGGAGGAAATAGCTCTAAAGGTAGGCCTGCCTTTGGGGGAATCGGTTGTAACAAAGTTTTCCGATGGAGAGACAGCAATCAGCATTAACGAGGTTGTGCGGGGATCAGATGTATTCATTATCCAGTCTACATGCGCACCTGTAAATGACAATGTTATAGAACTGCTTATTCTGATTGACGCCCTGAGGCGCGCTTCTGCAGGGAGAATAACAGCGGTTATTCCATACTTCGGATATGCGCGCCAGGATCGTAAAGCTAAAGCCAGAGACCCTATTTCCGCGAAACTTATGGCAAACCTTATTACAGTAGCGGGAGCCGACAGGGTTCTTACAATGGATCTTCATGCTCCACAGCTTCAGGGGTTCTTTGATATTCCGGTGGACCACCTGCTGGGCACCCCGATACTTGCGCAGCATTTTTATAAAAAATTCGGTGGGAAGACGGACGATGTGGTTGTTGTATCGCCGGATGTAGGAAGCGTGGGAAGGGCAAGAAAATTCGCGGAAAAGATTGACGTGCCCCTGGCGATAATAGACAAGAGAAGGCCAAAGGCCAATGTTTGTGAGATTATGAACATAATTGGCGATATTAAAGGCAAACGTGCCATATTGGTGGATGATTTGATTGATACCGCCGGTACCGTAGTTAATGCTGCAAATGCCATGATAGATTTAGGAGCGACGGAAGTATACGCCTGTTGTACTCATGGCGTTCTTTCCGGTCCTGCAATTGACAGGATTCGTACATCGGCCATAAAGGAACTGGTAACGCTAAATACCATTCCACTGCCTCCGGAAAAGCGCATAAGCAAAATTACGACGCTTTCGGTCGCAGATGTTTTTGCCGAAGCTATAGAAAGAATCTATGGAGATATATCCATCTCAACTTTGTTTACTCAACAATAGGTATAACGAGGGATATTATGTTTGTTTTTGCCGGATTGGGGAATATGGGACCCAAATATGAGAGAACCCGACACAATGTCGGGTTTGATACTATTGATTACCTTGCAGCGGTATATAGAATCAATAATTTCAAATCAAAGCATAAGTCTTTAATTGCAGAGGGCATCATCCAGGGGAGGAAGGCTCTCCTGGTAAAACCGCAGACTTTTATGAACAACAGCGGAGAGGCTGTTCGCGAAATTATTGACTATTATAAAGTGCCTTATGAGAATCTTGTTATTATTTATGACGATATAGATTTGGATATAGGGCATATAAGAATAAGAGCGAAAGGCGGCCCCGGAACTCATAACGGTATGCGATCCATAATAAGCCACATAAAAACGGAGAACTTTCCCCGCATACGCATAGGAATAGGCAAAGCTCCTGAGGGAATGGAGCTGGCCGACTATGTATTAAGCCGCTTTCCCGATGATGAGAGGAAACTGGTCAACAATGCGATAGAGAATGCTGCCAGGGCAGCTGTTACAATAATTTGCGCCTCTGTTGAAATAGCCATGAGTAAATATAATAAATAATGGGGACGTAATGAGGGCGGTTCTTCGGATTACAAGTTGTCCAATGGCATGATAACCGGAAGAACCTTTTCCGGACATAATCAAAATAATGACTTAAAAATGAATAAATAGTATAAAATCTTTATATAAAACAAAAATTGATTTTTAAAAAGGTATCAAGTATAATAGGTATTATATTTTTTGGGGAATTTTGCATTGTGCATAATGTATACAAGAAAGATGTGATATTACATGTTGTCACGGAGGCCTTATGATGGATGATAAGTTTGCAAAACTTGGTTTAACGTTTGATGACGTACTGTTGGTGCCGCAGTATTCGGAGGTTTTGCCGAAGGATACTGATGTCTCGACATATTTGACCAATAAGATTAAACTTAATATACCTTTAATCAGTTCGGCCATGGACACTATTACGGAATCAAGACTGGCCATAGCCATAGCCCGCGAAGGCGGTATAGGTATTATTCATAAAAATATGTCAATTGAAGAGCAGGCTACGGAAGTTGACAGGGTAAAGAGGTCCGAACACGGCGTAATAGTGGATCCTTTTTATCTTTCTCCGGATCATCTGATTTCCGATGCCAATGAGTTAATGGCAAAGTACAGAATATCCGGAGTTCCCATTACCGAAAACGGGAAATTGGTAGGAATCATTACGAATCGAGATTTACGGTTCTTAACCGACTATAACCAGAAAATAGGCCAGGTTATGACGAAAGACAATCTGGTAACCGCTCCGGTGGGAACCACACTGGCAGAGGCCAAGGAAATATTGCGCAAACATAAAATAGAAAAGCTTCCCCTGGTGGATGAGAAAGGATATCTCAAAGGTCTTATAACAATAAAGGATATTGAGAAAACGATACAATACCCCAATTCAGCGAAGGATAAAGACGGAAGGCTTCTGGTGGGGGCCGCAGTCGGTGTTACCTCTGATATGATGGACAGGGTAGATGCCCTTGTAAAAGCGAAAGTCGATGTAATTACTGTGGATTCGGCCCACGGACATTCCAAGAATATAATAGAAGCCGTAAAAAGAATAAAGAGAAAATATCCTGACGTCCAGGTTATTGCAGGCAACGTGGCAACCGGAGAGGCTGTAAGAGCATTGGCGGAAGCAGGAGCAGATGCTGTCAAAGTAGGAATCGGTCCCGGTTCCATATGTACAACAAGAGTGGTTGCCGGAATCGGTGTGCCCCAGATTACTGCAATCTATGACTGCAGTCTTGAAGCCAGAAAACTGAATATACCCATCATAGGAGACGGCGGAATAAAATACAGCGGCGATATCCCCAAAGCTATTGCTGCAGGCGCCCATTCTGTCATGATCGGCAATCTTTTTGCGGGGACCGAAGAAAGTCCCGGTGAATCGGAAATCTACCAGGGCAGACGATTCAAGGTTTACAGGGGCATGGGTTCACTCGGCGCAATGAGCAAAGGAAGTAAAGACCGGTATTTCCAAGAAGGAACTACAAAACTGGTACCGGAAGGCGTAGAAGGACGAGTACCATATAAAGGGCCAATTGCAGATACGATATTCCAGCTGGTAGAAGGACTTAAGCACGCCATGGGTTATTGCGGAACGAGGACTATTGAAGAACTCAGGAATAATGGAAAATTTATCCGGATAACCACCGCAGGGCTTAAAGAAAGCCATCCTCATGATATCTATATAACAAAAGAAGCTCCAAACTATAGCATTCATCATTATTGAATTTAAATAAAATAATTGTTATTATCGGCGTGATTCTCAAGTATGATGTAGCAGGAATAAAATACCCTGGAGCAATGAAATAATGAACATAGGAGTACTTCTGCCCGTAAGGAAAAAGTGGTGGAAGCCTGTTACGTTAAAGACATACCCGATAGAGATAGATGATAGTCTGAATCTGGTGGTATGTCTTTTAACTGTCAATGAGAATGAAGTATTGCGCCTGCCTGGAATCAATAAAAGATTTAAGGCTAAACTGGATCGAATACTTGAGGATCAGAAGATTTGGCCGATTCTAGGGCATCCTTTTTTTAACGGTCTGTATCAGGCTGACACGTCTGTATATGGCAAAGCGGTAAAGGCTTTGGCTCTGCAATTGTTCCATGAAATCCTAAATGCGATTAAAGGTCTGGGAACTTTAATTAATAAGGAAATACTTGTCACGGGCTCATCTGAATATCTTGAACATGCTATTGAAATACTTATCACAAAAGTAAAAACAATTAATATACTTATACCTAAGGGAGTAAATGAGCCCGTTGAAGCAGAGAGAGCTTTTTTGGAAACAGGGATACCTGTTCATATAACGACGGATTGTGATGTGGTGAATCGTACCGGGATATGGATAAAATTTCCCGGCGATAATTTTTGCTTTGATGCATTGTCTCGAAACATCAAAGGTATAATACTGGACCTGGATTCAATGAAAATAATCGACACAAAGACGCGAAAAATTTTTAATATATGTGTGGAATTTTCCGATAAGGTAAAAAGGATGTTAGGACAGCAGTTATTAAACACATGGGAGAAAAATGTACTTGAAGGATTTATCCTGACGGTATGCGCAAAAACGTGGAATATGAGTGAATCTGAGGTGTTCAAACGGCTTGGTATGAGGTTTTCTTTATTTCTTGACATAGCAAAGACCGTAAACTATAATGTATCGTAATGCTAAATGATGTATTGATGTTTACAAGGGGCAACAGATTAATATAAAGGGGAGAAAAAAATGAGCAAAAAAGAAGTCCTTCTTACTTATGAAGGTCTTAAAAAATTGGAAGAAGAATTAGAGTATTTAAAAGGCGAAAAAAGAAAAGAAATAGCCGATAGAATAAAACAAGCGCTGGCTTTCGGGGACATCTCAGAGAATTCGGAATACGATGAAGCAAAAAATGAACAGGCACAGAATGAGGTACGAATCGCTCAATTGGAGAGCATGCTGAAAAATGCAATCATCATCGATGAAGAAGAAGTAGACACAAAAGTTGTAAGTTTAGGCGCCAGAGTGAAAATTGTCGATGTTAAAACCAAAGATGAGTTCGATTATCAGATCGTAGGCTCTGCCGAAGCTGATCCCACTTCCAACAGGATATCCAACGAATCCCCGGTAGGCAGAGCGCTTCTGGGCCATAAAGCCGGTGATACGGTTGAAATTGAAGTTCCCGGAGGCAAAATCAAGTACATGATACTTGAGATTTATAAGTAATTAAGTATTTTAGTATTATAAAGCATTAAAGCAATAAAGTAATAAGGTAATAGTTCTTGTTTGTCTTATAAATTTGGGGTATAATTATGTTTCGATACCAAAACAGTTTACATAATATAATGTGAACTGTTTTCTTTTTAGTGTTTGGAGGTAAAAATGTCGGAAATTATCGAGAATATTAACGAACAACAGGATTTGAACGAAATTTTGCAGGTCAGACGTAATAAGCTTTTTGAGCTTCAGAAGGCCGGAAAGGATCCGTTCCATATTGTTAAATATGATGTGACCCACAGAACCGGTCAAATTCTTTCCGATTTTGAAGGATTTGAGAATAAAAATGTATCTCTTGCCGGCAGGCTGATGAGCAAACGCGGCATGGGTAAATCCACTTTCTGCGACCTTCAGGACAGAGACGGAAAGATACAGTTGTATGTAAGAATAAATGATATAGGCGAGGAAGAGTACGAGAATTTTAAGAAGCTTGATATCGGAGATATCATAGGCGTTACCGGAAGGGTATTTAAAACCCGTATGGGTGAAATATCCATTCATGTTGACTCCTATACCCTTCTGGCAAAATCACTGCGGCCTCTTCCCGAGAAATTCCATGGACTTAGGGATCCCGATGCCCGTTATCGCCAAAGATATCTTGATTTAATTGTAAATCCCGATGTTAAAGCTACTTTTATTCTAAGGAGCAAGATAATCTCGGCCATCAGAAGGTTTCTGGATAACAGAGATTTTCTTGAGGTGGAAACGCCTATTTTGAATACAATTCCCGGCGGTGCGGCTGCCCGTCCGTTTATTACCCATCATAACACATTAGATATTGACATGTATTTAAGAATAGCTCCGGAGCTGTATCTGAAACGTCTTATTGTAGGCGGTCTGGAGCGGGTATATGAATTGGGCCGCATGTTCCGCAACGAGGGGATGTCAATTAAACATAATCCTGAGTTTTCCATGATGGAGGTTTACCAGGCCTATACCGATTACCATGGTATGATGGAGCTGGCTGAGAGTCTGATTTCAACTGTCGCTAAGGAAGTGCTGGGGACAACGAAAATACATTATCAAGGCCAGGAAATAGATTTGACGCCTCCTTGGACAAGGATTACCATGATTGAGGCTGTGTTAAAATACACCGGCGTGAATTTTGACGAGATAAAAACCGACGAAGAGGCCAGGAACATAGCCAGGGCAAAAGGTATGGAAATAGAGGGCAATCCTGTTAAGGGCGAAGTCTTAAGCATGATGTTTGAAGAATTTGTCGAGCCGCATTTGATCCAACCGACATTTGTACTCGATTATCCCGTTGAGGTTTCGCCCCTGACTAAGCGTAAGCCGGACAGGCCTGAATTAACAGAGCGTTTTGAATTGTTTATTACCGGACGCGAGTTCGGAAACGCTTATTCGGAACTTAATGATCCTATTGACCAGCGGGAACGTTTTTTGGAACAGGTTAAGAAAAGAGAAGCCGGCGATGAGGAAGCCAACATGATGGATGAAGATTTCCTGATAGCTCTTGAACACGGTCTTCCACCTACCGGAGGTTTGGGGATTGGTATTGATCGCCTAATCATGCTTTTGACGGATTCATTCTCCATAAAAGACGTTTTATTGTTCCCGACAATGAAGCCGAAGGATAAATAAGTAAGGTTGGTATATACGATACATTCCCTGTCGCCGGAGTGAGCATGGATATATATAGCCGTTAAAACAGCGGCAGGGAGAAATAATATTTTAACGTTGCAATTCAGGAGAAAATGTGAACGCCACTATAATTTTTGTTAATAAATTGTTAGAATGATACTGACCAGATCTTTCGGAGGTGTATTTAATGTTTGAGTTAAACACTGAAAGTAATGACGGTAAGAATGTTGTTATTTCAGTAAAAGGTGAAATCGATATCTACTCGGCGCCGGATTTCAAGGAAAGTCTTTATCAGTCCATTAACGATGTTCAACAAAATATAATTCTGGATTTCAGCGATTTGTCCTACATAGACAGTATGGGGTTGGGAATTTTAGTGGGAGCATTAAAGCGTGTCAGGGAAAAAGACCGTAATATAACGATAAAAAACCCCAAAAGCACGGTACGAAAATTATTTAGGATTACCGGTCTGGACAAGGCGTTCATCATTGAGGAGGTCTAAATAATGAGTACTATGGACACGATTACCATGCTTATTCCACTAAAAGCGGAATATGTAAGTATTGCCCGTTTAACGGTTTCAGGAATTGCCAGCAGGATGGGGTTTGACATAGATACTATTGAAGATATAAAAGTTGCACTGTCTGAAATATTGGGAAAGTTTATTGAAAAGAAGTCAGGCACAGGGAGAGTAAATGTAGATTTTCAGTGCCTTGAAGATGGAATTTCAATAAAATTCAAGATTTCGGATCAGAGTATTCCCGAATTGTTTGACAACGATACCGATAAATTTGCCTTGGCTATTATAAGCTCACTTATGGACGAAATAGAGATTGAAAAACAGGGAGATAACTCTATTACAATGGTAAAAAAGCTCGGAAAGGCAGTTTAAAATGAGCAAGAAGGCAGAGACAATAAGAACTGAAGAAATGTCCGAAAGAGAATTGTTTGAATTGTATTACGAAAACAGGGATGTTGAGATTCGCAATCAGATAGTATCAAAATTCATGTATCTTGCCGATATCATTTCAAAAAAATTTGCAAACCGTGGAGTAGATTGCGATGACATCTATCAGGTGGCATGTCTCGCTCTGATTAATGCTGTTGAAAGGTTTAACATTCATGAAGATGTTAAATTTGTCAGTTTTGCAACACCGACAATTATAGGCGAAATAAAGCGCTATTTCAGAGATAAAGCTTCAGTTATCCGTATACCAAGACGAATATATGAGGTATACCAAAAAGTCAATCAGGCAAGAGAATACCTGATGCAGAAATATAAAAGAGCTCCCAGGATAGATGAAATAGCTGATTATCTCAAAATGAAGGAAGAAACCATACTTGAAATAATAGAATCATGGAATGTTTATAATATACAGTCTTTTGATCAGTCTGTCTTTGATGAAGACAATCTTGAACTGCATGAAACAGTGGGGGAAGAGGACGATACCTTTGAAAAGATAAATAATCGTGATTTTCTTGAAAAAGCCATGAACAATTTTAGCGATACTGAAAAAGAATTCATAAAGCTTCGCTTTTTTGACAATAAAACCCAAAAAGAGATTGCAAATCATTTCCATGTTTCACAGATGTACATATCTCGTTTAGAAAAAAAGACACTGGAAAAATTCAGAATGATTTTAAGGAAGTAAAACAGGGTATATATTTTATGTACATAAAATAAAATGCTATTAGTTTTTTACTTTTGCGTGTGCATTTGGAGGTAATATTGTTATGCACATAGATCAAAGCAGGTACACGAAAATATATAGCAAAGACATCGCGACTGACGCTTACCTGGTATGCAATGAAATCAGAAAAATAATGGATTTGCTCAAGATAAAATTTTCCCTTGATTCAGATAAATGTTTTGATATTAAGGTTATTCTGGGCGAATTAATGCAAAACTCTATCAAGCACGGGAATGAATGCGATAAAAGTAAAACTATCAGTGTGGAAATATGGTTCAAGGATGACAGCAGGATTCTCGGTATAACTGTAAAGGATCAGGGTTGCGGTTTTAAGGTGCCCGAGCCGAAGCAGCTATCCATGAGCAAAGTATCAAAATGTGATCCGCTTAATATGGACGAATCGGGAAGAGGATTGCTCATAGTAAATGAATTATGTGACAGTATGAAATTCAACAGCGTGGGAAATGCTATTACCGTAATGAAAAGGATTTAGCAAAATATAAGAAATTATTGCCCGGTCTTTGCCGGTTTTTGATTCTTATGACACATCAAGATGAATTTTGTCGCAGACCTCGAATGAAACGTCACTGTTTCGCTGAAAAACAGGCGGTGTGCTGATTTCGGCCTATCTCTTCCGAATTCGAAAGTGTAACAAGTTCATATAATTCTAATATAAGGCACTAAAGGTAAGGGAAGGACAAACTATCTTGTTGTTCAAGAATCCTTTACTGTGGTATAATATATAGTATAATCAAACCTAAGTTTGATCAAAATGACAATATATACCAAGTGAATCAAGGATTTTGGACAGGCACCCCGATTGGTAATACCTCGTACGCTGCCGAAAAAGGAGTTGATGCATAGATGATGAAATGTTCAATATGTAAGGAAAATGTCGCAGTCGTGTTTATTACACGTGTAATAGATGGAAAAGCCGAGCCTATGGGTCTTTGCATAAGCTGTGCCCAAAAACAGGGCTTGGCTCCGTTGCAGCAAATAATAGCTCAGTCCGGTATGACCCAGGAGGATCTTGAGAATTTAAACAACCAGATGTCCGAAATTCTTGGATCCATGAACATGGATGAATTCTTACAAAATCTTCCGCATGCAAATAATTCGCATGATGATGAAGATAACATGGGAAATTCCATGCTTCGTTTTTTTAACAATGCTTTTTCAAAATTCGGTCCGTCGACTGATGAAGACAAGGAAAAGCATTCCCATAAGCAGACAAAGAACGTTGATCCAAGACAACAGGGCAGATCCCCCAGGAAAAACCTTAATGCTTTTGGAACAAACCTTAATGAGAAAGCCATGTCAGGGCAAATTGACCGTATCATAGGCAGAGATAAGGAGATTGAACGGGTAATACAGATTCTGAACCGCAGAACGAAAAATAACCCTGTTCTTGTAGGAGAGCCGGGTGTTGGGAAAACTGCCATAGCAGAGGGACTGGCTCTGCGTATAGTGGAGAATAATGTGCCGCCGAAGCTTTTGGATAAGGAAATTTATCTGCTCGACCTTGCCGCTATTGTAGCCGGAACACAATTCAGAGGCCAATTTGAGGCCCGAATGAAAGCTATAATTGACGAAGCTAAAGCACAGAAAAATATTATTCTGGTAATCGACGAGGTTCATAATATTGTGGGTGCCGGTGAAGCTGAAGGCGGAGCAATGAATGCGGCAAATATTCTCAAGCCCGCGCTGGCAAGAGGTGACGTACAGATTATTGGCGCTACTACCCTGGAGGATTACAGAAAGTATATTGAAAAGGATGCGGCTTTGGAAAGACGGTTCCAGCCGGTTATGGTCAATGAGCCTACCATTGAAGAAAGTATTGAAATACTTATGGGCTTAAGGCCGTATTATGAGGATTTTCACCAGGTGCGCTACCCGGATGAGGTAATTGAAAGCGCCGTAAAACTGTCATCACGGTATATAAGCGACAGGTTCCTGCCTGACAAGGCAATTGACGTTATTGATGAAGCAGGTTCCAGGGTGAATTTGAGAAACGCCAATTTCATTGAGCTGGAAAAGTGTAAGAATCAGCTCAAGAAAGTCCAGGAATTGAAGGAAAAGGCCGCAATAATGGATGACTATAAGAAAGCTGCCGACTATAAAGTAGAGGAATGCAGGCTTCTGGAAAAGATCAAGGAACTGGAGAAAGATCTTGGCAACCTGGATGTAACGGTAGACGATGTTGCTTATGTAGTAGAAAGCTGGACCGGAATACCTGTGCAGAGAATATCCGAAACGGAGGCATCCAAGCTTTTGAAGCTTGAAGAACGTCTCCATAAGAGAGTGGTAGGCCAGGATAAGGCTGTTTCTGCTTTAGCCAGGGCCATCAGGAGAACACGTTCCGATTTTGTCAAAAGAAAGAGACCACCCAGCTTCATATTTGTCGGGCCTACCGGAGTAGGAAAGACAGAGCTGGCCAAGGTTCTCACCTACGAGCTTTTTGGCAGTGAAGATGCCATGATAAGGCTTGATATGTCCGAATACATGGAGAAACATACCGTTTCAAAACTAATAGGCGCGCCTCCCGGATATATAGGGTATGATCAGGGTGGTCAGCTGACTGAAAAAGTGAGGAGAAAACCATATTCGGTAATTCTTCTTGACGAAATAGAAAAAGCTCACCCCGATGTTTTTAATATGCTTCTACAGATTATGGAGGACGGCCGCCTGACCGACAGCACGGGTAGAACGGTAAGTTTTGAGAATACTATTCTGATTATGACCTCAAACGCGGGAACCAACCTTAAATCACACGGTATCGGTTTTAATAATGACGGATACGAGGCTCTTGAGAAGAAGGTTAATAATGCGATGAGGGAGATATTCAGACCTGAGTTTTTAAACAGGGTAGATGAGATAATAGTATTTGAACCGCTTACCCGCAAGCAGTTGGCCCAGATTCTTGATATTATGCTGGATCAAATCACGCAGGATGTAAAAGAAAAGGGAATGAGCATCTCGTTTGATGATAAGGCGAAAGAGTTCCTGATTGAAAAAGGCTACGATGAGAAATATGGAGCAAGGCCATTAAGAAAAACAATACAAAGGCATATTGAAGATGAGCTGTCAGAGCTGTATTTAGCCGGAAAAATCCGTGAAGGAAGCAGCATTCAGGTTTCAGTTGAAGACGGGAAAATCACAATGATTGTTGTGGACCTGCCA
Organism: Clostridiaceae bacterium; assembly: GCA_012728095.1. Classification (GTDB taxonomy): domain Bacteria; phylum Bacillota; class Clostridia; order DSM-8532; family DSM-8532; genus DTU059. The sequence goes on from JAAYFU010000003.1 coordinate 26,894, forward strand.
ATGCTAAAGCATGCCAATAAATTGCCGAAACTTCAATAGGCCCTCACGTCATTCTGAGTGAAGCAATTCCCAATATGTAATCCTGAAGGCCGCTATTCCCAATATGTCATCCTGAGCGAAGCGCAAGCGGAGCCAAAGGAATCTTCTGCATTAACAGAAAAGATTCTTCGCTAACGCTCAGAATGACAAGCGGGATGTCACCTGAACGAAGTCAATCAATACCGGACTTGTCATCCTGAGCGAAGCGCAGCGAAGTCGAAGGATCTTAAGTGTTAAGTTAAATAGTCTCTTGGCTTTGCTCTTATAATTATTAGAATAAAAACCCCACAGTGATGAGAAAATAGACAATATATCATCATTGCGGGGTGTTTATTATGGAAAAATCCGATTATGCAAGAAAAAGCAAATTTCCTTTTTTCGCAGTCATAATTGCTGCAGTGGTCGTTGCGGCGCTGGCTGCAGGAATCTACCTGCTTATTTCGGGCGAGCGAAGAAAAGAGCCAAGCAGAGGTACTTATGTTATCAATCAGACAGAGAGGAGTAGAAGCTTTGAAAAGACAACTCAGTAAGCACGAATATCAAAAACTGGTGGATGAAAAGGCACCCGGCTCCCATTATGTACGAAATATTATTGCGGCATTTATCACAGGCGGGGCTATTTGCTCCGTCGGGCAAATTATAATGATGGTTCTTAAGAACTTTGGCGCTGATAAAGAGACGACGGCATCGGCTACCAGCATAATAATGGTTTTCATAGGCGCATTCTTAACCGGGATTAATATCTATGACGAGATAGGAAAGTTCGGAGGAGCAGGCGCATCGGTGCCTATTACAGGCTTTTCGAATTCTATTGTTTCTCCGGCCATGGAGTTTAAGAAGGAAGGGCATGTTATGGGTGTCGGGGCGAAAATGTTTCTTATAGCCGGACCGGTGCTGGTTTACGGAATATTTGCGTCAGTTGTTGCAGGGCTGTTCTATTTTATCTGGAAGCAGGTGATGTAGATGGCAAAAAGATTAGGATCTCAAACAATAGTATTGGATAAACAGCCTGTTATCTTAAGCGGTGCCGGGATTGTTGGTAAAAAAGAAGGCGATGGACCTCTGGCAAGGTATTTTGATGACGTGGTGGATGATGAATATGTGGGGGAAAAGACATTTGAGGCTGCGGAGTCCCGCATATTAAGAGATACCTACATTAAAGCGCTGGAAAAGAGCGGAAAGTCAGCAAAGGATATAAATATAATTCTATCGGGAGATCTTTTGAATCAGTGTACCGCGGCCAGCTATGCCTTCAGAGACGTAGATATACCTTACCTCGGGCTTTTTGGCGCATGTTCAACCATGAGTGAGTCTCTCGCCATAGCCGCTATGTTGATAGACAGCGGCTCAGTTGACTATGCGGTTTGCGCGGCATCCAGCCATTTCTGTTCTGCTGAAAGGCAGTTCAGATATCCCCTGGAATTCGGATCTCAAAGAACTCCAACAGCGCAATGGACAGTCACCGGGGCTGGAGCGGTGATATTGGGAAAGGAAGGGCAAGGACCCAGAATAACCTGTATTACTCCCGGCAAGATAATAGACGAAGGTATCAAAGATGCCAATAATATGGGCGCAGCCATGGCTCCTGCGGCCTTTGATACAATAAGGAGCCATCTTATTGATACAGGCCGAAATGTGGATGATTTTGATATGATTTTGACCGGGGATTTAGGCAAGTTTGGAAGTACTATGCTGAGAGATCTGTTAAAAAGGAACAATATTGACCTAAAAGATAAACATAAGGATTGCGGTCTGCTTATTTTTGACATTGAAAAACAGGGTGTGGATTGCGGGGGCAGCGGCTGCGGCTGCAGCGCCGTAGTATTGTCAACATATATTTTGAATCTGTTTATGCAGGGAACAATAAAACGGTTGCTTTTCGTTGCGACCGGAGCATTGTTAAGCCCCACAAGAATTCAGCAGGGTGAAACCATACCAGGTATTGCCCATGCCGTATTAATTGAAGCGTAAGATTTGGAGGAAATCATATGAGCGAAATCATAAGAGCCTTTCTGTTGGGTGGGTGCATATGCATAATAGGACAGATATTGATTGATTTTACAAAAATAACACCCGCCAGAATAATGGTGATTTTTGTGGTAACGGGAGTTGTTTTAGGAATCTTCGGCCTTTATCAGCCTTTGATTGATTGGGGAGGAGCAGGGGCTACGGTACCCCTTTTGGGTTTTGGAAATGTCTTGGCAAAAGGTGTAATGAAAGAGGTGGATGAGACAGGTCTGCTGGGCGTTTTTACCGGAGGAGTAAAAGCAGCTGCTGCTGGTATCACTGCAGCGATAACTTTCGGATATATCATGGCTATTATTTCTAAACCAAGGATTAAAAGATAACGTCTAATGTGACGACATAAACAATAGTTGCTGCTCCCGGATTTATGGTATAATATTTAAAAGTTTAAACAGATGTCAATGAGTAAACTTCAAGGTTGATGCCTTGAGGTTTTGTCTGTAATGTAATAAACCTTATAATGTACTTAAAGGAGAAAAAAGATGGCAAGAACATCAAAAAGGAACAGAAGAAACAACTTTCTTATCGTAACAGCAGCAATACTGTCTTTAATGATAATGGCAGTGGTATTTGCTATTCTTTCAATCAAAAATCCAAATACTCCGCCGGGGAATACGGGAACTCCGACTCCGGTTGCTTCGGCTACCGGTACTCCTGCTGGTACACAGACGCCGGTACCGAGTAATAGTAATACGCCCGCTCCTACCCCGACTCCTACACCTACTCCGATACCTGAGCCCACTCCCATAAACGGGATAACGCCTTATCCGGAGATTGAGGGGGACAGACGCAGCACCAGTACAAAGACATTGCCGCCTATCAAAGCATTGTATCTCAATTCGACATCGGTCAGAAATAATCTGGACCACTACATTGATTTAGCCAACAGGACTGAGATTAATGCTTATGTCATCGATATAAAAAATGATGCCGGTATAATTATGTACGATTCCGACATTGATGTTGTTAATAAGGCAAAGGCTGATACCCCGGGTTTCGATATCAGGACGGTAACCAAAAAGCTTCATGACAACGGTATTTATGTAATAGCACGCTTGGTTACATTCAAGGATTCCACCATGACCACCTATAATCCTGATCTCGCGATCAAAAAAGAAAACGGGGAGGTCTGGGAATCAGGCACCAAGTGGCTGGATCCTACCAAGAAGGAATGCTGGGACTATATTTTAAGCATAGCCCAGGAGGCTGTAAATTTCGGGTTTGACGAAATCCAGTTTGACTATATCCGTTTTCCCGAAACCAGCCTGTATACTTATAAAATGGACTTCGCTCCTGGACAGAGCCGTTCAGGAGCTATCGAGAATTTCATACGATATATGAGAATAAACCTTCCACCCGAGACAGTGCTTTCGGCAGATATTTTCGGTATGCCGATGATTGCAACGAAGGATTACGGGGAAATTGGCCAGACTCTTGAAACTATCGGAAAAAGCCTTGACTACATTTGCCCGATGATTTACCCTTCTCATTATGCCAATGCCGCGCCAAAGGGATTAATGGCAAATGGCGTAGGTCAGACAATAAATGGAATAAAATTCACTCATCCTGACCTAAAACCTTATGAAGTTGTATATAATACTCTCATGGTAGGAAAAAATCGAATTGAGAAAATTCCGGGATATAATTTGAATGTCCGGCCTTATATTCAAGGTTTTACGCTTGATACACTGCCTAGCGGCTATTGGCAGAATTACGGGGTCGAGGAATACCAGGCCCAGATAAAGGCTGTATATGATGCCGGTTATGATGAGTGGATATTCTGGAATGCCCGTAATACATATGTTGAAGCCGCATTCAAACCTGAGTAGGCAAGGGATTTTCTCATAACCGGAGGTAATAATGAATCTGTTACAAGCTGTAATTTTGGGTATAGTACAGGGGCTGACAGAGTTTCTGCCCATTAGCAGTTCCGGGCATCTGGTTTTGTTTCAGAATCTGCTGGGGGTCGATATTTCCACCCCCCAGTCCCAGTCGATGATAGTAACCTTTTATGTTGCCCTTCATGTGGGCACTTTGTTTGCGGTAATTTTCTTCTTTCGGGAAAAGATTATGGAGATTATACGGCACCCGTTCTCAAAGCTTCCCGTACAAATTGTGGTGGCGACTATACCGGCGGTAATTATTAATTTTTTGTTTGGTGACTTCATAGAAAGTACATATTTAAGCACTGTCCTGCTGGGTCCGGGTTTTTTGTTAACCGGCGCGGCGCTTTTGATTTCACAGAAACTTGCCGATGGGAATAAAGGTTTGGAAGAACTTAAAACCAGTGATTCTCTTGTAATCGGCCTGGCGCAGGGTGTGGCCTTATTGCCTGCGGTATCCCGTTCCGGCATGACTATAACCGCCTCCTTGATGTTAGGCTTGCAAAGAAGCTTTGCCGCTGACTTTTCTTTCCTGATGTCCATACCGCCTATTCTTGGAGGCGCGCTTTTAGATGTGGTTGATATCATGAAAGAACCCGCGGTATATCTGGAATCCATAAGCCTGGTCAATATCCTTGCAGGCATGGTTACGGCGGGAATTACCGGATTTTTTGCGATAAAGCTTATGATGAACGTTATAAAAAACATGAAACTTAAATATTTTGCCTATTATGTATTAACCCTTGGAACGCTGGTAATTATAGGACAGTTGTTTTTCAGGGAGACCATACAAAGGTTTTTTTGACATGAAGGAAGGGTATTGTTTATAACGTGGATATGGAAATGAAAGACATTATTATTTTGGGAATAGAAACAAGTTGCGACGAAACCTCTGCCGCCGTTGTGGCAAACGGCCGTGAGGTATTGTCAAACATTATAGCGTCCCAGGTAAACTTGCATGCCGAATACGGGGGTGTAGTTCCCGAAATAGCTTCACGAAAACATGTGGAGCTTATTCTGCCTGTTATAGATTCGGCGCTGAAGGAAGCTGGGATTGTCTTGAAGGATGTTGACGCAGTTGCCGTAACCTATGGACCGGGTCTGGTAGGCGCGCTGCTGGTGGGTGTTACCGCGGCGAAAGCAATCGCGGCAGCCCTTGATAAACCTCTCATCAAGGTTCACCATATTGAAGGGCATATAGCCGCAAATTATATAAGCCATCCGGATTTGGAACCGCCCTATATCAGCCTGGTTGCTTCAGGCGGGCACAGTCATATAATCCATGTTAAAGATTATCTTGATTTTGAGGTTCTTGGAATGACTAGGGATGACGCGGCCGGTGAGGTATTTGATAAAATTGCACGTGTACTGGGTTTGGGGTATCCGGGGGGACCTGTCATCGATAAACAGGCAAAGCTGGGAAATCCGAAGGCCATTCATTTCCCAAGAGTTAACTTTACCGACGGTTCACATGATTTTTCTTTCTCAGGATTGAAAACCGCCGTTATCAATTATGTAAATACCGCCCGCCAAAAGGGGGAGGAGCTTAATATCCCCGATATATGCGCATCATTTCAGCAGGCTGTGGTGGATGTCCTGGTGGGTCATACATTAAAAGCAGCCGCGAACCTGAATGTAAAAAAAATAGTCCTTGCAGGAGGTGTTGCCTCAAATTCTCTTCTTAGAGAAACACTTCAAAGAAGGGCTAAAGAGACAGGTATGGACGCGCTTTTCCCTGCTCCCATATTGTGTACCGATAACGCTGCAATGATTGCCGCAGCCGGGTATTATTCCTTCTTAAAAGGCGAATTTGCGGATTTGACATTAAATGCTGTACCATATCTTGCTATAGGAGAAGGACATAAATAACCATTTTCCATACAATATCGCCTATATTTGTTAATTTAGAAACAACGAAGGATCCTTTTCTGTCAACAAAAGGGCCCTTCTTGTATTATGTATACAAAATACATAAATACGCGGTTTTTCGGTTATTTTTCCGTTACGGGACTGAATGACTGAAAACCGCTGAATAAGCGCTGATCCGAGTATTACAAATAGTTACATCACTTGAAATTTGTATGCTATAAAATCAATTATTACCTGTGAATTTGTTAGCTTTTTTGTCTGTGGAGACTGTGGAAATATTCATAAAAACAGCTTATATTGCCCACTTTATTTGTGGATAACCTTGTGGATATTGTGGATAAGGCTGTTAAATGTCCCCAATGGCTTTATACATTTCATAAGTATTAAGAACTTTTCTCACATAATTCTGTGTTTGAGTATAGGGGGGAATGCCTCCGTATTTTCTTACGGCATTGGGGCCGGCGTTATAAGCCGCCAGGGCGAGTTCCAAATCATTATCGAAGGCTTTTAACTGGTAATACAGGTATTGGGTGCCCCCAAGTATATTCTGTTCAATATTATAGGCATCGGTAATGCCAAGTCCTTTGGCGGTTTCCGGCATTAACTGCATAAGTCCCATTGCGCCGGACGTCGAAAGCGCGAAAGGCTGAAATCCTGATTCTTCTTTTATTACAGCGCGAATCAGTTTAGGATCAAGACCGAATTGTTTTGCAAATGTATTTATAGCCGCATCTATCCTGGGCATAAGTTCATTAATCTGAGTTTGTGAAAGGCGGGGATAAACAGATTCATAGGAGCCGGAAACCAAAGGAAACCTGGTTTTGGTACTTCTGACCGTTGAAGGCTCAATATCGATAACCGGAGCTGCCGGTTCAGCCGATGCAGCGGCTGATTCATAGGCAGCCGAAGCTTTGCCGAGTTCCTGGGCAAAATCAGTGGAGCTGCCTGAAGGAATATTCATTTTTACAGGCAAACGACTTTGAATCTCCGCTATTTTTTGTTTCAATAAAGAAGAGATATTGGGCAAATTAGGTATGTTCATCTTCTTCCACCTTTCCTGATAATTATATCGGAACGTTCGCTCCTTTTATAGAGCCTTTTTTCTATTAATCAGCCTGCGCCCCTCTTTTATCATTCAAAGTCCTGCCAATTATTATAAGTCTCCCTATCATTTTGACTTCTCTTTTGTTATTATGGGTGCTCCTTTTGCCATTACGCGCACCTTCTTTTGTCATTCTGAGGCCCCTTTTTGTCATTCTGAGCATCAGCGAAGAATCTTTTGTGTTGACGTTTAAGATACTTCGACTCCGCTTCGCTCCGCTCAGGACGTCCTTCTGTCATGCCGGGCGTCAGCGATGAATTTTGTTTTTATGTGTAAAACTCTCGATGTGCGCACAAAATAACATAATAATAATTACGTTCCATGGGAAATTCGTCCGGTTGAATTGAATTTGCGATTTAAGAGAATAATTGAAATGTATAAGATGAAAAATTTTAACCAAGCCCCGGTAATGTAAGCATTACCGGTTAAATTTCATCTTATACACAGCACGATATGGGTGGTGATTGAATGAAGATTAGCAAAGAAAATGTTTTTTTCGTGATGAGAAAAACCGGTTCGGTAATACAGTTTTTAACCGCCGCCACACGTTTTCTTTTTGTAATTTTGATAATATGCATAATATATGGAGGCGCAACTCAAAAGCAAATATCGAATAATATTGTAAGGCTCCATATAGTAGCCAACAGTAACTCAGCAGTGGACCAGGAACTGAAACTGAAGGTAAGGGATGCCGTTTTAAAGCATATGCATGAAAAATATCCTGACGGAGCCACCAGGGAGGAGGCCGCAGCTTACCTGAAAGCCAGCCTGCCGTTAATCAAAGAGATTGCCGCAGGTGTCGTAAAAGAAAGTGGTTCAGATATTGAGGTAAATGCACGGTACGGTGTCTTCTCATTTCCGACAAAGGAGTATGAGGGACTGGTTATTCCTGCCGGTATGTACGAAGCAGTCAGGATTGAATTAGGCTCTGGCAAAGGACAGAATTGGTGGTGTATAATGTTCCCGCCTCTTTGCGTAGCTGACGCCAACAGCCTTAAGATGGATGAAAAGGCAATGAATCAGCTCAGAGAGGGTCTGGGCGATAATAATTACCGGCTTATAACCGACATGGCCGAGAATAATAATACACCTGTAAAGATTAAGTTCCGTATTGTTGAGATTGTGGAAAACTCAAAAATCCGTATTGCTGAGATTATAAACAATCTTTTTTAAGATATAAATGGTATAATTAATAGAGCTTTAAAACGTATCCAGTGATTGGAGGATTTTGTTTTTGAATATTGAAATACTCTATGAGGATAATCATTTGCTTGTTGCGGTAAAGCCGCCCGATATACCTGTCCAGGGCGATATAACCGGAGCTCCGGACTTTCTTACTATGTTGAAGGAAGATATAAAAATCCGATACAAAAAGCCCGGAAACGTTTTTCTCGGGCTGGTACATAGACTAGACAGACCGGTGGGGGGTGTGATGGTCTTTGCCAGGACTTCTAAAGCCGCTTCAAGGCTTTCTGAACAGATTAGAAACCGCCAAATGGAGAAAATATACCTTTGTGTGGTACAAGGCTGTCCGGAGCCTTTGAAAGGGCGTCTTACCGATACCCTCCTTAAAGATAAGGGAAATAATGTTGTCAGCGTGGTAGAAGAGGGAACCCCCGGAGCAAAAAAGGCAATATTGGATTATGAAGTGTTAAAGACCTTTCAGGGATTAAGTTTGGTAAAGGTAAGCCTGGTAACCGGAAGAAGCCACCAGATCAGAGTCCAAATGTCCAACAACAAAACGCCGCTGGTAGGCGACATTAAATATGGATATCAGGGCGATACAAGACACAAACTGGCGCTGTGGTCCTATCAGATTGGAATAAACCATCCTACAACAAAAGAGAGAATGCAATTTGCATCCTCCCCGCCTGTTCAATACCCCTGGACACTTTTTACTTAACCGGAAATACTATTTTAGTCAAAAGTTCGCTGTCAGGAACTTCGCCGGGGGTATTCAAATAATATTCATATGATATACCTACCGGAGTCAGCCCGTTTTCGGACATCCAGGCGCTTATTGCGTCATATGCCGATGATATTACCGAATACGGGCCTTTGTACATACCTTCCACATATCTGCCCTCAGGTATGCTGCCGGCTTTGATATCGCCTCGTCCTTCAATTGGTTTGGATACGGGAAAACCCATTTCTACGTCAAGATTCTCCATATCCATGTTATAATAGGCTGTAAACGGGGCTCCCGCCGGTTGTTCTCCCATTTCCTGAAGGTACATGGCAATCATCCCGTATGCTTTGCCGATTTCTTCATGCAGCTTTGAAACTGAGGTTGTTTTCCGTATTGATAATATTGGTTGCGATGGCTGCTGCTTCAAGGTTATCTGGTAATCCATTATCATACCTCCTCAACTTTTTTCTTAAGTATAGCAGCCAATATATGACACCTGTATGTCATGGTTCTTCGGATGAGTATTTTTTATATATCTTTTTTGATATGTCAGCTATTACCTGGCGTAAATAGGGAGGGCCAATCACCTCGACCCCGGTTCCGAAACTTAGAATGAAACCGTAAAGCCATTGCCCGTCTGGCATTTCTGCTTTTAAAAGCAGTCTTCCGTCGCTCTGTTTTTCCAGTTTATCACCGAAAAACTCAAAAGCGATATTTTCAACTTCTTTTTCAAACAATAGCTGTAAATTGACTGTTTTGCCTGAGTGTTTCCATTC
>JAAYFU010000022.1 GCA_012728095.1 Clostridiaceae bacterium
CCGGTTTGGCAACCGGAACGAAATCCCATTTCTTTTCCCTGCTTAATGCCTGTACTTTAATACCACGGGTAATATTGTCCCCCGAAACAGCACGCATAGTTTCCAACGGTCTTTGAATACCGTCAAAGATATTCTCTATGAGGCCAGGCCCTAATTCAACGCTCAGCGGAGCATTCGTAGATACTACCGGTTCACCCGGACCCAAACCTGAGGTTTCTTCATAAACCTGAATGGAGGCCTTGTCCTCATGGATTTCCAGAATCTCTCCAATTAAATTCATTTTTGATACATGCACAACGTCCAGCATGTTGCAGTTGCGCATGTTCTCTGCCACAACCAAAGGTCCTGACACTTTGACGATTCTGCCTTGATTCATCATCATTCCATTCCTTTCAAACATCCGAGATAACCCGAATATGAATTTTGTCAACTTTTAGTCATCATGAGCTAAAATATCAGCGCCGACCGCCTTCTCAATACTTTCCTTAACAAATTTCTTCCCTATGCCCAATGAGCCTTTACTGCCGGGTATAAGAATAATTGCAGGAAAGTAGCTGCTTCTGTATTTGGATATTTCATCCATAATACCATAAGCTTTATCCTCAGTTATATATATCAGGGCATATCCATCAGCTACAAGGCTTTCAAGTATGCTTATAGTCTCCTCATTTTCTCCTGTGGGATATATATCAAAACCAATTGCCTTAAATCCCAGGATACTGTCTTTATCACCTATGACCGCAATCTTATGCATAACCCAACCTCAGCCTTTCCTTAATGGTTTCCCTCGGAACATTATTTTTCACACCTGTTATTATAAGCCGGGCATTTTTGATCTCAGTCTCCTTGAAAAACAAATACCCGATAACAGGCAGAACACCCATTACCACATATTTGCTTTCTTTCAAATACAGCGTGATATAATCATCCAATATCTTTTCAATCTCTGATATGCCATCCTTATTGTCAGCAACCTTTTTTAGCTGTATTGCAAGCTTTTCGCAACCGATATCCTTAAGTACTGAAAACAGCTTATCCAGTCCCTGGTTCACCATTTCTTCGAAAATTTCCTCTTTAAAGCTCCCACTTTTTATCCATGCTTTTCGAATGAAATCCGCCGGTTTTTTCAGCAACTTTGACCTTATAAATATTCTGATATTGGCTGTATCAATCAACATATTCACTAACTTTATCAGTTCAGGATCCTGGCTTATTTCCGCATCAGCCACCATTTCAGCATAAGATGCGTTATCCAGAATAAAGTCTATAAGCTGCGGATCTCCTGTTTTATTAAAGGCTTCTTCGGCCGCTTTAACAGCCTGAACAAATATTTCGGATACGTCTTCGAATTTTCTTTCAGCCATCATTTTTAGAAGCTTTACAGGTTCAATGGTACCCAATTCGGACAGAGTTCCTTTTACATCAATTTTTAGAAATTCTGCCTTCAATATGAGTTTGGCATTCAGATAATCATACTTCTTCTTAAAAAGGTTAATAACCAGTGGATCGGGGACGATTTCTCCGATAAAGTCATAGGCCTTTTTAAGCTCTGAGGAAAGAAGCTTTTCTACATCAAAATTACCCTCTTTACCGCTATTTGGATCCTGGCCGGAATAGCCGGCTTCCGTCAAGAGCTTTATCGCGTCAGCAGAATCGGCGGTATCAAAAAGCCGCTCCAATCTGCTTAAAGGCAAAAGCTTAGATTCTCTGACACGTATTCGGGCTGTAGCATAAGCATAACCCTCTTCTTTGATCCTGGCCATACTAACTCCTTTACTGCTCATTAAACAATATCTTAGCTACCTCGGTCTCCATGTTTGGTCTTTGCATGTCTAAAATGATCTCCAAGGTACAATTTATTTCAAGTTCACCGTAGCGAAGAATAAAACCGCCGGAAGCATCCAGGGAATCCTTCTCCATTCTTAACACAGCCGACATACCTTTAACCTTGAGCTTTTGATTTATTTCAGAAATAAACTTTTCGCCCAAACGTTTTTTGTCTCTTTCATTGAATACTATAAACCCATCTTCGTTTTTTGCGGTGTTAAGAATAATTCCTTCTATAAAGCGTTTATATTTATCATCCGGCATATCGGATAATTTTCTTAACGCCACGTCAAAAGCCTCATTAATACACTCCTGACGTACTTTAAGCATATTCTTCCTGTCTTCCATACTTTCAGCTGCCTTATATCGCTGCTTAATAAGTCCTGCTTCTTCCCTGGCTTTTTCGCTTATTAAAGTTAACTTCTGAAAAGCCTCCTTCTCCGCCTCAGCAATAATACTTCTTGCTTGCGCGTTAGCTTCTTCCAGAATCTTATCATGCAGGCTTCTGGCATCTTCCAGTATTCTTTCCTTTATTTTTTCGGCTCCATTCATTTTTTAAGCCCCTTTTAATTTATATTTGATTCAACATAAGAATGGAAACAACGAGACTCAATATAGCAAACATCTCAACCATAAGGGCATAAATGATTGCATTACCAAGCGCCTCCGGTCTCTTGGCAACCAGATGTATACCTGCTGTGGCGACTTTGCCCTGCCATATAGCCGAAATATATCCTACAATACCAACCGGTAGACCTGTTGCCAAAAGTGCAAGACCGGTTTCAAGAGTTTCAGTAGCCGGTATTTTATTTACTATCATGAACGCAATTACAAATCCATAGATTGCCTGGGTTGCAGGGAGTGCCTGCAGAATCATCGTTGCAGCAAATCTGCTGGGTTCTTCCGTAACAACACCTGCAGCTGCCTGTCCTGCTGTACCACAAGCTTTAGACGAGCCCAGAGCTGCAACCATAAATGCGATAACTGCGCCTAAAAGTCCCCATACTTTCGGGTTTAAAAATAAGTCGACAAATTTTAAGTCCATAATGATTTCCTCCTGATAATATTAGTTGATTTAATTATAATATCCCAGTTTTTGACCCGGAATTTAGAAGCGCTGCTGATTCATAATCTACTACAATATACTTCGTTTTGGCTTTATACGGTTCGAACGCCACTCCACCACCTTCCAGGAATTTTCCGAAGAACTCCAGAAACTGAAGTCTGCAGGAATGGACATATGCCCCCAATGCATTCAGTCCAATATTTAAAGCATGTGCGAAAATGAGTATTACAGTGGATAGTATAACTCTTACAACAACATTGCCGCCAAAAGATGTTGCCAAAGTATTTACTATATCACCGATAATTGCTGAGGCAAGACCCAAGGCAAGTATTCTTGTATATGAAAGACAATCGCTAAAGAAACTTACGATATCATAAAGCCCTGGCAATCCACCAAAAATCTTACCAAAAATATTTTTGGACTTTCTGCCGCCGGTTATAAGGACTAAAACTACACCGATTATAAAAACTTTATTGCCAGCCTGTACAATCGGACTGTCGTTTGAAATAGTCAAGCCTGGAGCAAATGGTAAGAGGCTCATTATAAAGCCGCTGTACATTATAATCACAAAGAAAGCATCACAGATAGCATCGAAAACCTGCCCTTTTCTTATAAGATTAAGTCCCTTCATAATCAAACCTGTGAACATATGAATTATTCCTATTAAAATAGAATAACTCATCATAAGCTCCGTCTGCTCAGTAGGGACAATCCATAAAGCTGTTTTGGTCAGGGATGCTATGCCAAACCAACTGCCAAAAAGGAATCCGGCAAATATGGTGGACAGGCCGCAGAAAAACAAAAGCTTTATAAATTGCCTTGTTTTATCTTCCATACGGAATTTTTTCAAAGCAAAACCTGTAGCCAGAGCGATCAATAATCCATATCCGCCATCTCCCAGCATAAGCCCAAACATAAAAATATAGAAAGGCAAAGTAATGGCTCTTGGATCTATCTCACGGCTTGATGGCATACCATACATTTCAATAACCGGATTGATTGCCTCTATGATGGGCCCGTTTTTAAACAAAACAGGAAATTCCTCATCTTCAGCCGGTTCTTCTATGCTCACGGCACAGTAGAAATGCTTGTTTATATACTCTTCAACCTTTTGTGAATGTTCAGCAGGGAGCCAACCTTTTAACATAAATGTTTTATCTGTAGAAAGCAAACGGCCTTTGGCTTCAATTCGGGTTTTTTCAGCTTGGAACGCATCCGAAAGGATCTCCAGATCTTCTCTGTTTTTGGCCAGTTCTATAATAAGAGCTTTCTTGTTTTCCCGCTCCTTTTCAAGGTTCTTTAGATCTGTTTTTAACTTTTCTTTTCTTTCATAAGCAGTTCCCTGGCCTTCACGGATGGTTATACGGTTCCATTCCCACCCTCTTAAAAACTCCGTCATATCTGATTCAGAAGTCTTCATTCCGATTATAACCGCATAATGAATGTCTTCATCACTATTTACTATAATAAACTCTGATTCCGGGAACTTACCTTTTAAACTCTCCTCAAAAACTCTTAAATTTGTTCTTCCCGGCAAGCTTCCGGTTTGTATAAACGTATGTCTTGTATTTGTGAGTTCCAAAGGCATGTCCAGGTTAATCCATGGTTCAATGGAATGCAGTTGATTTATTAAATTATTCTCTTCGATTTTTAATCTTGCCAAATCGTCATTGGCATTGTTAATTTGAGAAGCATATCCCATGATCTCGTCTTTTCTGTTAATTCTTTCATTATATTCAGTTTCAGATATAACGCGTCTGGCAGACAGAAAAGGCTTTTTTACCGGGGCATAACGGCTCAATATATCAATTGCCCTGTCCAGTTGTGATATATTCTCATCTATTTTGGCCAAGTCCGAAATAACATTAAGATTGTATGCGCTATTACCAAGACTCTCATCCGGTTCTTCCTGATCAATTTCCAAAACTCCGAATTTCAACAGTGCTTTCAATAAAGCGGATCGTTCCTCTGCAAGCCCCAAAACAGCGATCTTATTCATTTTTACCACTGCCACGACTATTTCACAATCCTTTCAACAATATAATCTGCTGCTATGTCAAGCCTTTCTTTTGCTTTCAGCCTGATCTGTTCCAGGGCTTTATTTTTGGAATCGGCTTGCAATTTGGATTCTTCTTCGGCTTCTTTTCTGGCTTTATCAAGTAATTCCTCCGATAAAGCCTCTCCCTCAAGTAAAGACTTTTCCAATATCTCGGAGGCCTTTTTTCTGGCTTCGGTCAATATCTGCAAAGCCTGCTGTTTTGCATCGTTCTCTAATTTTGAAGCCTCTTTCTCGCTTTCGATAATACTTAGAAGAACAGTATTCATTGATATCCTCCCATTTTATTAAGCACTGGTTATACAGTTTCTACCACTTTGTTTTGATTTATATAGTGCTTCGTCAGCTTTTTTAATGACATCGTAACTGGTTTTTAACGAATCAGTTTTCTGAGCTAAGCCTATACTTACCGTTATATTTATCTTTCCTTTACCCTTACTCTTTGAATATTTGGCAGGTTCATCAGGCTTTTTGACCGGCCTGTTATCTGACCTGATAATAAACGGCCTTTTTTCAATCGTCCTGCGCACCAGCTCCAATTGCTTCATTACTTCATTATAGCCCCTTCCGACAAAAAGTACAACAAACTCTTCACCGCCATAACGAAATACTTTCGCTTTTTGTAAGGTTTTGTTGAGAACAGATGCTACCATCTTCAAAACCTCATCACCTATATCGTGCCCATAACTGTCATTTATTTTCTTGAAATAATCCAAATCGACCATAGCTATAATATATTTTCTGTCGCCAAGTTTCAAAAGCTCCTGTTCTAGGGCTCTTCTTGACAATACGCCGGTAAGCGTATCATAAAACGCCAGGGAATATGACACATCGAACATAGCAATAACCATGATGACAAAAATTGCTGAAATAAAGATTGAGGCCAATACAATCCTGTTGGAGAGATAGAAGGCTATTATTGAAGAGATAAGAACCGCAACATAAATAAGATCCATATATCGGTTCCTAAGAATGTAGCAGGACAGAAGAATACCTACCGCCAAAATATACAAAATCAGCGCAGGAACTTTTATTCCTATATAGACCTGCTCTATACCCTGATCCAACGGAACATTTGACTTTATTCTGATATTGATAAAAACCCATATTAACTGAGCTGCAATAATCAAAGCTTTGTTTCTGCCGTAGGTACTCAAAATGCCTCTTTCTTTTGAGAAGCTAAGCCAAATTGTGTTTACCGGAAAAAGTATACTAAGCATGGTTACGGCTTCAACAAGCATCGGGAGATGTTTCTGTGACACGCTTATGAATATGTATGAAACCAGAATAAAACAGACAAGATAAAATGAATTGCTATTTTGATACCAAATGCTCATAAAGACGGCCAACAAGGCAATTACATAAGGAATTACCGTTATCAGGGTTTGGGTGACGTCGCTGAAAGACTCCGCTTTGGCAGCCAGCACCCAAGCAGCCAATATCACTGTTATTGGTGCCAATATCCCTACCACTTTACGCATTTTATCCTATGTACCTTCCTGTCATCGTTATATATACTATTCTACATTTTGTTCATGATTAATGCAATATTTAACAGCTACAGCAAAAAACTATTCAAAAAAACAGAGGAAGGACTTTCGCCCTTCCTGTCAGCATTTATTCTCTTCCGCGCCGGGGAAATCGAACTTTTGAGGCGGGAAGAACTGATCCAACGGGAATTCGATGCTGTCAAAGATATCGCAAGGATTCTCATCGGTGGATGCAATGCACTCCTTGTTGGGATAGCAGAAATTAAAGGCAGGAATCAACAGCTGAACAAGGCGTACTAGCTTTATGATCGAGAATATGCCAAGAGTTACTACAACTCTTCTCTGCGGCCCGATAATGGAATTTACCTCGTTGTTGTCATTATCGCATCCAAAATGGTGATGATGTTTATCATGCACTCTCTTGATCCGGGTATTTAAAACCAGAGGTTCAGCTACCTCCACTTTAATAATGGGTAGGTTATCCTGTTCAACCAATCCGCCGCAACCATCATTGCATCCTTCACATGTCAGTGGCAGCGGTTGGTTCAGATCAACACTCTTGAAAATCTTGACTTTGCCCTCGGATCCAAAGAGGATCACCGTCTTTGAAAACCATACGAATCCTACCTTAGGACTGGAATTAACGATGTTGCCTGTGACGTCCTTGTAGCAGAATTCACATACCACACGAATTTTGTAACGTACATTAACAGTAAAAAACCCTCTCTTGAAAGGGACATCTTCAAGATCCGCCAATACTGCCACAACTTCCGCATCTTTTGTCTTTACCTTGATTGCATTATTGATGAGATCCTGTACATTGTCTACAAAATCAACAACCGCATCCTCAACACAATCTTTTTCGCGGCAATTGTCATATACTTTTTCTACATGAACACATACGGCTTCCCGTAGTTTGCATATGTCTTCGCCGCATATAAGTCCTGGAACCACTTGATCTTTACAGCCCATTTTATCGGTCCTCCATTTCAGAATAATTGCCTTCACATTGTCATAATATGCCTTTTGGTTGAATTGGTTACTGAGTGTAATATTAAGTCCGGGACATAAATATGAATTAAATAAGGAGACCTGTACTTTATTATAATATTCCGATCATGTTAAAAGGGGTTGTGAGATGTGCCCTTAAATGAGAATATAAGATACATATTAAAAAACAGTATGGGTGTAACTACTTGCATATGGTATAAAAACGGGCTTTTTATGAGTCTGTTGGATAAAGATAACAGATGGGGACCTCCTTTTTTATTGTCGGATACCGCAACCGGAGATTTTTCGGCTCTTCTTGAGACAGACGATGTAATAAGCACCTGTTACGTGGATTATGCCGGCAGACTTCTGTACATTAATTCCTGCGAAGAGAAAAAGGAGCCTAAGGTTTTACTGGAGAGCCGAATAGAAGGCTATTCGCCGTACAATGTCCGCCTTGTGGAGGCCGATGGCTTAATACATGCTTTTTATATAATATCTCACAATCGGAAACAATTGCTGACATGCCAGAAGATAGAAGGTCCGGAAAGCATGATTCCCGAAGTTTTAGGCATTATCATCCGTGACGGACAGAGCTATGCGGTGGTCACCGACGATGTAAACATTCACATCTTTTTTCTTACGGATGTCCAGGGTATTAGTCTTTTGGTACACAGAAAGCTTTCCGGCGGAAAAGCATCAAAACCGGTTACCACACCGTTTCCCTACAGCGCTTCACTGAGACTGCAATCGGTTATGGCTGATGATGGCCTGATATATATTCTTGCTTCCCCGGACAATGGACAGGATGTCAGTGTCATATATAAATTTGATCCCGTCCTGAATAAATTCTCCAAGGGTCTTGAAGTATATAACAGCTCTTCCGGGCAGGGAAGCGACAGCCTTATTTTAGTCAATAATATCCCATATGTTGTGCGTTCATTGAAGACATCCTTTATTCTTTCCAGAATCAGCCGGGATATGAAAAGTGTAGCCGACGAGGTCAGAATTGAGATGACCGGACATGATATCGCCTTAAAGTGCAGATATCAATCAAACTACAAAAAGGACAGGTTCTTTAAATGCGATCTTACACCTATGCTTTTCGGAAACGGATTAAATTTTCCTTTCAATATAAGGACACTCATGTCTCAGAAAAACGAGAACGAAGTCGAAGACTGCAAAGCTTTCAACGAACGCATTCAGGAACTGGAAGGCCGTATCGAATTTCTTGAAAACACCATTCGCGAAATTCTAAGACCATGACTTGGTTCTTGAAGCCTTTTCGACAGTATGTTAGCATATAATATAGAATTCGATCCATGACTCATGACTATGTTAATACGGGGAGACAGAATATGAGGGGTTTATTCTATATTATTGCTATAATAATCTTTATTTTTTTTTCGGCATATTTTTTTATTTTGATTTCTAACATAAAAAGTGTTAAATGGTATAATGAGCCTTCCCAGGAGGGAAAGTTCGCATCCGGCGAAGGCAGGAAGATATATTACAGAACCAAGGGGAAAAGTGGTCCCGTTGTTGTGATTATAAACTCGATCGGGAGTTCACAAGCCGAATGGTGGTCCATTCAAAACGAGGTTGCTCAAAAATGCAGGGTTATAACTTTTGACAGGCCGGGTTACGGATGGAGCGCCTCCGAAAGCGAGAACTTAACAGCATCAGGTTTTGCTGAAGAACTAGATATGATCCTTAAGTTTGAAAAAATACGAAAACCGATATATATTGTGGCCAATGGTACCGGAATACTCTATGCAATATATTATTGCGTCACACACCCTACAAAGGTATTGGGAGCATTATTTACCAACCCTTTTCCTTTGCGATATTCGGAATGGATGGATGCCATTAAGGACATTGACGAATGTCCGGATATGACAGAAACAGCCAGGAAAATGCGGTATAAAGCATCTAAAGGAATATACCGGTTGATGTCGCCCTTCAGGGGATACAGACTGGATCATCGGTACAAACGGTATATTATCGAGCATTATTCCAGAACTGAACATTATGATTTAATGCAAAAAGAGTTATCTCAACTGGAAAGTATTAATGTTGAGGTAGAGTCTGCCGGCAGATTCCCCTCCATTCCCCTCAAGGTTTTATATCCCGCAGGAGAACCACTTATACGTGATTATATCAGAAAAGGCGTCAACGAGTATTCGGCTCGTCAGCTAGGCAGAGCTTACCATGAGCTGTCGACGGATGTAATGGCTCTTTCTCCGCATTCTTCATCCATTGAAGTTGAAGGGGCCGGAGAATATATCCATCTCGGCAAACCGAAAATTGTTATAGAAGAAATATTAAGCCTGGTGTCAAAAACGCATAAAAAGGCATAATAAAAGGCTGTTCTTTCGAACAGCCCATCCCAAAATGCCGTTCGCCCATTTTTGACACCTGGCACTCACCAGGTGGGTGTCCTGTTGTATATTTCATATTTCCACCGCCGTTGCAAATGACTTGAGCCATTTGTCGGAATTAGCTTGTGGCCTATACTACGTATACAAACAATCGGACTCCCATGTCACATATAGCAGGTTCAAAATAAAGGCATCACGCACATTTCAGGAATATTTCGTAATTTTATTATAGCATAGATTCTAAAGTGGCTCAATATGAACTAATTATCATATGCTGCAATTTTTTCCATACATATTATACAAAGTTTCTTTATTTCATTTCAGTTAAATTCCTCCAATACTGCCGTGGCAGAAACCGCTTTTGCAGCCCGGGATTTTTCCTGTCTTCTATGGATATTGCTTTAAAATAGTTCTTCCACAATTCTTCGAAAACTACATCCTTATCGTGGTCTGTATTGATCTTAATATCCTCGTTAATAAAGATAACCTGATTTGTGTCAAACAATGCAAAAATATTTCGTTTTGCATCGTGAATAATCCATGGCTGGTCGGAAAACCTGTTTTTAAAATGCTCCGCAATTAGCATTGTTATATTGTAATCAGGTTCAATCCGAGCATAGTATAAGCCGTTTGCGAGTTTTTTAAACCTGAGAATACCCAGAAATCTGTGGGCTTCCAAAGAAACCTTGCCAGCAAGGTCGTTAACCAAAGAAACATCCGGATTTTGCAAATAAGATAATACCTGGGAACCAAGTTTCAACCCAATTTTCATATATTTGTACAAAGCCGTGCCTATTTCGCTGTATTCGCTGAGCCAGGCCTTATACATGGAAAAAACAGGGATATTCTTAAGCATCAATTTGACAGAAACGTATTTAGTGCTTCGGCGACCTTTTCCACTTCCGCCCTGCCGATGTAATAATGAGTTACAAGCCGCAGTTTGCCGTTTTCAGGAGGATTTATGAGTATCCCTTCTTTTTTCAGGGCTTCTGTAAGACCGGACGAATCTATGGCTTTGTTTATTTTCATAAATACCATGTTTATATGGACATCTTCAGGATGGACTTCCACACCGGGAATGGTTTTGATAAGTTCAGCAAGATAAAGAGCGTTCTCCCTGTCCTCAGACAGTCTTTTCGTCATTTTTTCAAGGGCTGTGATCCCCGCCTGCGCTATAATGCCAACCTGTCTCATTCCGCCGCCCAGAATTTTACGTTTTCTCCTGGCTGCGTCGATAAATTCTTTTGTTCCGGTTAGAATTGAACCGATAGGAGCGCATAATCCTTTTGACAGGCAAAACATGACCGAGTCGGCATACCTTGCGATTTCACTTGCTTCCACTTTTAGGTATGAAGCCGCATTGAAAATCCGGGCTCCATCCAGGTGTACGGGAATATGATTCTCTTTTGCTATTGTATACAGTTCCTGCATATAGGAAAGAGGATGAACCACACCGGTTGAATGGGCGTTTTCGATACAAATCACTCCGGTCCTGGGTTCATGGATATCCTGGCCGAACCGGATTGTTCTTCTGAGTCTATCCAAATCCACCATACCTTTTTCGGAAGGAAGACATCTGAGATTTCCGCCCGATATTATGGCAACGGCTCCGGTTTCATGAACGACAATATGATTGTCTTCCGGTATTATAACTTCGTCTCCCCGGTTGATATGGGTGAAAATGGCCAACTGGTTCCCCATCGTGCCGGTAGGCACAAATAATGCCGCTTCCTTATTTAAAATCTGCGCAGCCATTTTTTCCAGGCGGTTTACCGTAGGGTCATCCCCGTATACATCATCGCCTACCTCGGCATCCATCATTGCCTTTCGCATTTCTTCGGTAGGCCAGGTTACAGTATCGCTTCTTAAATCAATGTACTTCATTTTTCCCTCCGTAAAAACACTTCTGCAAATGAACAAAATTCTCGGCTAATTCGGCCAGATTTCTGAAAACAGGGGCACCTGTGGCTTTAAGCCTTTTCTCGCTGCAATGACCATTGGAAACCAGGCAGCAACGCATCCCCGCCTCCTTTGCCACCTCATAATCATGAATGGTATCTCCTATAAAAAGCATCTCATGAGGATGACATTCCACCATTTTTACAAGCTTTTCTGCAAGCCGGGTCTTGCTGTCTCCCCTGTTGTTGTCCTGTCCCAGGATATTAACGAAATATGGCATTATTCCGTAACTTTCAATCTGTTTAATAAGGACCCCGATATCGGAAGCTGACACAATATGCTGTTTCAAACCTTTATTCTTAAACAGTTCAAGAACAGTCACAGCATCCTCATGAAGGGATATCATATGAGAATTGTTTAAATAATTGGCCATGTATTCATCACAAACATCCTGATAGGTTTCTTTGCTGAAATCCAGACCCGCCTCAATATATACATTAATAACCGGGTACACGATTTTATCCCTGTAAACGTCAAGTGAAAAAGAGCCGAGATTTCTTTTTTCAAATAAATCACTGGCAGCCTTACAACTGGCTTCCGCGTCATTCAAAAGGGTACCGTTCCAATCCCATACAATATGCTTAAAATTCATTTTACTCCGCCTTTCAAGCCTTTAACCGTCTTCTATTGATAATATCGCTTCACAATTGAAATGTCAAAATATCAGTTCCGAATTAAAGACTTTTTCACGGTTATCTGGTATAATACAGACAGATAGTTAAATTAATTTTCAATTTATATATTTTCGGGGATGGTAAACTTGGTTGCTTATGACTCCATATTGGTCTGTGTCACTCGTCAGAAGGCATGTGAACGGCTTATTAAAGCCGCTGCCAAACTTAAGAAAAAAGACGGCGAGCTTTTCGTTATTCATGTAACAAAAGAGAACTGGAATTTTGTAGATAACTCAAAAGACGGCGAGGCAATGGAATACCTCTTTTCTCTGGCTAAATCTTATGGTGCGGACCTTACAATTCTCAATTCTGATAAAATACCCGAAACTATTGCTCAATTCGCAGAACATTACGGAGTTGACCTAATTGTGTTGGGTCAGAGTCCGGACGGTTCCAAGGGCGCTTTTCAAAGCAGGCTGGAATCACTGCTGAGTAATACTGACACAAAGATTATAGTTATTCCGAATACTGATGCAATATAAATTAATCAACTGTTTAACAGTCTGTATATATCACGTTTTGTAAGCCCCCTGTCCCTTGCAGCAAGCTTCATTGCGTCCATACGTTCATATCCCAGGTTCATGTAATGCTTTACATGATCCTCGACAGATAAACATAAAAGATCAGGCTTCGGGTTATCCGGAGCATTTTTTTTCGAACCTTCCACCACTATCACAAATTCGCCTTTGGGTTCAACTTCTGAAAAATGCGCTATGGCATCGCTTACTTTGCCCCTTATGGCTTCCTCATGAACCTTGGTGAGTTCTCTTAATACACTGCAGCGCCTGTCGCCGAAAACCGTTAAGATATCCTCCAATGTTTTCCGAACCCTGTGGGGACCTTCATAAAATATTATTGTTCTCTCTTCATATTTTATTGATTCAAGAAATTTAATCCTGTCATTACGTTTTTGGGGCAGGAAGCCTTCGAAAGCAAACCTTCCTGTGGGAAGTGCCGACAGTACCAATGCGGTTAATGAGGCAGAACAGCCGGGTACGGCAGTTACTGTGATTCCCTGTGATACGGCAAGGACTACAAGTTCTTCTCCCGGATCCGATATTCCCGGCATTCCGGCATCACTTACAAGCGCAATATTTTGTCCGTTTTTAAGTTTATTCACCAATTCTTCGGCCCGTGAGATGCGATTGTTATCATGATAGCTGATTAGAGGCTTTTTAATTCCAAGATGATTTAATAGCCGCAGCGAGTGCCTGGTATCTTCCGCAGCAATCAAATCCACCTCTGACAGGATTCTTACAGCCCTGTAAGTTATATCTTCAAGATTCCCTATTGGTGTTGCTACCAGATACAAGGTACCGTATTTTTCAGCCATTTTATCATCCTCGATATTTTCATTGATATTTTTGCGGGTGCAAGATTCTCAACTCGAACATAAAGATTCTTCGCTTCGCTCAGAATGACACCACCAATTACTCCTAAGCATATCGGCTTATCTCAATGAGAAACCTTGCAACCGCCTGAAATATAACCTATATGTCCGTCCCTATGGCTATAGCGTAATCGACTTATGCCTTGTTACATGGCATCCGATATTTACCGCTACCGGCAAGCCGGCTATATGAGTCGGGTACACTTCTATGTTGACACCAAGCGCCGTAATCCTTCCTCCCAGGCCGGCAGGACCAATACCCAGGTTATTTATGGAGCTCAGCAGCTCTTCTTCCAGGTCCTTGTAGTAAGGGTCGGGATTGCTTTGGTCTATGGGGCGCATCAAGGCTTTCTTTGCCAAGAGCGCCGCCTTATCCATGCTTCCTCCGATTCCGACGCCCACAATAATCGGGGGGCAGGGATTCGGCCCAGCCTGGCTTACCGTATCAATTACGAATTTCTTAACCCCTTCCACTCCTTCGGATGGCTTAAGCATTTTTATCGCACTCATATTTTCACTGCCGAAGCCTTTGGGAACCACATGCAATGTAAGCCTGTCTCCCTCCACAATATTATAATAGATAATAGCGGGGGTATTATCTCCGGTATTTTTTCTTCTCAAAGGGTCTTCAACCACAGAGTTTCTCAGATATCCTTTTTTGTATCCCTGCCTTACTCCCTGGTTTATGGCTTCTTCCAGGCTGCCGCCGACTATATGAGCCTCCTGGCCCAGTTCAACAAAAATAATAACCATTCCTGTATCCTGACAAATTGCCAGTCCGTCGCTGGCCGCTATATCGGCATTTTTTATCAGGCTCTGAAGAATGGAGCGTCCTGTCTCGGATTCCTCGATTTTTTCAGCTTTTTCAAGCGCTTCCCTTATATCCCGGTTCAGAAACAGATTTGATTCTATACATAATCTCTCCACAGCCTCCGTAATATTTGATACGTGTATGGTTCTCACCGCAATCCCTCCAATTATTCCGCTTCTATCACGAATTCGCCGTCCTCAAGATCTCCTTTGACAATTACCTCGTTTAAACGGTATTTCTCTTTTATGGATTCAATATTTGCCCTTCTCTGCCCCACCAGCTTCGAAATAAGCTGAGGCTGCGTCCTGATAATGACTCTCTTTTGTTTCTTAAGGTGCATATCCAGCCAATTGGTCAGTTTCCTATATAAAATCCTGGATTCCACCAATTCACCGAAAGCGGGATGATACGGGCCTGCCACTACCGATCCTTCCAGGGTGTCTGAATCCTGGAGCCCGATTCTCAAGACCGTAATCCCTGCTTCTCTGTATATCGGCAATATATCGGTACACCACTCAATGGCTTCTTCCAGGCTAAGAGGGGTATACCGGCCTGTTAAATAATACTCCTCAAGCAAAGTATCTTTTATGACCAAAGTAGGATATATTCTGACCATGTCGGGTTTCAGCCTTATGACATCATATGCTGTTTTAACTGCTTTTTCATGGGTATCGGCAGGAAGCCCAAGCATTGTTTGGATGCCCAGCTTTATGCCTGTATCATGTATCAATGAACAGGCTGATACCACATCCTCAACGGTATGGCCTCTTTGACTCATAAGCAAAACTTCGGGATCAAGGCTTTGAACTCCCAGTTCAATAACTGTAACTCCATAACTTTTCAAAATCTTCAGTTTATGCGGAGTTATTGTGTCAGGCCTGGTAGAAAGCCGGATACCTGAAGCTTTCCCGGCTCTCAGATATGGCTGGGCAAGCTCAAGATACGCTATCATCTCATTCTCCGGGATACCGGTAAAGCTTCCTCCAAAGAAGGCTATCTCAACATCATTATTTTTGCCTGTCGTAGAAAAACACTCCTCTAGAATCTTTTTTACACGCATCGGAGACTGGATGGAAAGGGCACCGCTGATTTTTTTCTGATTGCAGAAAACACAGGCATGAGGGCAGCCCATATGCGGTATAAATATTGGTATATTAATATGGCGGGTTCTCTTCATCAGAATTCCTCTCTACGGGATTTTCCCCATTTCTTCCAGTGCCGCCTTTGCAGCCATTTGTTCTGCGTCCTTTTTTGATTTTCCCATACCGGTTCCAATGGCTTTTCCGTTGGTATAGACAGCCATCTTGAAGGTTTTTGCATGATCCGGGCCCACAGATTCAATCAGCTTGTATTGGATCTGAACATCTCCGGTTTTCTGAAGTTCTTCCTGCAATGCCGTTTTATAGTCCATAAAAAGTATTCCTTCCACAGCCTTATGATAGATATCTCCCAAAAAATTCATGATAAAGCCTTCCGCCTCATCAATACCGCCGTCTAAATATATACTTCCTATTATGGCTTCCATGGCATCCGACAGTATAGAAGGCCTTGTTCTTCCGCCGTTGGCTTCCTCGCCTTTGCCTAGCATTAAAAGCTCGCCTAATCCTATTTTTTGGGCACATTCATTCAACGATGCCTCACATACAATAAGGGCCCGTAATTTACTCATTTCGCCCTCACTGAAATTCTTAGGATTATTATACAGCATAAGGCTCATGATAAATTCCAAAATCGCATCGCCTAAAAACTCGAGCCGCTCATTGCTTTTTGTCGCAAAACTATGGTTTTCATTTGAAAATGAGCTGTGAACGAGAGCGTTTATTGCGTATTCCTTATTTCGGAATGTATATCCTATTCTGTTCTCCAAGGTTTTTACAGTTTCCAGGACTTCTTCAGGAATTTTCGTCAATTAAATCCTCCTTAAACAAGAAAAAATTTATTGTTAATTAGTTTAGCACAATTCATCGTTATTTGTGTAGGCATATGTCATTATACAGGTCTTCTTCCCTCGAGTTCATAAACGAAGGCCAGAACTTCAGCAGCCGCTTTGTACAGCTCCGGAGGAATAGGCTGGCCAATGTCAACCGAATTGTACAATGCCTGGGCAAGGGATACGTTTTCAACAATGTGTACATTATGCTCTTTTGCCACTTCTTTAATGCGTTTTGCCATAAAATCCACTCCTTTTGCCAATACATACGGTGCCGACATTTTTTCTGCATCATATTTTATTGCCACCGCATAATGGGTAGGGTTTGTTATGACTACATCAGCCTGGGGCACTTCTTTCAGCATGCGGCGTATGGAAATTTCCCTCTGCTTCTGCTTTATCCTGGATTTAATCTCGGGATTCCCCTCCATCTGCTTATACTCTTCTTTTATTTCCTGTTTACTCATGCGAATGTCTTTTTCATATCTTCGCCATTGAAAGAAATAATCAGCAGCTGTAACAACCAGGAGCGCAAAGCATATTTTAATTGCTATATTGAGAGCGGTATCAACCAGGTAACCGGCAACCGACACAACCGGAAGATCCATAAGCTTCATCATGTTGGTAAACTCTTTTTGTATTGAGCTCCATGCCACCCATCCCACCAGTATAACCTTTACAATTGATTTAAAGAGCTCAAATGCCGATCTTACCGAGAAGAGTTTTTTTAGCCCGTTTATGGGATTTAAATTGGAGAATTTCGGTTTTAACACTTCAGTTGTAAAAAGAAAACCAATCTGTACATAAGTACCAAGAACGCCGACTAAAATGGCTATAATAAAAAACGGAGCCACCATTTTTGCAATTTCAAGAGTGACAAAAGATGCCAATCGCATGATTTCATTTGGGTCCTGCAGATTATATTCGGATGTTTGGGTAAGAAATATGTTAAAAATTGCGCTGCAACCTGTAAAAAGGCTTTTGCCCAGTATTTTCATTGAAATAAACATTATCAGCAGGATCAGGTTCGGGGGCAGCTCCCGGCTCTGCATAACCTGACCCTTTTTTCTTAAATCCTGCCGTTTCTTTGGCGTCGCTTTTTCCGTTTTGTCGGAAGTATCAGCAAACAACTGAAGGTTAATATCAATCATGAGCCTTTCGCCTGTCTTAAGAATTCATAAAACTCTTCATATGTTCCTTGAATAATAACGTTAACGATCCCCTTAAAAGCTCCGATAGTAATTAAAATAACGGATAACCCAAGTATGATTTTTAATGGCATGCCCAGCATGAATACATTTAATTGAGGCATGCTTTTAGAAATAATCCCCAGCGAAATATCAGTAATTAATATTGAAACCGTTACAGGAGCCGCAATCTTAAATCCCAGCGCCAGGATGTCAGAAAACAGTTTAATTATCCGGCTCACCGCAGCACCGTCAAATACTGCCTCGCCAATTGGAAGAATCCTGTAGCTCTCAACCATTGCCTGTATAAAAAGGTGATGGGCATCTGTAACAAGCATCATTAC
The DNA here is from genome assembly GCA_012728095.1 of Clostridiaceae bacterium. Classification (GTDB taxonomy): domain Bacteria; phylum Bacillota; class Clostridia; order DSM-8532; family DSM-8532; genus DTU059. The sequence goes on from JAAYFU010000022.1 coordinate 18,106, forward strand.
AGTTGCAATTATAACATAAAAGTCGGCAGTGATTGGTATCTGAAGGTTTGTGATGGGATCAAAAACCGAGATCATGCCGAAGCCTATGCGCATGTCTATTAACTGTCCGGCGATATAAATGGCGGAAAACAATAAATAGGAAATAAACCCCAGCATTATTCCTATCAAAAGTTCTTTGGCTATAACAAAAATGTAAGACGTAAGAGACGTATAGTTCAGTTGGGGCACCGATACCGAATTTGCCGTAACAATCGACAAAACAAAGCAAAACCCTGCTTTAAAATAATTCGGGATATTTCTCCTTCCAAATATAGGGGATAAGAAAAACATTCCTGTAATGCGAACCAGAACAAGCAGGAATATAGTCCAAATATTCTGAAATATATCAAAGGGTATGATGGTCATGGTTACCCCCCTTGTTTATAATCCTTCACAAACCAATAAAGCGAAGCATGTTTTCATACATGCGTAAAGTAAATTCTTTCATTGTGGTGAGTATCCATGAACCTAAGAGAAGCAATGTTACTATCATGGCTATTATTTTAGGAACAAAGTGCAGGGATTGTTCATTAATTTGAGTCGTAGCCTGAAATATACTGACAATAAGCCCTACCAACAGGCCAATCAAAAGAACCGGCGAAGCAACCTTTATGACAGTTAACAAAGCGTCTCTGGCTACATCCAGCAAATACTGCTCCAATTCCATCCCTCACTTCAATAAACTATCGTACAAAGGATTTAATAATTGTTTCGGTCAGAAGATTCCATCCGTCCACCAGAATAAACAGAAGTATTTTAAACGGCATGGATATCATCACTGGCGGAAGCATCATCATACCCATGGCCATCAGCGTGCTGGCTACCACCATATCAATCACCAGAAAAGGTATATACAGCATAAATCCCATTCGGAATGCAGTATTTAATTCACTTATCATAAAAGCTGGCGTAACTACCGTCAGCGGGAGATCGGTCAGTTCCTCAGGAGGCTCAACCCCCGCTATGCTTGCGAATAAGGCCAGGTCTTTCTCTCTTGTGTACTTTAACATGTTATCTTTTATTATATCCTCGGAGGTATCTATCGCCTCTTCCAGTGAAATCCTATTTTCACTGAAGGGTTCAAGAGCCTTTTCATTAATATCGGTCATAACAGGAGACATTATAAAAAACGTTAAAAAGAGGGCAAGCCCAATAACCACCTGATTTGGCGGTGTTTGTTGTGTGCCCATGGAATTTCTCAAAAAGGAGAGAACAATAATTATACGAGTGAAGGAAGTGAACATTATGAGAATCGAAGGTAATAACGATAATACCGTCAGAAGTAACAACAGCTTTATGCTGGCGCTGATTTCCGCCGGGTCATCAGTAGAATTAATGGTAATTCCTTCATTGGAAATGGAAATCCCCGGCGCCGCGAAGGCAACATTCCCCAGCACAATAAAACATAGTACAACCACTATCAGGCATATTACTGTTTTTTTCATTTGCATAGTTTATTCCCTTATGTGATTATTGGCATTAATTCTCTTCAGTCTCTTAATACTTCGCTGAATCCTTGTTTCTTCCGACCCTTTCCCATCAACGTCCCCATCCGGGCTGTTATTCTTTTTATCACTCAATCCGGAATATGTATCAAAAATTCTCCTAAAATTAAAAACAGCTGTTTCAGATTCTTCCGGTTTTTCGGCAGCCTCTGTCTGTGTTTCAATATCAATTTCAGATACAAGTTCTAAACCTTTTTTACTGGAAAAAAAAAGAAAATGCTTATCCCCGACAAGAATAAGATAAAGAGAACGATCAGGCCCCAATGAAAGGGTTTCTACAATTCTCATGTTTTTGTTCTTCATGCCACCGGACATTTTTCTGCCTATAAACCTGGTAGTATAATAACAAAGCAATAAAACCGCTATAAATACCAACAAAATTCCAAGCGTATCAAGAAACATAGAAGCCCCCCTTTTAGGGTTAAACTAGCCAACTACCTTTCTTACGGCTTCCAAAACGCGTTCAGCTTGGAAAGGTTTTACGATAAAATCTCTGGCGCCAGCCTGGATAGATTCAATGACCATAGCCTGCTGCCCCATAGCCGAACACATGATTATCTTCGCAGAATTATCTATTGCCTTAATCTGTTTTACAGCCTGGATTCCATCCATTTCAGGCATTGTTATATCCATAATAACCAGATCGGGATTTACCTCTTTATACTTTTCGACTGCCTTATATCCATTCTCGGCTTCCGCAATTACAGTATAACCGTTTTTCGAAAGGATGTCTTTGATCATCATTCGCATAAACGCAGCATCATCAACGATCAGAATGTTTGCCATAGGTCATATCCTCTCCCTGTAATATTCAACATACATAATCCTTACTAAACATATACCCACATTTTTTATTTATTATCAATTATAATTGATATTCTGACAAAATAAAAGTATTTTCGTCATTATTCTGTTTTAAAGTCGTTTTGAAGGATGTATTATATCTGTAATTCTTACTCCGAAACTCTCGTCAATAACAACTACCTCCCCCTTGGCGATTACTTTGCCGTTCACCAGGATATCCACGGGTTCTCCGGCAAGTTTATCCAGTTCTATAATGGAACCTTGGCCAAACTCCAGGATCTCCCTAATCTTTTTAGTGGTACGTCCCAATTCGACAGCAATTTGCAAAGGTACGTCCATCAGGAGACTTATGTTCTTTCTTTCCACCTCGGCCAGCCCGTCATCAAAACTCTGGAATTGCATGGGCTGGACATTTACCGGCTGCTGGAATTCCTGTCTCTGTTGAGGCATTTGATACCCAGGCATAGGTTGATGGCCATATGGATCATAGGGACCATATGGAGGTTGTTGCTGCGTTGGAGGAACCTGGTAAGGTTGCTGTTGTGGTTGCGGTTGCGATATTTGAGCATGGGTTTCAACAGTCTGGCTTTGAGATTTTTCTGCCGGCGGAGATTCGACAGCCGGCGGTGAAGGTTGTCCTTTACGAAGAAGATTATCAGCAATTTCTTTTGCAAAAGAAATAGGCAAAATCTGCATGATTTCACTGTCAATCAACTTGCCGACTTTAAGAGAAAAAAGGATTACAACTATACTGGATTCATCATCTATTCGTATTTTTGAATTATCTTCGCCAACGTCCATCAAAACCAGTTCCGGCGGTGATATATCGACTCTTTTATCAAACATCGAGGACAAAGATGTCGATGAAGAACCTACCATTTGGTTCATTGCCTCGCTTATGGCGCTTAAGTGCAACTCGCTGAATTCCGAATCAATGTTTCCATAACCGTCACCGCCCATCATGAGGTCGGTAATAATCTTGGCGTCTTCTTCTTTTATAATAAGGAGATTATATCCTTTTAATCCCTCTGTATATTTAACCTTAACGGCAATATAAGGCTTATCAAACTTCTTAAAAATTTCTTCCCAGGTTGTTTCTTCGACCCTGGGGGTTGTAATGCTCACCTTTTGTCCCAAAAGGGTGTAAAGTGTCGTTGCGGATGTTCCCATGGAAATGTTCCCCACTTCCCCAAGGGCATCCTTGTCTTCATCTGTCAGTAAAAACTGCCTCGGCGCCTTTGGCTGAGTGTTTGTATCTTTAGAGGGATATTCTTCATTAGAGTCAGATTGTGATGATTCCGGTTCAAGGCCCGTACCGTTCAACAAAGCATCTATTTCAGCCTGCGATAACATATCTCCCATATTAATACTCCTCCTCTCGGACTATATCGGTAATCTTAACTGCCATTCTCTTGTTCCTCGCGCCAGGCTTTCCGTAAAATTTCAGCATATCTCCGACCATTACCTCTATCTTGCCGTTTACATCCGTGTTCAGCGTCAGAACATCTCCCTGCTGCAACATCAGAAAATCGTGTACTGAGATGGTGGTTCTGCCTAATATTGCGGAAACAGTAATTTTACTTTCCTCAATCTTTTTCTCGATAACCTCTTTGCTTTCCTCGTTAATTCCATGTTCTATAAGAGAAAACCAGAGTTTTGTCGAAAGTTTGCTCATAACAGGTTCAACTGTCATATGAGGTATGCATAGATTCATTAATCCTTCGACTTCGCTGATTTTTGCCGTAAATGTAACTAAAACAATCATTTCATTCGGCGACATTAGCTGAGCAAACTGGGCATTCGTCTCTATCCTGTCCAAACTTGGCTTTACAACCGTAACATTTTCCCATGGATCACGCATCAATCCAAGCATTTGCGTTATAAGCCTCATTAAAATGGCAAGCTCTATTTCTGTAAATCCCCTCACTTTTTCCATAGTGAATCCTCTGCCGCCAAGTATCCTGTCTATAAGGGCATAGGCAATGGAGGGATTTATTTCCAATACTATTGATCCGGGCAATGGGTTAAAGTTTATTATCCCCAGCACGGCAGGATTAGCTATTGAATTGGTGAACTCCGAGTATTGCATAGCCTGGACAGTCTGTACATCCACCTGCACAAGAGTTCTCAAGTAACCTGAAAGAAAGTTGGTCAATAGTCTCGCATAGTTCTCGTTAATAATCTGAAGAGTCCGAAGATGATCCTTTGCGAATTTGCTCGGGCGACGAAAGTCATGATTGCGTATCTTCTTCTCGGAAGTATCTATTTTAAACTCTTTAACATCGAGTTCACCGGTATTAAGTTGTTGCAGTAACCTGTCTATTTCATTTTGAGACAGTATATCTCCCACTGGTTCCACCCCTGTTACTGTCGAATCCATTTATCAAAGACTACGTCTATTATAATCGCCTCATCAGAATCATCAGTTCTTACTATTTCATTAAAAGCATCTTTTAATGATGCCCGGGCTTTATCCATTGCTTCTTCTCCATTCAGGTCTTCATAGCTTTGGCTCATAAAATACTTAATACATGCCTGTTTAAGCAAACTTAAATTTTTATTCAGAAGCTCTTTGCGCTCTTCAACCTGCTTATTTTTTTTGCCCCCGTCATATATTATGGATATGGATGCCATAAGAAAACTGTTAGGATGAGTCTCGGTACTCTTAATATTAAAAATAGCTTCATTGGTTTCACCATAAAGTTTAAACTCAACCTGTTCTTCTTTGGGCACTACGCGCTCTACCAAAGGTTTCGGCGTTTCCCCGGAAGAGGGAATTGCTCTGTTGGTGTTAAACGCAGTAAATATGAAAATGATCATAACCGCCAAAGCCAGTGTAAGAACGGCTATAATGGAGAGTAATATGGTATACAATGACTTGCCCTGCAAAATATGACACTCCTTTTAACGATTAATTCTATGTCATTTATCGTCATTTATCGAGGAAGTATTAATTATTCTGTTGAGAAAAAAAACTTTTTGCTTATATTCTATTACCCTATCTACAACTTCATTAACCTTTTCGGTTACAACAAATTTTTTCCCGTTGGTCAGGGTTATAACCGTATCCGGAGTTGATTCAACCGTTTCAATCCATTCTGCGTTGATAAAAAACTGTGTATTATTTATTCGTGTTACCTGTATCATATTTTACCGCCTTTCAATTTGGATACAGGGCTGTCCCAGGATTAGAACCTGAAACAGCCCCTGTCATTCATTAACGTTTCATATTTGCCAGTTCCTGCAGTATTTCGTCTGACGTTGTCATAACACGGCTATTGGCCTGAAATCCTCTCTGGGTTATTATCATTTCGGTAAACTGTTTCGCAAGGTCCACATTTGACATTTCCAGTGTGCCGGGAATCAAAACGCCTGCGCCGTCATGCCCAGGCTGCTTGCCCACTTTGAAATCACCGGAGTTGGGTGTCTGGGCAAACTGGTTTGCGCCTACCTTCTGGAGACCCGCGGGGTTCTCAAAAGTAGCGAGGGCTATTTGTCCCAGCGGCTGCTGCCGGCCGTTATCATAAACCCCGGTAATCACTCCGTCGCTGCCTATGCTGAAAGTAACCAGTGTTCCCGGCGGATAACCGTCTACACGGGTTGTTTTCACGGAAGAATCATCGGCAAACATGGATAACTGTTCCATATTGAGCTCAAAACTAAATGGCTGGCTCCCCATTGCAATACTAGGTGTTATTTCTATAGTAGGCTTGTAATTAAAATTTACTAAATCGTCTTTAATTAACCGTCCCTTGGAATCAAACTTGATAAATCCGCTTGCAGCTTGTGTTGCCGTAGCATTTGAACCACCGTCAATCACATAGTACCAGGATGTTTCAACAGTTGTTTCACCATCGGGGCCTGTCACGCTCTGGGTAAAATTCTTCCAGAACTTTATAGTAAGTTTATATTCATTACCCAGATCATCATAGACCGAAACAGGAACGATAAAATGTGGATCAAAATTTGTAGAGTTTTCCGTGCCTCCGTCAGGGATGCCGTCGCTGCCTGGCGTACCATCAGGTCCAACCGCGTCAAGAATGGTATCTATAGTTGCAACCTCTCCTTCTTTACCTGTATACCCTCCCACCGGCGTCACAGTGGCATCAAGATTTCCGGAAAGAACCGCGATAGTAGTCGCCTTGGCGGATATAATCCTCTTGTTGCTGTTATAGATATCAGAATAAAGGTTCAGAGGCATTATGGGTTCCTGGGTATCAAATACATATCCATTATCGCCGTATTCGTATTTCATCCATCCATAGACATTTTGCCCGGAAGAGGTCACAAGATTTCCCTGCTTGTCTATGGTGAAATTACCCGCCCTTGTGAACAAAAACTCACCGTCACTTCCGCTTCTGACGATGAAAAAGCCTTCTCCTTCTATTGACAGGTCGGTTGGGCTTTCTGTTCTTTGCACGCTTCCTCTGTTCATCTGAACGTCGATTGCATCAATGTTCATACCAAGCCCAACCTGCATAGGGTTAGTTCCCCCGCGCCCGGTTACTTCATCAGGTGTACTGGCTGGAGAAAGCGTTTGTGAAAAAATCTCCTGGAAAGTGGCACGACTTGCTTTGAATCCTACTGTATTAACGTTGGCGATATTATTGCCTATTACGTCCATACAAATCTGATGAGCCTTCAAGCCTGAGACACTTGCATACATAGACATCATCATAATTAATCAACCTCCCTAAAGTCCTCATTCCATCTGTCATTCAGGAATGAACGGCCTCCCGGTGGGTCCGGCCGTGTAATGAGACTTAAATACTGTGTGTTATTGTCATCCAGTTGTTAATAATCAGGTAAACACCGCTCCGTCAATATTTGTAAAGATATTATCCTTAAGCTCGCTTTTGTTTAACGCGGTTATGACCGTCCTGGCATTAACATTTACGACAAATGCCATATCGTCCATAACCACCAGGGTATCCCTAACGCCTTTGGACGATGCCTTATCCACCGCATTTTTCAATCTCTCAACATGGCTGGCATCCAGTTTGATATTCCGGGATTCTATACGCATTGCCGCATGTTTGGAGATTTTTACCTCCCGGCTTTCGTTAAGCTTCTGATTCAGGATAGAAGAAAAGTCTTCTTCCGGCCTTGAAACAGGAACTTTCACAGCGGGTTTCGCGGTTCCGACAACCTGATGAATACTTTGAATGGGACGATTGTTAATGTTCATGTTACTTCCTCCCATCATGATTCGTCAGTCGGCTCGGTTTCATCGGACGGATCGGGCTCATCCGACGTATCACCGGGTGTATCTCCGGAGCCGTTCAGCTTCCTCAGTTCCTTCAGGATTTCATTCAGAAGCATATGCTCGGTGGATATAAGATCAATTTTCGTAGTTGAGTAGATATTTCCGGCAGGAACTTTAACCTTGTCAAGAACCAGTCTTATCTCACCGTCTTCATCATAGTATCCGCCCCTTAGGATACCCTCGACCTTGAATTTTTCTCCCGTCAAATCGTCCTCGATTCTGAGGGATATTTCTTTTCCGGCCATTGCCGCAATATAATCCTCAACATTCTCTAAACCGGCTAAGTCAAGGTTATACGGCTTTATATCCACTTCATCCAGTATTGCGTATACGCCTCCGCTTTCCTTGACAACAGTCGTGATTATTCCTTCAAGAGAACTGGTTTTACCCTCATCGTTAACAATATGGGCCTTACCCAGCATTCCGATTATTCCGCTGTATCCGGTTACATCTTCGCCGATATTGAGGTTCTCGCTGCCGACCCAGGTTATTTTGTTCAACGGTACATCGTCTTCTCCTACAACTGCATATACCTCTCCTTTGATTATGCGGACGGTATCGACTCGGCCGTCAACAAACTTAACCTTTCCGGTTCCGTCTTCCACCTCTGCCGAGATATACTTGCCTATCAGAGAAATACCTGCTGAGTAGGAAAAAGCCCTGTTGAGGTTCTGCATTTGTTCAAGGGAACTGAACTGTGCCAATTGGGCGATAAACTCGGTATCGGTGGTCGGATTCAGCGGATCCTGGTGTTGAACCTGGGTAATAAGCAGCTTTAAGAAATCATCCTTGCCCAGTTCCCCTGTATTACGGGTGGACGCTTTGGATTCAGCCTGGGAAGCGATAATCTCTTCAATCGTTTTCTGCCTGCCCATACCTGCTGTCGAAGTTACAGACATTTTTTTCACTTCCTTTCCCTTAAAATATTCGGGGACTAAGCCGTAAGGTTAATCCGGGAGATATCCTTAAAATACTCTTTTTCAATTCGGGCTCTCAAACTGAGTTTATCAGTCTCTGCCTGTGAAGAAGCGCCTGTTTTTCTGCTTAAGCCGGCTGAATAAACTTTGCCCTTATCGTCACCGCTTTCTTTGTTATGTCGATTATCCCTGTTGTTTTCCGCCGAGACACTGAGATTCTGTACGTTTAAGCCGCTCCTTTCCAATGCGTCTTTGAGCATTTGCATATTGCTCTCAAGGATTGCTTTCACCTGCTGATTCTCGGCGGTAATCCTGGCTAATATTTCTCCCCGTTCATGGATAATTTTAAGGGTCAGTCTGCCAAGACTTTCAGGCTTCAATTGCATTTCCATTTCCTGTTTGTTCTCTCCTGCCATAACCTTTATCTTCATTGCTACCTGGTTTGTTACCGTATGGGCAAGAGGCCTTTCAGCTAAAGGAAACCACAACTTTTCGGTAACTTCCGGCTGAATCTCGCTTTCTCCAGGTATCTGCCGGTTCTGAGCTATAATGCTTTCGAAATAATTATCCATATCGTCGTACAGTTTCACCTGGGAAGCATCAACATCTTCAGCTAGAGCCGAAAAATCTTTTTCGGCATCTTTTGCGTCATGCCGAGACATAGGTTCGGTCTTCACAGATTCACTCAAAACCTGTTCTTCCCGGACAGACTCATCATTGAGGGTAACATTCGGACCCGACACCTGTTCATTAAGCTTGTCAATCAGCTGCCTGCACTGATTTCTAAGCTGCTCAGTCAATTCTTCCATGCTCACGCTTTCGCGCACAATCTCGGCTTTCAGCAGGGGCATATCGCGGTCGCCGGAAAGCTTTTCCAAAAGGGTCTGAATTTTTTCAAGCAGTTGGTTGATTTCATGAGTATTAATGCTGTTGCCTGATTCATTCATTATTGCTTTAAGGGTAACGGCATCTTCCTTAACCAGGGACATTAACAGCTCTATGGGGGAAATTCCTTTGTTTTCGGCCGACAGAATTAATTCCTGCGAATCGTTCAGTGTTCCGGAAGCCACTGAAACGTTTTTTAAGCTCAATCGTGCCATAAGCTCCTCCAATAAAGCTATTAACGCTTCAAGAGAGCTGATCTTTTCCCGGATTCCCTTTTCGTCGCTTTTTGCATCCTCGGTTTCCTGCCCTGATGCCGCATTAACTTTTTCAGGCTCCTTGTCAAGCTTTCTCGTTGTAGGTCCGGGTTTCCTTTCATTTACAGGCCCGGTTTCATCTTTTAATATACCTCTTTTAGTAAAGTTCATTTTTCTGTCAACGTGTTGAGGCTGTAATTTATCAATTTTTATTTCGGCAATCTTTTCGCCGAGCATTTTCATGAAGGTGTCATCGCCCGATAAAAGCCCTTTGACCGTACCGGTTTTGTCATTACCCGGGATTCGGGGAATAAACAGCATTGTGTTAACCGAATTGCTCTGCATCATCTTTTCACCTCCTTCCTGGCAAACTTATAAAATGTGTGATTATATATGCATCACCGACCGATTCTTCGGTCGGAGAGCAACCCATAAATATCGGCCGCAGTTTTTGGTTCCATTTTTTCGAGAATCGGTGCCATTGCTTTCGAGTCCATGCCTTCGAAAATGTCCAGAACCGCTTCCTTATCCTTTGAATACATTTCTGCCAGCACATTTGCCGCTCCTTGTGGATTCATGAGCGCAAAAGGTTTTGCCAGTGCTTTTTTTTCTTCGCTGATTACCGCTTCTTTCATAATTTCTGTATACACAGCCTGGGCCGTGGCTTTGTCAATTTTCTGAAAGTAATTCTTAAAGCCTTCGGGATCTCCCCTGGCAATAAGCTCTACTATAGACTTTTTTAAAGCCTCCAACTCCGCTTTTTCGTTTTCAATGGTCTTCAAAAGCTGTCGGTTTTCCTCAGCTTTTGTTTCAATATCAGCCGAGACTTGCTTTTCAGCTTCCATTTCCTCTATTGTCCTTTTGGCTTCATCAAGTTCCTCTTTTAGACTTAAAACCATTTCCCGGTATTCCTGGTATTTTTCCACGAGTTCCTTGTCGCTTAGATACTTAGGATCCTCTGGATCATATCCGGATAAATCCTGAGGCATGAATATTTTTAAAATAGGATAATCTTTAATATATGGCTTTAATGAATCGGCCAAACCACTAATATTGTTTTTGACCGCAAAATAAAAAACACCGGAAAAAACAACGGCAACCACCAATAAAGCCACAAACACCACGATTATCGAATGTAAACATCCTCCGGGTTTTTCCGATTGTGTGTTTAGTTTCTGCTCCAATATCTTTTTTTTCTGTTTCTCCATATCTTCCATGAATAATCTCCTTAACCTGAATATTCGTTATTGCATGGTTACTTTATAACTTCCCCGTCATCTTAATAAAAAAGCCGGCAATTTTGGATATGCTTTTGCCGTGCTTCGGATGACTAATATAGCTGCTGCGATCACGAACATAAACCAGGTCGTTGAAGTTCGAGCCAATAATATCTCTTCTCCATCAGACTTCGGCTATTACCCGTCATCCAGAAGATCGGCCGTATTGCTGCTCTCTTTATAGCTAACCAGCTCGTCTACCTGCTGCTGCTCCTTTTTGGTCTCCTCTTTCAAATACTCCTGGAATTCCCTTTCCTTAAGATTCTCCAAAACTTTTCTTTCTTTCATTATTTCAACGAGCTTTTCTCTAATAATATCGACATTTTTCTGCTGACGCTTAACAATCTCCTGTTGCTTGTCTTTCTCATGCTGAAGGTGTTCAAGATATGCTTTCAGTTCCTTGATTTTTTCAGGGCGGATGACGCCTGAGCACGCGTCTCTGAAGTCATTAGTGGTAATATCAATATTATCCTCTATGACTTTAAGCCTGGCCTTTTCTTCTTCAAGCTTCATTATAGCCGCGCCCAGTTCGATCCTGGCATTCTTTTCGAATTGTTCTTTAAGTTTTAAAAGCGTTTCCAAGCGGAATTTAAATCCTGCCATTTAATCTCCTGCTTCTATTTATTTACCGCCTTTTTAAGAAGTTCAACAGTTTCAGAAAACGAATAGCGAGTCATGGTATCCTGTGTCAGAAATTCATTGATACTCTTGTTTAATTGAATTGCTAAATCTATCTCCGGATTGCTTCCTCTAACATAGGCGCCAACATTGATAAGGTCCTCGGCATCGGCATATATTGCAAGGTTGCGGCGAAGCTCATTGGCACACTTTTTATGGTCATCGTCTATTATATCGTTCATGACACGGCTGATAGACGCCAGTACGTCTATAGCCGGATAATGATTTCTATGAGCCAGTTTTCTTGAAAGAACAATATGTCCGTCCAAAATACCGCGAGCTGTATCGGTTATAGGCTCATTCATATCATCGCCGTCAACCAGTACCGAATACAATCCGGTTATGGAGCCTTTGGATGATGTGCCTGATCTCTCCAGAAGCTTGGGCATTGCAGCATATACCGAAGGAGTGTAACCCCTGGTTACGGGGGGTTCACCGACAGCAAGTCCTATTTCTCTCTGGGCCATTGAAAAACGGGTCAAAGAATCCATCAAAAGAAGCACATCGTTTCCGCAGTCCCTGAAATATTCCGCAATGGCCGTAGCCACCAGGGCCCCCTTTAATCGAATCAGGGCAGGCTGATCCGAGGTTGCTATAACAACTACCGAACGCTTAAGGCCTTCTTCTCCCAGATCTCTTTCAAGAAAGTCCCGAACTTCACGTCCCCGTTCCCCTATTAATGCGATCACATTTATATCAGCCTTGGTATTCCTGGCAATCATACCTATTAAAGTGCTTTTGCCTACGCCGCTTCCTGCAAAGATACCCAGACGCTGTCCTTTACCCACGGTGATAAGCCCGTCAATGCATTTTACCCCCAATGGCAGAGGCTGCGTAATTCTCGGCCTCGTCATGGGATTCGGCGGCATATTGTTTACAGGATAGTATTTTTCTATATCGACCGGGCCTTTGCCGTCCATAGGGTTCCCCAAACCGTCCAAAACCCTGCCCAACAATTTCGGACCTACGCCCACCTCCAGATCCCTGTCAGCTGCCACCACAAGATTTCCCGGCCCGATTCCGGACATATCCCCTATTGGCATTAATAAAACCTTTTTATCCCTGAACCCGACAACTTCGGCAAGAACCATCCTGTTGTTTTGGGCAAACACATGACATAAGGCCCCGATATGCGTCTCGGGGCCCTCGGCCTCAATGGTGAGACCTACCACTTTGGTTACTTTACCTGAATATCGGACAAACTTCCGTGATTCCAACAATTTCTTATATTTGTCCAATGAAATACTGTTATTCATATCTTCGACCATCACCCATCAGCTCAAAAAAAGCTTTTCTGATTCTTTCCAGACGAATATCAAAACTTCCGTCAACCGATCCGTATTCAGTTTCAATCACACAGGAACCTTTCTCCAAGGATGCGTCTTTTTTTATCTCAAGTTCATTGAGGCCTTTTATACTCATACGGAGAACATCCTCGTTGGCTGCGACATAATCATAATCCTCAGCCGATACTTTTATGACAATATTTTCCCTGTTGCAGCAGGAAAGAATTGTTTCCCTAACTATTCCCACTATGGTTTCCCGGTTATTGCGGATTTCGTCCCCCACTACCTTGGCGGCAATATCGAGAACCAATTCTATGATATCATGCTCAAGGGATGACAGAGTGTCTTCATAGGCTTTCCTGCTCTTTTCCCTGTACTCCTCAGCCTCCGCTATAAGAGCGTTATACTGCTGCTGAGCCTGCGTTTCGCCGTATCTATACCCCTCTTCTTTTGCTTTTTGCTTGATTTCGGCCGCAAGAAGCTCCGCATTTCTTTTTGCATCCTCAATGATTCTTTCAGCCTCAAGTTCAGCTTCCCTCTTTATTAAGGCCGCATTTTCCTTAGCTTTATGAATTATGTCCTGGCTGATTTCAAGCTCTTTTTCCGGGTCAGCTTTTGCTGCCGCAACCTCATCGAAAAAAGCCTCCACAACAGATGGTTTGGGTTCACGCTTTTCCGGTTTGTATGGATTTCCTATATTCACCTGGTTACGTTTATATATTCCATAGCCATAGCCACTGTTATACAACTATTTCGTCTCCTCCACCGCGTGAAATAATAATTTCTCCGGCATCCTCCAGCTTTCTTATTATATTTACTATCTTTTGCTGCGCTTCTTCTACGTCCTTGAGTCGAACCGGACCCATGAATTCCATATCTTCTTTTATCATCTCGGCCAATCTCTTTGACATATTGTTGAAGATCACATTCTGTACTTCTTCGGTAGCGCCCTTCAGTGCAAGAGCCAGCTGGTTGTTGTCAACTTCATGCAGGAAGCGCTGTATAGACCTGTTATCAAGCTGCAGGATATCCTCAAATACAAACATCCTTTTCCTTATTTCCTCGGCCAGGTCAGTATCTTCGATTTCAAGGGAGTCCATAATGAATTTTTCGGTACCTCTGTCTACCGAGTTCAATATTTCCACAATAGCCTGAATTCCGCCTACTGCGGTAAAGTCCTCGGTTACAAGCGCTGAAAGCTTTTTCTCGAGAATTCTCTCCACCTCTTTTATTATTTCCGGGGACGTTCTGTCCATGGTTGCGATTCTCTTTGCCACATCTGCCTGTTTTTCCTGGGGCAGGGCCGACAATACCGCAGCCGCCTGGTGAGGTTTTAGGTATGATAAAATAAGAGCAATTGTCTGTGGGTGTTCACTTTGAATAAAATTCAATACCTGGGCCGGGTCCGCCTTTCTTACAAAATCGAACGGCCTGACCTGCAGGGAAACCGTCAGCTTGTTTATGATTTCCATTGTTTTCTCGGTACCCAGCGCCTTTTCCAGTATATCCTTCGCGTACCCTATGCCGCCTTCCGTAATATATTGCTGGGCAAGGCATATTTGGTAGAATTCACTCAATACCTTTTCTCTTTCTGCGGGAGAAACCGTCCGGATATTTGCTATTTCCAGAGTAAGCTGCTCTATCTCATCTTCTTTGAGATGCTTGAAAATCTGGGCCGACCTCTCGGGTCCCAAAGTAATAAGCAACATGGCAGCTTTTTCTCTGCCTGACAGTTCTCTTAAGTCACTTCTTACCGCCATATATCCACCTACTTCCGGAAGCAACTTATGCAGAGCTTATTCCCAATCCTCTGCCAGCCAGTTTCTTAATAATTGGGCAACTGAATCAGGATTGTCTTGGACAAATTTATCGATTTGCTTCTTAAGCTCTGATTCCTCCTGTAAATTAATATCCTGGATCATTTCAACAGGCTGCGGAGCTGCTCCCTCACCAGCGGCGGCCGCCTCAAGCGCAACGGCCTGAACCTCAACAGGTTCGGTTTTCTTCCTGGGCATTGCGGTAACAGCCATAACAATTAACAGAATAAGCATTAACACGTAAAAACCGAATTGATCAAAGAGCTCGGCGACAGTATCCATGAGCGTAACTTCCGCCGGGGTTTCGGCCGCCAGTTTTTGCACGCTTACTGTTATATTCTCCACGGGAACTCCGGTCGCGGCATAGGCAGACTGCCTAACCTGCTCCAAATACTCAGGGGTTAAACCGTCAGCTGTTTTAACGTTCTTTCCGTACCAAAGGGAAATCGACATGGTAGACTGTTCGTATATAAGATTTCCCACAGCCTTTTCTTTTTGTTCATTTGTTTGGTTGTAAAGGTATTCCCTTACAACATGGCTCTTATTATATTGGGAGTTTCCTTCTCCATCTATTTGATATGTAATTGTGCCCTGCGGATTGGTATCGGTACCCGGTATATCACCGGCACTGCCGTTAATTAATGTCTCTTCAAGGGTTTCTTCGTTCAGTATCGCATTTTCTTCCGCAACAGGCGGAGCATATCTTGTTGACGTACTGGTTAACGTATCAAAGTCCAAAACCGCATTAGCAGAAACGCTGATGGTATCAAAATACTCATTCTGCGCTACGCCGATTTTAAAGAACTCATAAACCTTGTTCTCAAGCTCCAGCTGCCTTTGACGCCGCAATTCATCCTGGCTGCTGGCTTTAAGAATATCTGTCCGAGTATAGTCCCTGGACAAAGGGTTAAGCTTATGATCCACTATAGTTATCCGATCAGCAGGAATACCAAGAGATGCGGCCACAACCTTTGCTGCCGCGTCTACCTGATTCGGAGTAAGCGGTTCCTTGGTTTTCAGCATGACATATGCGCTGCCCTGCTGCTCTTCCGAACCGGGTTTCACCCAATAGGTTTTTTCAGGTTTTGAATACTGAACCGTTGCATTTTCAACATTTTCGAACTTTTTCAGTTTATATACCAAATCATTTGTCAGATAATTTTTCCAGAGTTTTTCCTTATCGCTTTCTGTTGCCGTTAAAGACAATTTGCTCCATGTGTCCGCAAAAGTAACTTCAGGCGAAACGATCCCCTGGGTAGTCAGGTCAAACTCTATATCTTTTTTTCGCTTGCTGTCAACATATATCTGATTATCGCCTTTTTTAAATTTAATTTTATTTTCGGTCAGATATGAAACCACCGGCTGTAGATTAATGTCCTCCGTGGTATCGAAAAGCGGTACATATTCCACTTTCAGCGTCAGCGCCAGGGTAACGGCAATGGCAAACAGCAAGACACCGGCCATTACATATATTCTTATCTTCTGACTCTTCTCAAGATTACCCCAAAAGCCCTTGAGCTTATCAAAAAGTTTCTTTATTCCTTCCGGCATAGTTAACCCCCCGATAAAGGTTTTTTCTAAAGTACCTTATGCTTTTATCCGCGGTAAAATAAACAACAGTTATATCTGCATCCTCATGATTTCCTGGTATGCTTCCATAACCTTATTGCGGACCTCCATAATAAACTGGAGAGATATTGACGCTTTCTCGGCGGCTATCAGAACCGAATGTATATTATCTGTCCTGCCCGCAATAAAGTCTTCTGTCATTTTTGCAGATTCCTGCTCGAGAGTGTTTACATTATTCAAAGCATCAAAGAGAATTTCTTTGAAATTAATTTTTCGGTCAGGGTTGTTGACATTCTTCACAGGCGAAGCAATTGCACTGTTTATTGAATTAACGCCTTGCACTGACATTTAGTTAATTCCTCCTGTCCGATAGTTTACCGCCCGATTTCAAGCGCCTTTGACGCCATTGACTTGGACGCGTTAAGCGCAGTTACATTGGCTTCATAAGCACGGGTCGCTGATATCATATTAACCATCTCGGTTACTATCTCAACATTTGGCATCCTGACTATGCCATTTTCATCAGCGTCCGGATGGCTCGGATCATATACTTCTTTAAAAGGTGTGGGATCTTCAACTATTGCCGCAACTCTCACTCCTCCTCCTGCCAAAAAACGCTTGCGGCTTTGTTCTGACAGGTATTGGGAGAATGGTATATCCGCTTCTTTTTCCTGGAATACCACGGTCTTCCTTCTGTAGGGAGTTCCTTCCTCTGTCCGGGTTGTATTCACATTGGCAATATTCTGTGCAATTATGTCCATGCGAAGGCGTTGTGCCGTAAGGGCCGATGCGCTGATATTAAAGGCATCAAAGAGTCCCATAATTATTTACCCCCCCGAATTACGGTTTTCAATTTTTGAAAATCACCGTTCATCCTTTGTATCAATGTGTTGTATCTAATACTGTTAGCAGCCAGTAAAGCCATTTCATGTTCTATGTCCACATTGTTTCCGTCACTTCTGTATGACGAATTTGACGGATCCTCGATAATCTGCATACCATCTGAGGATAACCTGGTCTTTCCCTGTGAAATCCGGCTTGTCTTCATCTCACTGTCAAGAAATTCTTCAAAGATAACCACTTTTCTTTTATATCCGGGTGTGTCAACATTGGCTATGTTTTGCGAAATGACATTATTTCTGAGCCAGGCTGCGTCAAGCCCTCGTTCCATCATAACGCTATTCTTTGTAAACAGAAGATTGGACAGCACAGAATCACTCCTTCAAATGGTTTATAACAACCACCTTATCATTAGTATAAAATTAGGTATACAAAAACAAACAATATATGTACCTATACTAGAATATACCACAATATTATGACAGGTACAATAAATGTTCTACAATATATACTATATTATTTCTTTTATTCTCTCATATTTTGATGAAAATTGTCAAATATTTCTTGGTTTCTTTATAACTGCAAAAACAGGCTACATTGTTTTTACGGATCTTTAAAATATTTAATTATTATTCCGTTTTCACCATAACTTTCTACTTATAAATAGACTGGCAAGAGCAATAATAAGCATTGAGGAGGTGAGATAATGGCAAATAATAATTCAAGAAGCAAAACTCAGTTTGACAACATGAAGTATGAGATTGCCGGCCAGCTTGGCATTAACTTAAAGCAAGGTTATAATGGTGACTTAACTTCCCGTGAAGCCGGAACAATCGGCGGTAATATCGTTAAAAAGGTATTCCAGACTTATACCGGAAATCAGTATCCTCAGTATGATACAAACCAACAACAGAATAAATAAGATTTAACGTATAAAAGGGGCTGTATCGTGAAACCGATGGGGCCCCTTTATTATTTATTGAAAAACTGTTTTTCAGACCATATTATTAAAATTGACTTTACAAGTTCGGCACAGTATTTTTCCGGTCAAATCAGAGCCGGGGAAGTCTGATTTTATTCTTTATTCATCGTCTTCCTCGCTGGCTTTGAGATTGAGCTTCTCAACCGATGGTTTATCTTCTTCGGTCTTTTCATGATGTTTTTGTTCTTTTTCTTTCCTGGAACCGGGTTCGAAAGCCTTTTTAAGCTGTTCGATAATTTGCGGTATATTGTCCAAAGCTCTGTCAAGCGCTGCATGCGGCGAGGCAGGAATCATTTTTATCGTGTTATTTCTGCCCACAATCATAAAAGCAACCGGATTTATGCTTACACCTGCACCGCTGCCTCCGGCAAAGGGAAAAGCGTTGGTCTCGGCTCTTTTATTATTGCTGAATTCTCCGCCGCCGGCGGCAAAACCAAAAGCTACTTTTGAAACGGGTATGATAACCGTCCCGTCAACTGTCTGAACCGCATCGCCTACGATAGTATTCACATCTACCATTTCTTTAATGCTTTCCATGGCCGTTTTCATCAGTTCTTCAATTGGATGCTGTCCCATATTTTTCATTTTCTCCTTTCCCTATTTTGTCTAAATAATCATTGACTATCAGTTTTATAATATGGATTATTCTTATTCTTAATATGCAGGAAATACGAAAATCCGGCGTTTCTTTTTGAAAATCAGGATAAAAATCCAAAACCAGGTTTTTTTGTGGAATAAAAGGCATTAATGCCCCGACAGCGCTCCAAACATTACCATAAAGCAACGCGGTCAATGCGGCATTTTTTGTTGATATCCGTCCCTTTACGGATAATATGAAAATCTCTAAATTCTCTTTCAGATGGTTATAGGTATCTTTTGAGAAAAAGAGATTCAGTATGGCTGAGATTCTTCCTTTTTTCTTTTTTTTGTCTTCGGGTACCTGCTTCTTTTTTTTCAAAAAAAAGTCCAGGCCGCCTTCTTTTAAATTCCAGGAAAAAAGCTTGAGAAATCGGTACAACATTACCTTAATCTCAATTTGGAATCCGTCGGAATCAAAAGAAATCGCCACCATGAAAGACAGCCTTGAAAATAATATTGTAATTATAATAAGTAAAATAAAAGCTATAAAAATAGCCAGAAAAACCATACGTACCTCCGTACTATATGTTTTCCGGCCTATAGTAATTTATTCCAAGTATTTTTAATCCAAGGGAATATTATCATACACTTCGGGTATCTCATTCATAGCCAGCGGCGGAAGATCATTAAGGCTTGAAAAACCGAAAACACGAAGAAATTCCTCGGTCGTGGCATATAACTTTGGCTTTCCGGGAGCATCGTCGCGGCCTACTTCCTGGATAAGGTTTCTTTCCATCAGCTTCATCAGAACGCCATCGCAGTTTACCCCTCTTATCTGTTCTATGTAAGCTCTTGTAACCGGCTGATTATATGCCACTATCGCCAACGTTTCGTATGCCTGCGGCGTTAACCCCTGCTTTTTCCTTACAGTTCCCAACCGCTGCACATACTCATCAAGCTCGGGTTTGGTACAAAGCTGATATGCGTTGTTTATCTCCCTTAGCATGATTCCACGGGAAGTATTCTGATATTTGTATTGCAAATTTGATAAAATGACCTTTGTGGTTTTTTTATCGTGTCCGATTATTTCAGCGATTTTTTCCAATGGAACCGGATCTCCCGAGGCAAACAGCAAAGCCTCTATTATTGTCTCAGCGTCTTTTAAAGAGTCCATATTATTCATCCTCTGTTATTGACATTGAATCATAATTATTCTCTCTTTTGGTATTCGGCGTCAGATATATTTCTCCGAATTCGACGTTTTGATGTATTGTGGCCCGTCCTGCCCTGACAACTTCCAATGCTGCCAAAAAACCGGTGGCCACTTCAAGACGGCTCTTCTCTCTTAGATTATATAATTTCGAAAAACACAACCTGACCCCGCTTTTTAAGAATCCCAGGATTTCTTTCACTTTTGTCCTTAACGATACTTTTTCCTGGTTTAAGATTCGTTTCATTTTCCTAGAAACATCATTCATTCTTTCATTATATCTTTTTAATACATTAATCATGCAAGTTCTCAGGGTTTCAGGGGAGGCCTCCAACTCCTCATGCTCAATTATGTCCGGAATGGCCTCCGGCAGCTTATAATGCGCGCCGCTCCACTTTTTCTCCCTTTCGGCCAGCATTGTTGAACACTCTTTATACTTCTTATATTCCAGGAGTTTTATAATCAATTCTTCACGCGGATCGGCCGTTTCGCTTTCCTCTTCCGGCAAAGACTCCCGCTTGGGCAGGAGCATTCTGGATTTAATATGAAGCAGTGTTGCCGCCATGACCAAAAACTCGGAAGCAATCTCCAGATCCAACTCCTGCATGGCGTTAAGATAATCCAAATACTGTTCTGTAATTTCCAGGATGGGAATGTCGTATATATCTATCTTGTTTTTTTCAATCAGATAAAACAATAAATCAAAAGGCCCTTCAAAATTTTGAAGTTTTAAGGTACAGGCATCGGTCAGCGCGCTTTTCATGATATCCCCTTATATCCAGTCAATTTTCATGACCCGGCGAACCTCTGCCATGGTCTCTTCTGCCTTCATCCTAGCCTTTTTATTGCCTTCAATGATGATATCCTTAATATCATCGGTTCGCTTCAGCCATTGCTGCCTTCTTTCATATATTGGTGTCAATAATTCGGCAATATTGTCGGCCAGCTTTTTCTTGCATGCTACGCAGCCAATCTTGCCGTTTCTGCAGTCATGCTCAATTTCAGCCACCTGATCCTCTGAAAAGAGCTTATGGTATGAAAAGACTGAACAAACCTCCGGATGCCCCGGATCGGTTTTGTGTATACGGGCAGGATCCGTAACCATACTCATTATCTTTTTCCTGACAACGTCAGGACTATCTGATAACGCAATGGTATTATTATAGCTCTTGCTCATTTTCCGCCCGTCCAACCCCGGCAAAACCTTAGCCTTCGTCAAAAGCGGCTGGGGTTCAGGAAAGACTTCCGATTTATATAAATAATTAAATCTCCTCGCGATTTCCCTGGTTATTTCCAAATGGGGAAGTTGATCCTCTCCAACAGGCACGAAATCTGCCTTGTACATAAGAATATCCGTAGCCATAAGACATGGATAACCCAAAAAACCATATGTCGCAATATTCTTATCCTTAAGCTGGGTAAGCTGATCCTTGTATGTGGGACATCTGTAAAGCCAGGACAATGGTAAATTCATTGAAAACAGCAAATGAAGTTCCGCGTGTTCCTTAATACAGCTCTGGACAAAAAAAGTACATTTTTCAGGGTCAAGGCCCGCTGCCAGCCAGTCAACCAACAGATTGGTAATGTTATCCTTGTAATCATCGGTATTTTCATAGCCGGTAGTCAAGGCGTGATAGTCAGCAACAAAGAAATAACAATTATATTTATCCTGAAGCCTTATCCAGTTTTCCAAAGCTCCGAAATAATTGCCCAGATGCAGGGCGCCGGTTGGTCTCATTCCGCTTAATACTGTACCTTTTTTATCCATGATTTCACTCCTGGGAACTTAATTTCTATCACCTTATGTTATATTATTTTTCAATATATAGTCAAGTACCAAACCGACAAGTTTCAGCCATAGGGACGGTTATCATGGTTATTTATATCCGGGCACAAGGCTTCTCGTTGAAATAAGCCGATCTGCCACTGTCATATTGAGCGGGCATTAGCGAAGTAGAAGGAACTTAAACGTCAACGCGAAGGATTCTTCGCTTCGCTCAGAATGACATAAGGGGAGCAAGATCCTTCCCAGATGCCACGATGACATAGGAGGCGGGGCAAGGTTGGTCAGAAAATTTTATTCTTGTACTAAAAATTCTTGCATTGGGAAATACTTCGTGATATTATATTGTGTGTTGCACAAAGCAGTAGGAGGTGAGCATAATGCCTAATATTAAATCAGCCATGAAGAGAGTAAAGGTAAGCAAAAAGAAAAATTTGCAGAACCGTATTAAGAAGTCCGAGCTTAAAACAACTCTTCGTAAATTTCGTGAAGCTATTGAAGCAAAATCACCTGAGGCCGAGAATTTGCTTAAGCTCGCAATAAAAAAGATAGATCAGGCTGTTTCAAAGAATATTATTCATAAGAATACCGCCTCCAGAAAGAAATCTCAGCTTCAAAGGGCTTTTAATGCAATGATGGCTGAATAATAACAGTAATAGCCTTAAATAAAACATAAAAAACAAAACGTACCTAAGGTACGTTTTTTGCATTTTATGGCCTGATTGGGCATTAAGACGGTTTTGACGCTACTCAACGTTTTTCACCGTTATTTTATCCATGGTTACGTCGGCATGGCGCATTACAATATCACATATTTGGGCTACTTCCTGGGCAGTAAGGCTGGGGGCTTTAACCAGCACATCCACGTTGTTGGTGTCGCTCATATATGCAATTGCGTCTTCAAATCCCTTCTGTTTCACCAAAGTCTCCACCGTACTTTCAGCCTCTGCCCTTCTGATTAAGGCAAGCAGTTGCTCCTGCGCTTCCAGGGATGTCATTCCGGAAGAGGTGGCGATAGCCCCGTTTTCAGCCTGAAGCAAAACTTTTAACTCGTCCTTTTGCCTGCTCCTGGCTTTGTCCCTCTCCATGCGCGCCTCAGCAAAAAAGCCTTCTGCCTGCTGTGCCAGAACCGTTGCTTCGTCAATCTCGGCAGTGTCCGAATTCTCTACATAAACAGCCGCTCCCGGTACTTCCTCATAATCTATATCTTTATCGAGGGCCAGGTCTAATTTTGCTGACTCTCCTGAAGTATTATAGTTGTACTGCAGTATCCCTACTGAAATTATGACCAGTACCAATCCAAGTACAACAATTTGTTTTCTTTTCATACCTTTCCCTCCAGTCGGTTTTATAGAAAGTTGTGTCCGCTTTCTATAACGAAATAAAGTTTTCTTCCACCTTAAAAGGCGGAGTTTTTCTTATATAAAATTATATTTGCGTTGACACCCTATTTATGCTTCAATATCTGAACTCTGTGTTCGGGGATCCCAAGGAGAGTGCAAACCGCATTGTTCAGTTGGGCTTTAACCAGGACGTCATCGGCTCCCTCTGCTACAACAATTACTCCTTTTATTTGGGGAATAATCACTTTAAGGATAACAGGCTCATCAGTACCGGCTAAAGCAAGCTGCCTGGTCTCGCTGACTTCCAACGATCTGCCGTCAACTCTTTCATCATTCCTGGTATCCTGTATATCGTTATAGGCCGGTACCTGCTCACTGCTGGTATCGGCATAAACCATGACGCTGACCTGTCCGGCCCCCTCTACTTTTGACAAAAGCTCCGATAGTCTTCTTTCTATATCAGCGACAATTTCCTGTCCTTCTAAAGAATAACCGGATTGTACCGTCTTTTTTTCCGGACCAGGCAGACTGCCTCCTTCATTCATGGTATCCTCGGTATCATTTGATTTTGCCAGGTAGCTGCCTGCCAGAATAATGATTACACCGATCAGCACTATCAATATCAGATTCTCTATGGTTGAAAGCTTCCTTTTCCCGTCCTTTTCCTTGTTCCTGACAAAAAAACCCGTTATTCCTTTAAACATAAACCTATCCTCCACTAAATGCGCTAATGTCAATGATTATCTGACTGTCTTCAATGGCAAAAGCTTCCTTAAGCTGATTTTTAATATAAGTAACAGTTTGGGGGTTTATAGTTTTCGTCCTGTTGCCGTCAGCCGGTTTAAGACTTAAATAGAGGCTTCTTATTAATCCGAATCTTTCATCCCTGGGGTCTTCGTACAATACTGCGTCTGCATTTGCGATAATAAACTCGCTGTGTCCTTTAAACCGTGTTTTAACGTCATTGATAAGAGAAATCCTGTATAGTTCCAGTATTTGGCCCAAATCCTCTTCCTGGAGCCTTGTAACCCTGTTTTTAAATTCCTTCTCCGACATCTTTACATATTGGTTCCACGCTATGCTGTCAATTTCAAAATCCCCTTTCAGCAAATTTAAAGCAGGCTTAATAATAACAACGGTTACGACCAATCCGCAAACAAGCTTTACATACTTGCTGAGATTGCCCTGAGGCGCGAATTTCTCGATTATTGAACAAACGATTGTAATTGAGACTAACGTTATAACCCAGGTTCTTAAACCATCCATTTTATTGCCCCATTACTCCTGACGAACTTATCAGGGTACCTGTCAGGATAATAATTACAAATAACGAAGCCCCCATTATTCCAAGCATTAAAGAAATACACCCGGCCGAATCCGTCAATGCATCACAAATGCTTTCGTCGCAGATTGGCGCCCCGACAGTCGCGGCAATGCGAAATGCCGTCATAATAATAAAGACTTTGATAAACGGTATCACAAAAATCAGTCCCAGGCCAATGACAGTCAAAATACCCGCAATATTGCTTACTGCGGCCGTACAGTGAAGTATGGTCTCTGCGGCATCCGACATGTACTTCCCGGCTACCGGAATAAACGTTCCGATGGCAAATCGGGTTGTTTTTATGGTTACCGCATCAATTGAAGAACCGGCTACCTTTTGTATCGACATTAGGACGGAGAATAACAGTGTTATGGCTCCGGTAGTCCATATTGCGCAGCTCTTTAAGAGGTTGGCCAATGAACTTAGCTTGAATCGCTCGGAAACGCTGTCTACCAGGAAAAGAGTACCTGCCATCACTGTAACCGGCAAAAGAACGGTCTTAAAAATCTGGCACGCAATATTCACTGTGGCCAGCATTAACGGTTGCATGGCCGTAACGGTTACTATTTTCCCCGAAGCTGCCATAAGGGCAATAAGAGCGGGCATTGCAACAGATGCCGTATGCTGCATGGTTTCAATGGTTTTTTTTGCTATATCCACCGCATTGCCGAAACTTACTGCCGCGACAATGATTAATATGCTGTTGACTCCCAGTTTTGCCACTTCGTTGGGTATCCCGTGCTCTAAAGGCTGCAATGCACGTATAACCGCTCCCAGCAACATGATAGCCAAAAGTTGAATAGTCAGCGCAATGTTAACTTTTATTTCTTTCCCAAGAATGGAGCCAAGTATTTTCGGAAGTCCTTTTAAGCTATCCAGGGGCTTTCCCTTAAGAGAATTCCTTATTATTTCTTCCGAATTCAAATTGTAAGCTTTCGATATTTGTGATTTGCTCAACGCTTTGTCTATCGTTTCTTTAATGGTTTTTATTTCGTTGTTCTTAAGCTTTTCTTCAATAATATCCTCGCTTTGCGTCAAGACTGCCCCGGTATCCTGTAAAGCTGCAACAGGTGTTGAAGCAGAGAGTACCGCAAGGAATATAAGAAGCGAAAACCGTATTTTGTTTTTTATGATATAACCCACCGTATTCCTCTCCCTCATCTTAAGTCTTTTGAAAAACCGCGGAAAACATTCAGCAGCCAGATTGCCGGCATTCAACTTGAAATACTGATTTCGGACCTATAAATCCTACAATACTATAATATGCCGGAGATAATATGTATCAGTGATGTTACAACAGGTACAGCCACCACAAGCATCATAATTTTCCCGACGGTTTCAATTTTGCCGGCTATGGCGTTCTGTCCGACATCCTTGCATACATCCACCGAAAACTGGGTTATATACGCCATCCCCGTAATTTTCAGCACCGGTACCAGCAGCTTTGCGTCAATCCCCGAACTTACAATTGTATCTTCCAGCGCTTTTACGATTGTGCCGGCTTTCCCGAAGGCTATCATCAGGGCTATAACCCCGAATATCAGCCCCAGGATCATACCCATCTCGGGATTTTTCCCTGATATAATTACTGCACATATAGCAGCAATAATCCCTAAAATTGCAATCCGAACAAGTTCAGCTTCCATAGGCTTAAATTCCTTTCAGAAACCGAATAAGGCTTTAACCGTGTCAAACAGTTTTACAATCTCTTTTGCCACCATCAGTAAAACCACCACTACAGCGGCTAATGTGGTCATCATGGCCATTTCCTCACGGCCTGACTTGGTAAGCACAACATTCAGTATTGATACCAGGATACCAATGGCCGCAATCTTAAAAATTAAATCCACGTTCATGCATGTATCCCCTTAAATCAAGATTTAATAATGGCTTCGTCCACAATACCCCGCGCTTGGAAAGATAATATGTAAGTTTTCTTCATAAACTTAAAACTTAAGCTGCCATCTGTATTAGTTAAGTCGCTGCACCAGGTAATAATTTATAAATGAAGATGCTACAGTAAGAGAATCACTGCCGCTGCCCCGCTTAAGACCCCAAGGTTCCTGTATAACCTGCCTTTGGTGTTCATAGCCTCTTTTGCTTTCTTCTCCAGCATTTCAAGATTTTCTTTTTCCATTTCCAATATTGATTCCTGGTTTTCCCTGTCAGATTTGCCTAACAATTCCCAGAAATCAGAAAGTACCTGCCAGTCCGATTCATCTAAAGGAATGCTGCTGCCCATTTTTTTAATCACTTTTTTCCATGCTTCGCCTGCGTCAATATGCTGTTGTCTCATTACATTTCCGCATTCTATGAAAATATCCGTCCACACCCCGCCATTTGACTCCCTGCCTACGTTTTCAAATGCCATGAAAAGGGGTATACCCAACTTGCATATTTGGTTTCTGAGATTAAGAAGAATTTCCGCAAGTTTTGCCAGTGCACGCTGTCTCTCGGCAAGCCTCAAAGACATATTCATTCCCGTGGCCGCGCATCCTGCAAAAACCATCAGGCATCCTGCAACTTTCAGCCAAAGCGCTATATTCATTACCATTTGCATCCATCACCTTTGCCCACCTTTTTCCATTATTCATTCCCAGCAGGACTATTCTCTCAAACCCGTCTTTTCCCGCGAGTTGTCCTACTCCCAGTCTTCTCTTAAAATCTTCCAGTCCGAATGCATGAGCTGTCGCAATTATTCTGACTCCGGCATTCCATGCCATTCGTATCGCATCCGCATCTTCCATAGCGCCCAGTTCGTCCACAACAATAACCTGGGGAGCCATTCCTCTGAGCATCATTTCAATTCCCTGGCTTTTCCGGCATCCGTCCAATATATCCGTTCTTGGTCCCAAATCATTCTGTGGCACTCCTCTGAAACTTGCAGCCAATTCGGATCGTTCGTCTATAACCGCTGTCCTTAAGCCCCTGAAACTGTCATTGCCAAGCCCCTGGCTTATCAGGCGGCATAAATCCCTCAGAATAGTGGTCTTGCCGCAACGGGGAGGTGACAGAATCAGTGTATTGTGTATATCCTGCCTATTTCGTATCAGCTGTTGAAAAATATCCCTGGCACAGCCTTTCACCTGCCTCGAAAACCTGATATTTACCGAGGAAATGTCTTTAATGGCTTTTATTCTGTCGCCATCATATACCACTGTGCCGCATATGCCGGCTCTATGGCCTCCCTGTAAGGTAATAAATCCCCTTATGATGTCATCCTGGTAAGCATATACCGACTGCTCACATAACAAAAGAAATAAGGAGTTTACTTCCTTGGGCGTGACAATCAGCGCTGACTGGCTGCTATGAGACAGAACACCTTCCTCACTGATAAAATAATCGCTTCCGGAAAACACTCCCATCAGGGGAAGCCCGCTTCGAATTCTTATTTCTTCCAGATCATTCAGGTAATGTTCTTTTATTCTTTTAACTGCTTTTCTGATCCTGTCGGGTAAGTATGTCGAAAGCAACATATTAAGGCTTTCTATTCTGTCGTGTTGCCGTTCCATGGTAAACCTCCGTATGGATAAGGACATGCTTAAATGTATGCCTAAAACTTTTCCGATATACCAAAAAGGAGCCAAGTTGAAAGACTATATCTTCAACATTGGCTCCTTTAATATTTTTCTTATTATTCTGATAGTATCTCTGTTTCCTATTACAGGGTGCGGGAAATCATTTTTTATTTATAGGAAATAGAGTCGTAAACCCGTTCGTTCTTTATTATGTTATATTTTGATTCCAATCCCCAGCTTTCCAGGGCACTGTTATAAAACTCCTCGCTTGCGTTTTTCACCATTGAGTCTTTTACCGTTTCCTTTACATCTTCGAATCCGGTCCTGTCTTCAATTTTTACTACATAAATGTGATAGTCGGTTTCCACAATATCGGCATCTCCAGGCTTATTGTCAAATACCCACTCCAGAAGATCCCATTCCAGGTAATATTGGAACATGGAGTCCTGACTATATTTTACACTGGCCTTGCCAAGCGAATTATTATTCGTATCGGTTTCTGACGAGGTTGGTTTGTCCTCGGTATACTCAGCAATCACATTATCAATCGGCTCGCCATTCTTTATTTTGCTCAAAGCTTCCTGGGCTTTTAATTTCTTTTTTTCTATTTCTACCTCTGAAAGCAATTCCCCGTTTTCATTTCTTTTACTGAGGGTTATATAGCCAATATCAGCACTGTCGTAAAGCTTCGGTTCCTTGTCATATTCTGCTTTTAATTGCTCATCGGTATAATCTTCCGGCTTAAAATTCTCTTCGATATATTTAGTTTTAAATTTATCTATGACACTGAACATTTCATATATCCGCTGAAGTTCCGAAGGAGTTACTTTATATGTCTCCTTAAACTGTTTATCAGTAAATTGGCTTCTCAAGGAAGATATTATTGATTCAACCTGTTGTTTTGTAGCGGCATCAATCTTGATCCCCGATTCCTGTGCCTTAATATACTGGATCATGAATTCTTTTGAGTAATTCAGGGCTTCACGTTTGGCTGTCTCATAAGGATCCTGGCCATCAGCTATGGTTGTCCAGAATTTATCTTTTTCCTCCTGGGTTGTAAGCCCTTCCTCGTATTCGGTAGCCGACATCTGCTGATGCAATAAAAACTGGTATAAGGGTTTCGATATTCTATACCCGTTAACCGTGGCCACATAACTTCCCGAATCGATCAAATAATAAACAAGTATCGCAGCAATCACTAAAATGACCGTAACAATTAACCTTGTTATTTTTTTCTCACGCTCGGTTCTTATCAGCTTTTTCTTTTGAGGTGTTTTAACCTTCTTTATACTAATTGCCTTATCCATAATGTTCCATCCTTTTTCTCATGCATTAAATACATGCCATACATAATTGTCCGATATTAATTGGCTTATCTGCTTCACATAATGGAAATACACATTTATTATAAGTCTTTACGGCTCCGACTTCAATTTTTGTAGCGCTTGTAATAGAATTTTAATATTTTCAATGACTTCGCCGGGTTTCATGTCTTTGGTACGAAGAGACAAATATGGCTGCTTCCCTGCGCTGAATAATAATTTTCCCTTCCACCGGCTGATTAGTTCACTGATCTTTTCCAACGGCAGCCGGCTTTGTTCGGCAAAATTCAGAAGCACCGCTTCGTCTTTCTGCTTTATTGAGGAAAAGCCAAGCTGTGAAGCCAGGTTCTTTATATAAGCTATTTCGATAAGCTGGTTTGTTTCGGTTGGTATATCGCCATACCTGTCAATCAGTTCATCTTTTATGTCAAGGATATCATCCTCTGTTTCTATGGCGGCAATTGCCTTGTACATATCGATTCGTTGCTCCTCATCCCTGATGTAGGAAGCATCAATATATGCGCTCACCAAAAGCTCCACTGCGGTATCTGCCGACTCTGCGGCAACTTTTTCTCCTTTAAGCTCAGATACGGTTTCATCCAGCAGTTTCAGGTACATGTCATACCCTACCGAATCCATGTGTCCATGTTGTTCAGCTCCCAGGATATTGCCTGCGCCTCTTATTTGCAAATCTCTCATGGCAATTTTAAAGCCCGATCCAAACTCGGTAAACTCCTTTATGGCTTTTAACCGTTTTTCGGCAGTCTCATTTAGAACTTTGTCCTTTTTATATGTTAAATATGCATATGCCAGACGATTGGATCTTCCGACTCTTCCCCTGAGCTGATAAAGCTGGGCAAGCCCTAATCTGTCCGAATCCTCAACAATAATGGTATTTACATTTGGCATATCAATACCTGACTCAATTATTGTGGTACATACCAATACGTTGAACTCTTTGTCTAAAAATGACTGTATAACTCTCTCCAGTTCTCTTTCCCCCATTTGCCCGTGGGCATACCCAATCCTGGCTTCAGGTACCAAAGCCTGTAATTGCGCCACTTTTGATTGAATACCTCTTACCCTGTTATAAAGATAGAATACCTGGCCATCCCTTGCTAATTCACGGTTTATGGCATTTTGAATAATATCATCTCTATGTTCGACAACATATGTTTGAACAGGATATCTGTGTTCAGGAGGGTCCTCCAGTGTACTTATATCCCTTATGCCTGTCAAAGCCATATTAAGCGTTCTTGGTATGGGCGTGGCAGAAAGAGTCAGTATATCCACCCTGGGATACCTTGATTTAATGGTTTCCTTGTGCTCTACGCCGAAACGCTGCTCCTCGTCTATTACCAGAAGCCCTAAATCCTTAAACTTTACCGATTCGGCCAGCAGCATATGGGTTCCTATTATAATGTCTATCCTGCCGTTTTTCAAATCCTTTATGATGGCCTTTTGTTCGGCATCGGTCCTAAACCTGCTCAGCATCTCGATCCTTACTGGAAACCCTGAAAACCTTTTTTTGAATGTTTCATAATGCTGTGCCGCCAAAACCGTGGTGGGAACTAAAAACGCCACCTGCTTGCTGTCCATGACAGCCTTGAATGCTGCGCGCATTGCCACCTCAGTTTTTCCATATCCGACATCGCCGCATAAGAGGCGATCCATTATAGTATCCGATTCCATATCAGCTTTTATTTCTGCAACGCATTTTAACTGATCAGGAGTTTCCTCATATTCGAATGTTTCTTCAAACTGCTTTTGCCATACCGTATCGTGAGAAAAGGCAAATCCTTTGGTATTCCGGCGCTCTGCCTGCAGCCGGATCAAATCAATGGCCAAAGTTCTTAATGACTCTTTTACCCGTGCCTTAACTTTCGTCCACTCGGTGCCGCCCAGTTTATTAAGCCTGGGTTCCCTTCCTTCTGATCCTATATACTTTTGTATGAGATTCATGCTGGTAGTGGGGATAAAAAGAGTACCTCCGTCCTTATAGCTTATTCTGAGATAATCCCTTCTGACTCCCTCAACCACCAGTTGTTCCATTCCTCTGTATATGCCGATGCCATGGGCCTGATGAACTAC
Organism: Clostridiaceae bacterium; assembly: GCA_012728095.1. Classification (GTDB taxonomy): domain Bacteria; phylum Bacillota; class Clostridia; order DSM-8532; family DSM-8532; genus DTU059. Next base: position 49,395 of record JAAYFU010000022.1, read on the forward strand.
ATAATCTCCTACCTTTAAATCAGTAAAAGAAGAAATCCGCTTACTTTTTATTCCGGTTCTCTTTCTGGCCTGTCCGGATTTTACGGCTGATAAATCACTTTCCGCAAGAACAACAAGCTTTTCGTCTATATATACAAAGCCCGTTTGTAAATGGCCGTAAACTACTACTGTCGTTATTCCCTCCGGCCAGGTTCCGTTGTGCTGGGCTTTTACGGCTATTACATCTTTTTCCCTTAATTCTTCAATAAACCTGTCCAGCCGGTCCTCGGATGAGCATAGAAAAACCACCCTGTATCCTTCTTTTAACCATTTTTTAATATCATCCCCTATTAAATCCAGTCTGCCGTTATAGGGACTTATCCCGGAACCCCTGATCTTGATTTTTTCTGTCTTGCCTTCCGTAAATATATCATTGTCATCAAGGGACTCAAGCGTAATGATGGAGTTACTGCCGGCTCTTTCCATAATGGCGTCGGCATCGAAAAGCATGGAAAAGGTATCTTTCAGGATCATTCCTTTTTCCATCAACGTCTCGCAGAGGCTGCTCAGAGCCTCCTGCTCATTTTTCATCCGTTCCCGGGTTTTCTTCGATTCCTCGAAAAACACAAGATGTTTCTCTTTCAGATAGTCGAACAGACTGGCTTTTTTCTCAATAAGATATGGGATGAATTTGTCCACGCCGGTAAAATAATGGCTGTCGTGAAGCTTTTCTATATATTTTTCTATGTTTTTGGCAAGTATGGGACGTAAGTCGGCCGTAACAACCGACAAGGTTTCGTCAAGGGCTTTGCGTATTCTTTTGGCAATAGCGTCTATTTCAGTTCTTGAATATATTATTTCCCTTGCCGGATAAATTTCAAGTTCAACACAATTATCTACCGACCTCTGTGTCTCTTCGGAGAACCAGCGCATTGAATCTATCTCTATGTCAAAAAACTCGATTCGGCAGGGCATGACACAGTTTACAGGGTATATATCCAATATTCCTCCCCTTTTTGCGTACTGTCCCGGGCCTTCAACCTTTTCCTCCCTGTTATAGCCCAGTACCAGGAGCTTTTCTTCCAAAGCCTCCCAGTCTACAATATCGCCGGGTTTAAGATTAATAAGCTGCCTTTCAAAGTCTTTCGGGTCCATTATAAAATGCATCAGAGCCTCAGCCGATGTTACTATGAATTTATAATCACCCTTCAGAATCCTGGCCAGGGAAGAAATCCTGTCCCGCGTCTGTTCGAAACTCCGCGCTTCCACATCATAAAGCATTATTTCGCGGTTTGGAAGATAAACGACATTATTGTCAGTAAGATAGGTAAAATCAAGATAAGCCTGTCGTGCCTGCATTTCATTCCATGCCACAAACAGACCTTTAAAACCTGATATTTCAGCCACCGCATTCGCCAGGTGACGTTTCTGAGAATCTGAAATACCATGAACAGCACTGTTTATGCCTTCCTGTGACAGTTTCACAAGACGGCTTATATTTTCGGAATCCTTTATTGCATAGGTAATAAGTTTCATAATAATCTTTTTCCGGTATCCTTGTTCCAATCAAGATATTACAATATTATGACCGCAAAGCTTCAGCCTCTAAATTGTGCCCTGCATTATTCCCCAGAATACATTATTGGGGTTTATACCCAAAATATATTCAGTGGTAATGGCCATACTGCGAAAAACGGGATTTGCAACTGCCCTGATAAAAGCGCTCAGATAATCATTCGGATCCAAAACCACAAGCGCAAAAAACGCAAGGCCAATAAACGGCTCAAAACGTGAAAACTTAATAAAAGCTTCTTCGGAAATAAACCCCGATATGAGCCTGGAGCCGTCCAGCGGAGGTACCGGTATCATATTGAATATTGCAAGATTTATATTTACAGAAACAAGTATATAGAAAAACAGAGCAACGTATACAAACATTTTCAGCGCTTTTTCGGTGTCTATTACAATTGTGCCGGTATCAATAAGCTTCGCCAAAATTCCTCCTATGAAAATGCTGATGAAGCCTAACAAGATGTTGGACAACGGGCCGGCCATCGCTACCAGGACAGTACCCATGCGGCGATTTTTAAGGTTGCTGAAGTTTACCGGAACCGGTTTTGCCCAGCCAAAACCCACGGCATACATCATCAGTACCCCAATAAAATCCAGGTGCTTAAAAGGGTTCAAAGTAAGGCGCCCTGCATTCCTGGCTGTTGGATCCCCCAATTTATAGGCAACCCAGCCATGAGCCAGTTCGTGAACCGGCAAGGCAATAAAAAGAATCGGTGTCATTAATAAAAGAGTTTGTAAAGATAAATAGTTCATATATATCCTATCTGTTCCGTTCCAATAAACTTATTATCGGGCCTGCAAAAGCAATTATCCCTATTATAACAGAAATAACGGCGCTTACCAATACTGCCGCCGCGCTGATGTCTTTCACATTTTTCGCCTGCTGTGAGTATTCGGTGGTAACCATGTCTGTCAGAAGTTCTATCGCCGTGTTAAACAACTCGCATACAAAAACAAGCCCTATGGCAAATACCACTGCCAGCCAGCGGGGAATGTCCAGCTTAAACAAGATTCCAAAAACTATAACCAGTATTGCCGCGGCTATATGTATTTTCATATTGTGCTCTTCGGTGACGGCCCGGTAAAACCCGTTGACGGCATTCTTAAAACTCTGGGCAATACTCTTATTTTTCATTTCCTGATAAGCCCCATTTCGTTCAATATATCTTCCTGCAAAGAAAACATGCGTTTCTCGTCTGTTTCTGTCTCATGGTCATATCCCAACAGGTGCAAGGCGCCATGAACAGCTAAAAATGCCAATTCTCTTTCGACAGAATGGCCAAAGTTTTCAGCCTGTTCAAAAGCTTTTTCCACAGATATGATTATGTCACCCAAAAAGACCCGACCGGAACCGGGATCCATATCACCTGGCTGTATTTGCGGCTCACCATTAATATATTGAATTATGGGGAAAGAAAGTACATCCGTTGCTTTGTCAATGCCGCGGTATTCCAGGTTCAGTACCTTTATATTCTCATTGTCGGTTAAGGTAACATATGCTTCACAAGGGTATGGGAAACCCTCTTTTTTGACACACAGCTTAACCGCCTTTTCAATCAGTCTTTTGATATCTTTTGATATCTCATGCGCTTTCTGTTGGTTGTACACTGTTAGTTTCATTTATATTATCCTTCCTGGGTATTTTTATCTCTTTGGGTGCATTATAAATGCTGTCATCAAGCTCCACCAGGCTCTTTTTCTTTTCCAGTTCAGGATACTCAGGGCGTTCATGATAAGCGCCGCTGAGAACCTGCACGAAGCTGTCGGCAATAATACTGAGATCCTTTAAAGTCAGATCACAGCGACTCAGCTGATCATCATCCAGCTTGTCCTTGATAATTTTCCTGACCAGACCCTCGGTTTTTCCGGGAGTCTTTTCCGGCATAGCACGGACGGCTGCTTCCACCGAATCTGCCAGCATTACTACGGCAGCCTCTCTGGTATCGGGTACCGGACCTTCATACCTGAAGTTCTCTTCTTTAAGTTCATCTGTTTTATCGGTCTGCTGCAATGCCTTATGATAGAAATAGGCAACTAAAGTATTTCCATGGTGCTGCATTATTATATCTCTTATTATTCTCGGCAAATGATACTTGGCTGCCAGTTCTTCACCGTCTTTGGTATGGGATGTAATAACAAGGGTACTTAGGTTGGGGGTGAGCTTATCATGAGGGTTGTCCCCCATCTGATTCTCCTTGAAGAAGTAAGGACGCTTCAATTTACCCACATCATGGAAATATGCGCCTACTCTTGCCAAAAGAGCATTGCCTCCGATTTCACGGGTTGCCACCTCTGCCAGGTTTCCTACCATCAGGCTATGATGATACGTGCCGGGAGCTTCCATTAACAGGCGCTTTAAAAGCGGGTGATTGGGATCGGCCAATTCGAGAAGCTTTAACGGTGTTACCACGTTGAAGGTTGTCTCCAGGAACGGTAAAAGGCCGATTGCAAGAATAATGGATAAAAGGCCGTTGATAAATGCAAGACCTCCGTCGTTTAACATAGTCTCCAGGCTTTTCTTCTCCATTAAGCCTACCATGATTATTACCATGGCATTCAAGAAGCCTAAGGCAATACCTGTCATGGAAATTTTCCTTCTCTGGGTGGCGTTTGCGGTGAAAAAGGCAGCAAATGAACCTCCCAGTACTGACATAAGCATGAACTCAGGATTTCCTCCCACCATAAGCGAATAGCTGAAGGTTAGGAGAATATTTATTGTTATGGCCGTTTCTATGCCCAAAAAAATCGCGATCAGTACCGGGGCTATGAATATCGGAATAAGTGAATATGACAAATCGGGTATAAATTCACGAATAACCCAGGCAAATAAACTTGTAATAAGTATGGAGACACATATTAAAAAGACGGAGTTGCGATTATAATATATCTTTGGCTGAAAATTCTTAAGATACAGGAAAGCACTGATAAATAACAGCAGAGTTATTACGAAAACTGCTATATAAAGGGGGTAATCGGGTTTTCCTTCACTGTCTATGTAATTAATCTCCTTCAAAACCTGGTATTTATCCTCTGTGACCAAATCATCCTTGCTTATTATTCTCTCGTCTTTATAGATTATAACGGGATTTTCCTTAATGTAGTTCTCGATAAACGTATCTCTCTGTACTCTTGTGGCTTCTTCGTCGATACGGCTGTTAGGTTTGATTACCTTTTGCAAAACATCGACCGCGATAGGCTTAAACGGCATGATCGGATGTCCTTCACCAATAAAAGCGAGTCCTTTTGATATCTCCATAGCAATATTGTCCTGCATCAGTTTCTTTTTGGTGAGCTCGGGAATTATCGTCTTGATGACCGTATTCTTTAAGTTCTGAAAGTTTCCTTTGCCTTGCTCCGACATCAGAAGCGTTAAGGCAGACTCGTCCAGGTCAAAAAGAGCCTTGTATGCTCCTTCCGGATCATATTTCTGTATTTTCTCATTCAGGATCTTAATTTCAGGATCATTTCTGACATTCTCAATAAGCTCTTCCAGTCCTTCAAAATACTCATACGCTCCGTTCAGCATATCACTGTTGGCGTTTTCAATGTCTATAATAACCGGGGCCAGTTTCGAGGCCTTTTCTTCGGCATTTTGCCTGGTCTTTAAAGTATTTTCAATATCCCTGGGCGCCTGGATATCATACTGGGAAATATCGCCGACCTCAAGCTTATACTTTACCGGCGCCGCTTCATATGCAACCAATGCTGATAATACCAGCCAGGTAATAATAAGCGCAATCATCCTTTGAAACGGGTTGCTTTTAAGCAGCTTAAAGAATTTGTAATTCTTTTCCTTCCTGTTTTTTTTTGCCATTTACAAGCCCCTTTCTTTCGCGTCATTCTCATACGCTTTAATGATACGCTGGACAAGCTCGTGCCTCACTACATCCCGCTCGGTTAAATATACAAATTCCACCCCATCCACGTTTTTCAGGATTCTCCTTGCCTCAATGAGACCCGACTTGCCTGACGTAAGGTCTATCTGTGTTATATCACCGGTTATAACCATCCTGGAGCCTACGCCCATTCGGGTAAGGAACATTTTCATCTGCTCCGGAGTTGTATTCTGTGCTTCATCCAGGATTATGAAGGAATCATCGAGGGTTCTTCCCCTCATATACGCCAAAGGCGCAACCTCAATAATGCCTTTTTCAAGATTGCTTTGATAGGTTTCGGGGCCCATGATTTGATAAAGCGCATCATATAAAGGGCGCAGATATGGATCCACTTTATTCTGAAGATCGCCGGGAAGGAATCCCAGACGTTCTCCGGCCTCTACCGCAGGCCGGGTCAGAATTATACGGCTGACCAGTTTTTTTCTGAATGCCATAACGGCGATAGCGACTGCAAGAAATGTTTTGCCAGTACCTGCCGGACCTATGCCGAAAACAATGGAAGAATTTCGCATAGCTTCCACATATCTTTTCTGGCCTAAGGTTTTAGCCTTGATAGGCTTGCCTCTGTAGGTTACGCATACCTCGTCCAACAGAATGCTCTCGTCGCTGATCCGTTCTTCTTCGGTTAGTTCCAGAAGATAGCGCACATTTTGTTCTGTGATGGTATCTCCGGCTCTTGCTATAACCATCAGTTTTTTCAGGATATCAATTGCAATATCGGCCCTGCTTTCAAAGCCGGATACATGCAATTCATCATTCCTTGCCGTAATTTTAACATCCAGTTTATCTTCAATAATCTTTATATTTTTATCATTTGTGCCGAAAAGGTTCAAAGCAAAATCCGGTTCCGGTATGGTTAATTGTCTTTCAACTACTGTATCCAAAACTTTCTGCCCTTCTTCCGATAAGTTATTTTTCTGTTGCAGGCTCCAATCCTGCAATATCTTCCTCACATTCATATATTACCTGTATGTATATTGTACCACTGTCTCCTTCATATTGTTTAATCATTTCATCAACAACGGTACAGTCGGCAGGAATCCGTTTATTTAAATTTTCTTTTGCCGTTTCTATAGTTACATCAATTGCTTCATCCAATGTTAGCTCCACTTGTTTTTCAACTATTTCGGAACTGTTTTCAACAATCAAACCTATAGGAAGTCTAAGCCCGAAAGGGCCTGATATCATTTTTTCTTCCGTAACCGTCTCATACATTTCAAAAGGCAAATCCCCGCCTGAGATTTTAAATCTTCTGTCTAAAAATCTGAAATATACGGTTTTATGTGTTCTGCCGGTTTTCAGCTTTTGGGTATATACCATTGATACCGGCATGGACTCTTCATACCATGTTCTTGCAATAATCTTTCCAAGGGCATGAACGTCACGGGTTCCGAATTCCGGATTTTTACTTTCCAGCTTGCCCGATACAAGCAGCTGTCCTTTTTTTACTGTTTCCCCTTCCTTTATCCGCGGTGTTCCGGCATATACCTCAACTTTTTTTACCAGACCGTCTCTTTCGGCGACTATATTGAATGCCTCATCGTTTTTAATCAGAACCGGCGGCTCTATACTGTCTTTAATTGTAATAAAGAGCTTAACGCCCTTAATTTCCACTCCTACCCACGCTACTTGCTCAACATTCAAAGCTATTTTTTTTGCAATTATCTTAGGATCAAGTTTAAGCTTAAAGCTGCCTCTTCCTATATTATCCGCATTTAATACGCTCATAATCTCCGGAATCTTTTCCGGCTCGCAACCAGTTATTTCTATATCCCAAATAATGGACACCGAAAGCATTAAGATAGCGGAAAAAATAACTAATCCCACTTTAAAGCCCTTTCTTCTTTTAAAGCGATAAAGGAAAAAGGGCAACCCGCATTTTTTCTTTATATGGACCCTGCACCCGGACTTTTTTGCCGCCGGCCGCATCAGGCGAAACCCCCGAATGCTTGCCTTCATTTCTGCCGAAGCAGCATCCAATCTTACAATATCCCATAAAAGAATCTGGCGCTTTGAACAAATATTTATAAAACGTTCTATGCTTCTGCCGGCAACTATAATAATAACATATCCCCTGATATAATTCCATAAATGCACCAAAAACATGATATAACCAACTCTCTTTTAGGCATCATAGTCAATGTTGGAAATTTTGCCGCCGATAATGATTTCCTCATTGGTTATTTCTCTTATATTCAAACCCTCCCCGGTAACCTTTATTATTCCGTTATTTGTATTGATTCGTATCATATTGCTCTGAAAATCCATTATCCCCTTGAAATTCTCTATCAGTACCTCTCCTCTGCCTATCGCTGTTACTTTAGGTCGATTGCCACATACTTCCCCCGGTATCTCAAACAGACGCGCCAGTCTTTCCCCCAGGCTTTCGCCCGGCTCTTTCCCTTTATTCCCGGCACCTTTTATTCTGTAAATGCCTCTTTTCATCAACCTTCACCTCTTGCCAGCTTCTCCAGCTCAAAAACATCCCCGAATTCATATCCGGCAGACCTTGCGTATTCAATAATTGAATTCAACGCTTCGCAGTTATCCCTGGAAACCGCGTGCAAAAGCATAATCTCTCCGTTATGAAGATTCTCTGTTACTATTTTAAACGCGTATTCCCATCCTCTTTGACGATCCACCATCCAATCATCATATGCAAAGCTCCAGAAAACATTTATATATCCCAGCTTCGAAGTAATCTCCAATGTTTTTTCACTGTATTCTCCTTTCGGAGGTCTTAAAAATACCATATTCCTGCCGTATTTCTGATAAAAGCGTCTGTCAAGTCCCACTACCTCATCCTCGATCTCCTTTTCATCCAATAAGGGAAGACTTTTATGATTAACGGTATGATTGCCTACCGCATGCCCTTCATCCAGCATCCGCTGAATAAGTTCGTCCTCTTTTTCCAAATACGGGCCGGTAATAAAGAAAATCGCGTTTATCTTATTCTCATAAAGTATATCTAAAATCTTGCTGGTATATCCGTTTTCATAACCCTCATCGAAAGTCAGATAGATAATTTTCTTACTTGGGTCCGCCAAATATATTGAATTATACCGTTCAAGCAATTCAGGGGCTCCCGGGTCAGCCCTGGGCAACTCACCGTTTTTCCCCCTGGTAATCCCCCAGCTTCTTAATCCCGTGTACTTGTCGTTGATTCCCGACGCAAAGAACCGGGACTCTCTTTCGTTGTCCGGATTTTCCACCGATAAAGAGCCGGTCAGTTCTTCCGAAAAGGTTAAGGCCGATATGTCGGGAAACGGGGGTAAAGCCAGCAAATATACTGTCAATACAGCCAACAAGGCTAAAACAAAAAAGCTGAAATACTTGTATATCTTTTCCACTGCCTATCACCAAAATAAAAAGAGTCATTGCTATTGAATGACTCTTATATCCTACAACCATTATATTACACAGGGACAGGCCAAAATTACTCGGTGTGTAAAAACAGACTGTCCATAATCACTGGACAGGGGTAAGCCTGTCAATTTTTATATATTCTTCCCGTACTGCGGGAATAACAATATTTTCCTCTTTTTTTATAGAGGTTTTAAACTCGTAGATTTGAAATTTTTCAAGTACTCCTCCCAAAAGCTTCAGGGATCTTTCCATATTATCAGCATGGCCGATAGCCTTTATCGTGTACGGAGGAACCAGTTGATTCCCGTTTACCATAATATAATCTCCGGCTTTTCGTATTTCACTCATTGCGACAATTCTTTCGTCGTTCACCGAAATAGCCTGGACATCACTGGCTTTAAGCTCATTAATCAGCTCTTCAATATGCCGGTCTTCAACTGTTTTTAAACCTCCGGCTTCTATTGTTATTATAAGGCCGGCGCCTTTAACGGTTTCCAGCCCCGCTTTTATTCGCGCTGCCAGCACCTGCTGTTCCAGGGCTTCAATGTTTTCCTTCACGTCCATTTCACCGGACTTAAAGGTATCCACTTCCCTCTGGAGTTCCTGCAACCGCTGTTTTAAGTTTTCATTATTGTTTTTTTCAGCCAGAAGTTCCTCAATAATTTCGCTTACGCTTTTCTTCTCGTATTGGGCCAGAACCTGGTTCATCTTAACGCTCCTGTACTGCCATGCCACAATAATGCCCATAACAAGGCATACGGCCGTAAGCGAAACTGTCTTGAAAACTTTCACTATTTAACCACCTCCAGCCCTTTTAACGAGTTTTCCAAAGCGCTGTACATACGATATTTATTTATAATGATTTCCTCTTGTTTTTCTACGTCCACCCTTATATTGGTCAGACGCATTAAAGCAACCTGGGGCATATTTTCTATTGCATCATATAAAATGTCCGGATCCCCGATTGCCTGTATAATGTACGGCGGAGGATACCTGTTTCCATTGACTATAATGGTAGGACCTGCACAAACAGGTCTTGTGTTAAGCACCACGCGTTCCCCGTTTACCGATATGGCCTGTGCACCGTTTGCCTTCAATTCGTCCAGGATATCGTTGATATTGTTGTCGTGAATAATGTAATCCTCTATATCCAGCTCGCCTTTCGCAGGAGCGTCTTCCATTGTAATTACAATTCCACTGCCGCTTACTGAAGTTAAACCTGCCCTGAAATACTCATAATCCTTCTTCTTTAACAACTCATTGATTTGTTGATTGTTTAGTGTATTCCCTATATTTTTCCACAGCATGTCCCTCTCGACCTCTAAATTAGCAAGCTGTTCCATAAGCTTAGCGTTTTCGCTTTTTTCATGTTCAAGCTGCTCAGCAAGCTCCTTTGCAGTTGTGCCGTTTTTGGGCTTAGCCATAATAGTGCCTTTAAACTGTAGATTTATTAGAAGTCCGAATATAAAAAATGATAAAAACGTCATGGCACGAATGCCTCTGTTCATTTAAACCCTGCCTTTCATAAAAATCAAAAAAACTCCTCGAATCTTCCCTTTTTCTTGTACCCGCAATCCCTATTTTGCGGATTATTCAAATTACCGTTATTAATCGGTATATATTTCCAACAAATTCAAATTCCGCACATTTTTTTAAATGTATCCTCATCAATAATTTTAACCCCTAATTGCATTGCCTTGTCAAGTTTACTTCCGGCATCCTCGCCCGCCAGGACATAGGATGTTTTTTTAGAAACGCTTCCGGAAACCTTACCGCCTCTTTTTTCAATAAGTTCAGTGGCCTCGGCTCTAGTGTATGTGGGTAATGTCCCTGTAAGTACAAAGGTAAGCCCGGAAAAAATTCCCGATTTCTGTCTCTGTACTTTCGATTCCATATTAACGCCGTATTCTTTCAACAATTTAATGGTATGAACGGTCTGCTCCTGCTTTAAAAAGCTTTCCAGGCTTTTAGCCATCTTCTCCCCGAATTCCTCGACTTTTTGAATTTCATCGGCGGTTGCCGCCATCAAGGCATCCATGGTCTTAAAATGCTCAGCCGCCAGCTGGGCAGCCCTCTTTCCGATATAGCGCGCACCAAGGCCAAAAATCAGTCTGCTTAAATCATTCTCCTTGGACTTTTCTATGGATTGCAGCAGGTTCTCAACCGATTTTTCACCCATCCGTTCCAGGGCGATCAATTCTTCCTTTTTATCCTTCAGGGTATATAAATCAGGGATACCTTTAATAAAGCCTTTCTCCAGGAGCATATCAATAATGGCCGGGCCTAACCCTTCAATATTCATAGCATCCCGGGAAGCATAATGCAATATGCTTCTGAAAAGCCTGGCCGGACACTCAATACCGGTACAACGTGTTACAGCCTCCTGTTCTTCTCTTAAGGCAGGAGCTCCGCATACAGGGCAATATTCAGGCATTTTAAAGGGAACGGCGTCTTCAGGTCTTGCCGAAAAATCCACGCCTATTACCTCAGGAATGATATCGCCGGCCTTCCTCACCCATACCGTGTCGCCAATACGGATATCCCTCTCTTTGATAAAGTCTTCGTTATGGAGAGTTGCGCGGGATACAGTGGTACCGGCAAGCCGGACAGGCTCCAATACGGCATTGGGAGTCAGTGCGCCGGTGCGCCCCACCTGGATTACAATATCCTTTAGCAGGGTCTTTTTCTCTTCAGGCCGGTATTTATATGCCACAGCCCACCTGGGAGCTTTGCTGGTTGAGCCTAATAGTTCTCTCAATGGCAAACTGTTTATTTTCACTACTGCCCCGTCGGTTTCAAATGGCAGATTTCCTCTTTCTTCTCCGATTCTATGTATTTCATTTATTACTTCTTCAATAGTACTGCACACTTTGAAATCGGGACTAATCTTGAAACCAAGCTCCTTTAAAAAGTACAATGCTTCAGAGTGGGTTTGGAAGGTTATTCCCTCAACTCTCTGTATATTAAAAACAAAAATGTCCAGCTTTCGTGATGCGGTTACTGAAGGATCCAACTGCCTTAAAGAACCCGCCGCCGCATTTCGGGGATTGGCAAATAGTTTTTGCTCCATTGCTTCCTGTCTTTCATTTAAATCCAGAAAATCCTTCTTTGCCATAAAAACCTCGCCCCGTACTTCCAGGTAGGGCAAGGTAATGCCTTTCGGAATGGATAATCTTAACGGCACAGTCTTTATAGTTTTAAGGTTGTTAGTGACATCTTCGCCCACAACACCGTCACCGCGGGTGGATCCTCTCTTAAATATGCCGTTTTCATATTCCAGCGACACAGAAAGCCCGTCTATTTTCTTCTCAACAATATATTCAACGGAATTGTTACCCGTCGCCTCCTTAACACGGCGGTCGAAATCATAAAGTTCACTTATGGAAAACACATCGTTCAAACTCTCCATCTTCACTTCATGGACTACTTTCGCAAATGCCTCGACAGCCTGTCCCCCCACTCTCTGTGTAGGCGAATCTGGTGTAATAAGATGGGGGTTTTTCTCTTCCAGTTCCAAAAGTTCATGGTAGAGCTTATCGTATTCATAATCCTGGATCTCAGGGCTGTCCTCAATGTAATACTTGCGGTTATGGTAATTTATAAGTTCCCTTAATTCAGCTATTCTTTTTTCAGCATCCATTTAGTTGTCACTCTCCGGTTTCTTTAATACATACAGTTCACCTTCATATTCAAATACTCCGATTTCCTCCATTGCTTTCTCAATACCGTCTACTATCCCTTCAGCGGTTTTATATCTGAATTCCTCCGAGTTCAACCTGTCATTGTCCTCTTTATTTGTTATATACGCTGTTTCAATCAGAACCGCAGGCATAGCGGTATTCCTTGTGACCGCCAGCTTTCTTCCGCCATCCATAAATCTGAATGTAATGCCGTTGGCTGCTGAAACCGAATCCCTCATGATTTCCGCAAAACGCTGCTGTGTGAAACCGGGATATACTTCATGCTTGTCTTCATAATAGTATATTTCCATACCGTTGACACTGGTTGCCCCTTTATATTTCAAATCGTATGCATTAACGTGTATGCTCACAAAAAGAGAGGCTTTTTGTTCGTTGGCAAGAGTCCAGCGTGCCACCAGATCTTTGTCGTTATGCTGTATTATACGCATATCGTCATTCCGGGTAAGCATTACATTAATCCCTTTTTCGATTAGTATGGATTCAACCTTTTTTGCAATATCCAGAGTAATATCCTTCTCATACAAGCCTTCGATATATGGCGAAGATGTTCCGGAATCCACATCTCCGTGGCCGGGATCAATCATCACCAAAAAAGGCTCCATGACTTTGCCTTCCGGAACAGGGTACGGAGTCGGCGTCGGTATCGGCGTAGGCGTAGGTACAGGTGTGGATACGCCAATTGTTTCATCAGGCTTTGACCCGTGTTTGTCATCCCCGTTGCCTGTAACTTTCGCAAATATAACCACCGCAGCTACTATGGTAATCAGAAAAGCAAGAACTACGGCAGTAAAACGCGCAAAATTTTTAATCCTGTAACGTGGTCTGTGATTATAAAACTTTAAAGAAGAATTTTTCATTAGTCTGAACACTCCGTTAATTTTCTGTATAACTGTATAACTTATAATACACTAATTTCTAAATAAAAAATAGTAGTAATAATAACGGAGTTAATATTGCTCTTATTATTTCCCTTTCTCTCTTCATAACAGTCTTTATCGGATGAATCTGTCGACATCATTGGGACCAATGTTCTCATGCAATGCCATATTGATACCGTTTGCCACAAGTTTTGAAAGATAATCAATAGTTTCATCGGAATCCTTGGGCGTAACAACCAGGTTTCCTGAATAAGGTTCCAACAACTCTATAATCATGCGGTATTTTTCATCCCGGTCGATATTCTTCAACATATTGTAAAATTCGGTACCCTGACCAGCCTGCTTCATCATTTCATCCATGATAAGGTCCAGAACATCGCTTACCATGGTGGCAGCGTCCACTACGGTAGGTATACCTATCGCTATAACCGGTACCCCAAGAGATTCTTTGGTAAGCGCCATTCTTTTATTGCCCACACCCGAGCCCGGAGCAATACCTGTATTGGCAAGCTGAATCGAGCAATTAACCCTGTTCATGCTCCTGGATGCCAGTGCGTCTATGGCTATCACCAGCGAAGGTTTTACATTGTCAACTATTCCTTTTATGATATGTCCTGTCTCTATGCCCGTAATACCAAGAACTCCCGGTGATATTGCACATACGGGTCTTTCAGTCTCATCCACCTCTTTCGGAAGGTATTCATAAATATGCCGTGTCACCAATACGGATTGCGCCACTTTCGGACCTAATGCGTCAGCTGTTACATTCCAGTTGCCCAAACCTACAACCAAAACAGTATCATTTTTTTTCAGATGAATAAGGCTTTCCAATTCTCTTGCCAGCATTCGGCAGGCTTTCTCATATAAATCCCTGCTTCTTTGATTCACCTTGGGAATGTCTAAAGTTATATAGCTTCCTATGGGTTTTCCTACCTTTTGCTCCCCCTCCGGCGTGTCCACGTGAACCCGGGTAATTGCAACATCTTCGTCGCCGTCTCTTTCAATTCTTATTCCTTCCCCAAGGTTGCTGTGCTGGAGCCTGGTTTGCGTGCCCGCTCCCACAACCCTTGATTCATCAGCCATATCGGTTCTTATGACACGTTTGTACTTATCCATGACTAACCTCCTCGCAGTTTAATCATGTCCTATTATTGACAAAACCGGAGGATTCATTCAAACAATAAACCATAAAATTATGAAACCCTGCGTCCGCTCCATTTATGTCCCTGAGCAGAACGAAAACTAATGATTTGTCTCACTGTCATTCTGAACGCAGCGAAGCGGAATGAAGAATCTTTCAGATTCTTCGCTGACGCTCAGAATGACAAGCGAGGTATCATTCTGTGCGAAGCGCAGCAGAGGACGGATGCAAGGTTTCTTATTGAGATAAGCCGATCTGTTTCGAAGGAAAGACCACCAAGCGGTAACCTGATTAAGAATGTATGAGCGACCCTTAAGAGGAAGACCTCTCGTTCGGGACATGACGGAGCGCTAGCGGAGGAATGTCATAAAACGGCAATATTGATCTTGCAGACCTGGGTGCTTTAAGGCGCTCGAAATGAGATCCTTGCCCCCGCCATTTATTGGCATAAGATCCTTCGACTTCGCTCAGGATGACATTGATGAGTTATGTTTCGTTCGGAATGACAGCTTCACAAATTCTCCAGCTGGACTTTGATCTTTTCGGCCAGTTTTATGCCTATCCCCTTAACTTTTGCGATATCTTCCACATTGGCTTCCTTTAACTTGCTGACCGAACCGAAGGCCTTTATCAGTTCCTTTTTGCGGGCAGGCCCCACTCCCTCCAGCTCATCAAGCACCGATTTCTCCATGCGTTTTTTCCTGAGGTTTTTATTATACTTGAGGGCATATCGATGAGCTTCGTTCTGAATTGATGCCACAAATCGCAAAATATCATTATCTCTGCCAAGCTCAATGCCTGTCGTTCCGTTAACCAGGCGATGGGATCTGTGCCTGTCGTCCTTTGCCATACCCCATACCGGGACATTTATGCCTAAATCGGCCAGAACCTCTTTTGCCGCGTTTACATGCTGGGCGCCGCCGTCCACAAGTATAAGGTCGGGCAATTCGCCGAAGGCTTTGTCCTCTGAACCGGACAAATACCGGTTAAATCGGCGAATCAGGGTCTCCTGCATACTGCCGTAATCATTTTGTTCGGTTATCACCTTCATCTTAAACCTGCGATAACTCTGACTGTCAGCCCGTCCGTCCCGGAATACCACCATGGACGCTACAATTTCGGTGCTTCCGGTATTTGATACATCATACGCTTCGATTCTTCTGGGCATTTTCTCAAGACCGAGTATTCCCTGAAGTTTCTTTACCGCTTCCAGGGATTTTGCCTGTTGGGCCAGGACGCTTTGCTGATACAGTTCCAGTTCTTCCTTTGCGTTCTGCACAGCCATATTTATAAGCTCAGTCCTGGCTCCTCTTTTGGGGACAACCAGGTTAACTTTACTCCCGCGCTTTTTAGAAAGCAGTTTAACCAATGCATCTTTTGATTCGGGTTCAATTTGCAGGGTTATTTCCTTAGGAATCTCGGGATTTGCCTCATAATACTGAAGGATGAACGATACTATTGCCTCGCCGGGAGGAGCCGCTCCCATCCCTTCAAGGACAAATGCCCTTTTGCCTATCAGCCTTCCGTCTCTGACAACAAGCACGCTTGCCGAATAATCCCAGTCATCTGCGTAAAGAGCGATAACATCCCGCTCATCCATCTTTGTTGAGTAGACCGATTGTTTTTTATACAAATCTTTTATGCTGTTAATCCTGTCCCTTATAACCGCTGCCTTTTCAAACTTCAATTCATCCGACAACCTTTTCATTTCAGCTTCCAGCATACTGATGACATCTTCATGCTTTCCGTCCAGAAAAGCCACGGCGTTTTTGACAAGTTCCGCATATTCTTCTTTTGAAATGTACCCAGAACATGGAGCGGAACATAAACCTATATGATAGTAAAGACAGGGTCTCTCTTTCTTATCAGGGTTTATGATCTTTTTACATGTCCTTATAGGGAACAGCCGCCTTAAAACCTCAATAGAATCCTTTACAACTGACATTCTGACAAAAGTGCCAAAATATTTTGCTCCGTCTTTTTCAATTCTGCGGGTTACCTCAATCCTGGGAAACTCATCCTGGACTGTTATTTTAATATGGGGATATGTTTTATCATCTTTCAAAAGGATATTATATTTTGGCTTATGTCTTTTTATCAGGGTATTTTCAAGGATTAAGGCTTCCTCCTCAGTATTGGTTACTATATACTCGAGCGAGTCAACATTAGATACCAGTACCGAAGTCTTGGAATCCCTGTCATCCCTGTTTTGAAAATATGATTTTACCCGGTTCTTAAGAATTTTCGCTTTTCCGACATATATTATCGTTCCTTCCGCGTCACGCATTATATAAACTCCCGGCGATTCGGAAAGGTTCTTGAGGGTCTCTTTTATTGAAGCCATTTTATGCAACTCCTTATGTCCATATGTTGTTTTAAACAACTAACGTATAATCCTTTACTGCTGCGAGGCAATGTGGTATTGACCATGATATACGTGATTTTTTATACTTACCTCCTACGTATCAACATACGTCAAGTAAATTATATAATAAAAAAGCCGGCTTTAAAGCCGGCTATGAATACGGGCAATCACTATTCAACCATTCCGTTATTTACAAAAGCTTCAAGCTCGCTTAAAGCGATTGACTCGTCCCTGCCTTCGGTAATAATTGTAATGTTATCTCCGGGACTGATTCCCAGGGACAACAGTCCCAATAAACTCTTTGCATTTGCTTTTCGTTCTCCCTTTTGAATCCAGATGTTCGATTCGTAGCTTGAAGCCTTCTGTATCAAACGTGCCGCCATTTTCGATTCAAGACCGGTTTTGCTGAAGATTGTAACTTCCTTAGATTGCATATTGTATTTCCTCCTGGTAATTACCAAGTATAACTGTATTTCTATATCTATCTTATTTTCTAAGACCTTTAAATAGACATACACTAATATTATACAATAGTAATCATAAAATTCAAAGCCGTTTTTGCCTTTCGGCCCTGATTCGTCACCTTGCATCAAGATCCAGTCGAATCTTATAGTAAGAATAATGATTTTTAATAGTAAAGCAAAAAAAATATGGCTGATTATAAAATTAAGTTATAAATTAAGTCCCATAATTTTTTAAGATAAACGCCCTATTTCCCTTTGGTACATAACCGGTTATGCTAATGTTGGGTGATTATATGAATAGAGCCGATAAACTGGTCTATTTAAAACAAACCGGGAGGGCTGTACCCGTCAGAATTGCTGATACTTTCGGAAAAAGATTCATGGGATTAATGGGCAGGAATGTAGGCGAATACGGGCTTTTGCTTTCCCCTTGCAACGCTGTCCATACGTTTTTTATGCGATATGACCTGGATGTGATTTTCCTCAATAAGGATAATAGAATAATTTCAATAAAACGGTCTATAAAGCCTTTTTCTTTTGTGGCACCGGTGCCGAAAGCCGGGAAAGTTCTTGAACTTCCCTCCTCACTTCATGCTACTGATTCCCTGAATAAAGGAGATCAGATTGTTTTTTACGACGATCCGGCATAAAACAGCAGCGCCGTGCCACAAAAAATATTTTTCATAGCAGGCGCCTTGTTAATCACCGGCTTATTAAACTATTTAAAACGTTTTACTATAGTATTGGTTATGCATTTCTGAGGACAGGCTTCGGCGCATTGCCCGCAGTTTGTGCATTTTTCCGGATCAATGACGGCCAGGTTGTTATCCATTGTAATTGCTTCGGAAGGACATACTTTTACACATCTCTGGCAGGCAATACAACCTACTTTACAATTTTTCCTGGCGATAACACCCTTATCATGGTTATTGCATTTTACAGTAAAACCGGAAAGTACCGGAACCAGTTTGATAATTGACTTCGGACATTCAGCCACACAATTTCCGCAGCCGGTGCATTTTTCCGGAATAATTCTTGCCAATCCGTTTTCTACGATAATGGCGTCAAACTGACAAACCTTTTTACAGCTGCCCAAACCTACGCAGCCATAACTACATGCGTCCATTCCTCCCGCCAGCGCATTGGCCGCATGGCAGTCCTCTATTCCCAAGTAGTTATATTTAAATACAACATTATCACAATTGCCCTGGCATAATACCCTGGCAACATTGACGTCAATCGAGCCTTCGTCTATTCCCAGGTAGTCCGCTATGGCATTGACTACAGCAATTCCCCCGACAGGGCAACGGCTGGGATGAACTCCTTCATTTATAATAGCCTCTGCCAGACCGTCGCAGCCGGAATAGCCGCAAGCGCCGCAGTTAGCACCAGGGAGCATTTCTCTTACCGCACTGATTCTTTCATCTACCTTAACTTCAAAGACTTTCGAAGCATATGAAAGACCCAGTCCGAAAACAAGCCCCAGACCTGAAACAACAGCAACAGGAATCAATATACTCAATTTTTTCACTCCCCTTTCTTAACCGATAATCAAACCGGCAAATCCAATAAATGTTATGGATACCAATGACGCGGCAACCAGCGTTATGGGCATTCCTTTGAAAGCCTCGGGAATATCGGCGGTTTCCAAGCGCTCTCTTATTCCGGAGAACAGTATCAATGCCAAGGTAAAGCCCAAGCCGGCTGCAAATCCGAATACAACCGCTTCAATAAAAGTATAGTTACGCTCAACAAAAATCAATGCTGAACCAAGAACCGCACAATTGGTCGTTATAAGCGGAAGATAAACGCCCAGGGCTTTGTAAAGCGGTGGCATCAGCTTTTTCAGGACCGTCTCCACGAATTGAACCAAGGCGGCAATTACAAGAATGAATGTTATGGTCTGAAGATACTCCAGGTTGTATGGTTCTAATAAATACTCGTTGGCAAGCCATGTAACAGCCTGTGACATGACAAGGACAAATACGACTGCGCCGCTCATGCCAAGGGCAGTGGAGGTCTTTTTTGATACGCCGAGAAACGGGCATATCCCCAGGAACTTGGATAATACAAAGTTTTCCACTAATATGGCTCCAATCAGTATCGCAAATAATTCTTTCATTACGCTTCACCTCCGTTTGCCGCCTTGCTGCAGCCGGGGCAACCGGCCTCGCATCCGGTCTCACATTCCAGACTTTTATCTTTTTTATCAGCGAGCTTATTAAATAAGGCCACCAGGAATCCCATCACTAAAAATCCGCCCGGCGGAAGAATAAACATAATGGCAGGTTCGAACAGGTTAACGGTTACCGGTATTCCCATCCATGTCCCGGCACCGAGAATCTCCCTGACCGAGCCGATAGCTGTTATGGCCAGGGTAAAACCGGCACCCATGCCAAGCCCGTCCAGTACCGAAAGCAACGGTCCGTTTTTCTGGGCGAACATTTCGGCACGGGCAAATATAATACAATTAACAACAATCAGTGGTATATAAATACCTAATTGTTTATTCAATTCGGGCAAAAATGCCGCAAGCAGCAAATGGACAATGGTTGTAAACGTAGCTATAACAGTAATATAAGCAGGAATCCTGACCTTGTCGGGAACTATTTTTCTAATCAATGAAATAACCAGGTTGGAACCCACCAGTACAAATGTCGCTGCAGCACCCATCCCCAAACCATTCTTGGCCATTGTTGTAACAGCCAGGGAAGGACACATCCCAAGAAGAAGCCTTAAAGTAGGATTCTCTTTTATTAAACCGTTCAGTAAAACTGAAATGGGCTTTTTTCTCTCAGCCATCTTACGCACCCCCTACTATAGACCGAACCAAAGCCACTGCTTCATTGACACCCTTTGTAACTGCCTTTGACGTGACGGTAGCAGCTGTTATGGCCTGTATCTCACTGTCATCATTAGGTACTCTTTTTACCACGTTGAACTCTTTCTGGGGCGCTTTCCCCAGGAATTGATCGGTAAACTTAGGATTTGCCGCATTCGCGCCCAAACCAGGTGTTTCATTATGACTTACAAGAGATATACCTTTAATATTGAGATCATTATCTATTCCAACAAGGATTTTCAATTTCCCGCCGTATCCGCTGGAGAAAACAGACACGACATATCCTATCGATTGTCCGTCTTTCTGAGCGGTATATAATTTTTCTATATTATCGCTGACGTCAATTCCCTCTGTCTTAAGTTCCTCGCCGGTTTTTGCATCCAGGAAATTATCAGCGTCGCTAAACACGTTCTTTAAACTTTCCTGCTCGGCAATTTTGTTGTTTTCATCAATTATGGGCTCAGTTACGCCGTTCACATAGGCGAGGGCTCCTGTCATTACGGCGCATACCAAAAACAAAATTATCGATGGCTTGATGATATCCTTAAACATGCGCTTTCCCTCCAAATCTTGCCGGTTTTGTACATCTGTCAATAATCGGTACCGATACATTCATCAGCAGAATAGCGTATGAAACTCCCTCAGGCATATTCGTATATAACCTGAAAAGCATTGTTAATACGCCGCAGCCGATTGCATAAATAACGACACCCTTTTTTGTCATAGGGCTTGTGGTGTAATCGGTAGCCATAAATATGGCTCCAAGCATAAGGCCTCCAGCCAGTATATGGAAAAGGGGATTTCCCGTAAAAATACCGTCCGGACCTATGATCCATGCCAACAAACCTACCGTTCCTATGTATATAACGGGAATATGCCACGTTATAACACCGCGGACAAGAAGATAGATTCCGCCTACAATAAGCGCAAGAGCTGATGTTTCTCCAAGTGAACCTCCTATATTTCCGATAAACATATCAAGAAGATTCGGGAGCTGTCCTCCTTCTTTCAAAGCCCCCAAAGGAGTAGCATACGATAGCGCATCAATATCGTTAGCCACAGTCAAAGGCGGTGTCCATGAAGTCATTCTTGCTCCGTAAGAGACTATGAGAAATGCTCTGGCCGCCAAAGCCGGGTTTACAAAATTGTATCCCAAGCCTCCGAACAGCTGCTTAACGATAACTATGGCAAAAAATGAACCTACGACTGCCATCCAAACAGGCAGCGTCGACGGCAGATTCAACGCCAGTATCAACCCTGTGACTACAGCGCTTAAATCACCGATGGTAGTGTTTCTTTTTAACATTTTTCTTATCAAATATTCAAAGACTACGCTTGATATAACAGTAACAGCTATAAGAAGCGCCGCTCTTAACCCAAAGAAATATATACCTGCAAAGGCTGCCGGGATCAGCGCGATAATAACATCCAGCATCAACCTTTGAGTAGTAACCTCACTCCTGATATGCGGAGAGGAGCTCACATACAGCATATTTTCCAAATTAATTCCCCCTCATTACAAATTCCGTTGAACATTACCGTCCTTAGAAACAGTATTCTTAATTACTTCTTAGCCTTTCTGCGTAGAGCATCCTTTCCCAGTCTGATTGACTGAGTCAACATCCTTTTAGCCGGACATGTATAAGCGCAGCATCCGCATTCAATACAATCCATAACGTTATACTTATCAAGATCATCATATTGATTGGCTTTAACTAATCTATCAATATCGAAAGGCAGCAAATTCATGGGACAGACACTGACGCAGCGGCCGCATCTGATACACACGTTTTCTTCCGGTATTTTTCCGTCTTTCTCGTTCAAAGCCAGCAATGCATTCGTGTATTTCATTACAGGTATTTCATCCGAATACAATGAAATTCCCATCATTGGACCGCCCATAATAATCTTCGCCGGTTCTGACACAAATCCGCCGCTGAACTTAAAGACTTCACCTACCGGTGTACCTATCAACACTTCAATATTCATTGGAGTTTTTACCGATGATCCGTCTACCGTGACACGTTTTTTAATCAATGGCATTCCTGTTTTCAGGTACTCGGCCACAAAAGCGACACTGGCTACATTCATAACCAGGCAGCCTACATGGGACGGAAGCTTTCCCGGAGGAACTTCACGGCCTGTCAGGGTTTTAATCAGCATTTTTTCAGCTCCCTGGGGATACAGGGTTTTCAGGCCATGCACAGAAATATTGTCAATATTTTCAACAGCCTTTTTAAGCTTTTTAATAGCTTCAGGCTTGTTATCCTCAATTCCTATCATTGCTTTCGGAATGCCTGTCCATCTAAGTACGTTCTTTATGCCTTCGACAATATTCTCGGTATTTTCCATGCATTCACGGTAATCCGAAGTAATATAAGGCTCACACTCCGCCCCGTTGATAATAAGCGTGTCAATTTTGGCATCTTTCGGCGGATTCAACTTTACATGAGTCGGAAATCCCGCTCCGCCAAGTCCGGTTAAACCTGAGTCCCGGATTGCCTTTATAAAACTTTCTTTACTGTCAACAACAGGCGGCTTAACATCTTCTGATACTTCCTGGAGCCCGTCAGGCTTGATTTCTATACAAACTACGGGATTACTGCCGGAAATAATCCGTTCGGAAACAGCAGTTACAGTTCCCGACACGCTTGAATGAATGGGAACTGAAACGTACGCATCCGAATTTCCGATTACTTGCCCCACCTTAACAGTATCACCCTTTTTCACCATAGTCTGGCACAGAGCTCCTATGTGCTGCTGCATGGGAATTATGACCTTTTCGGGAATTCCCATCCTGACAGTAGCACATTCCATGGTATTTTTTGCCTGGGGAGGATGCACGCCGCCTCTGAAACCTTGGAATTTCATATCCTCAACTCCATTATTAAAAAATCTAAAGATAAACCATCAATAAAATTTTGCAAATCGACCCTAAATATCATAACACAGCTTTTGCACTTTTTAAAGACTTAAAGATTGTTAAAAAACCTACAAATAGAGGGGTTCAGCCGTTGCACACTGTATTTAGTATACATTTTATCGCCTTTGACCTTTAAAATACAAAATTTTAAGTAACAAAATTGCTTGTATAAAAGTACATTTTTGTTTAGAATAAAAAGAAGTAATTTTTATACCCTGTTATTATAACTCTCAATGATAGTAATGAAAATTGTAATAAAATGAAAAATTATATTAATTTGTTAAAAAATTAACTATGCCATATATCATATACCGAAAGGAGAGACAGCCGTGAAAGTAAACATTACAGAAACCGTGTTAAGAGATGCCAATCAATCCCTGATTGCGACCAGGATGCCCTTCGAAGATTTTGAACCCGTATTGGAGAAAATCGATGAAGCAGGCTACGCCTCTATTGAATGTTGGGGAGGCGCAACCTTTGATTCATGTCTGAGATATTTATCCGAGGATCCCTGGGAGAGATTGAGGAAAATTAAATCAAAGGTCAAAAAAACAAAGCTTCAAATGTTGTTAAGAGGCCAGAATATATTGGGGTATAAGCATTATCCCGATGATGTGGTAAGAAAGTTTGTCGAGTATTCCATAAAAAACGGTATGGACATAATCAGGATATTCGACGCCTTAAACGATTTTCGGAACATCAGGGTAGCCGTGGAAGAAACAATTAAATGGGGCGGACACGCTCAGGGCGCTATTTGCTACACCATAAGCCCCATACATGACCTTGAGAGCTATGCAAAAATGGGTAAGGAACTGGAAGAAATGGGCGTTAACTCGATTTGTATCAAGGATATGGCCGGTATCATGGGACCAAAAGAAGCCTATGATATATTTAAGGCATTAAAGGAAACAGTAAAGGTTCCACTGATACTACATACCCATTCAACTACCGGTCTCGGGCCCATGACTTATCTCAAGGCAATAGAAGCAGGCTGCAGCGGTATTGATACTGCAATATCATCTTTTTCAGGAGGAACGTCTCAGCCTTCCACCGAAACTATGAACTATGCCTTAAAGCAGCTTGGTTATGAAACAGGTCTTAAGGAAGACGTGCTAAAAGAGATAAACGACTTCTTTAAACCCGTTAAAGAAAAATTCCTTAAAACGGGAGTATTAAATCCTTATGTCATGGGGACCGAAACTGATGCCCTTGTTTACCAAATTCCCGGAGGAATGCTTTCTAACCTGATTTCACAGCTAAAGCAGCAAAATGCGCTAGACAGACTGGAAGAAGTTCTCCAGGAAACACCCAGGGTAAGAAAAGATTTGGGATATCCCCCCCTTGTAACACCTATGAGCCAAATGGTAGGTGTTCAGGCTGCCATCAACGTATTGACAGGCGAACGCTATAAGAGTGTTACAAATGAAATCAAGGCATACTTAAGGGGTGAATATGGAAAAGCTCCTGGTGAAATAGATCCGGACCTTGTGAAAAAAGTTCTGGGAGATGAAAAACCAATTACCACAAGATTTGCTGACACCCTTGAACCTGCGTTCGAAAAAACCAAAAAAGAACTTGGAAGCTTGGCTCAATCTGATGAAGATGTGCTTTCCTACATAGCTTTCCCACAAATAGCTGAAAAGTTCTTTAAGGAAAGAGAAGACAGAAAGTCTAAAACCGTCAGCTATTCCATAAGAAAAGTGTAAAGGATGTGTAGATATGACATTACTTGAGGGTCTGCAGGTATTAGTTATTGGACTGGGAACGGTTTTCCTTGTTTTGATCGCTCTCAGCGGCGCAGTATCCCTGGAATCCAGGATATTCAACCTGTTTGTTAAGAACAGGAAAGAAGCTCCTGCTGCCGAGATAACCGCAAAACAGGAAGAAGTTACAGTCATTAATGCCAGTGCGGGAGAATTAAAATTAATCAATGTAGATGAAAGAACAGCCGCCATGATTATGGCAATAGTCAGTGATGAATCACAGATTCCGCTTTCTGAACTAAAATTTAAGTATATCAAGGCGTTAGACTGATATTAAGCTTTGAACTGAAACAGGAGGATTGAAAAAAAATGAAGTATATAGTAACTATTAATGATAAGAATTATGAGGTTGAAGTTGAACGTGGACAGGCAACAATTGTTAAAACCACACCGGTTGCTGCTCCTGCTCCACAACCCGCAGCAGCGCCGGCTGCTCCGGCTGCTCCAACCGCTCCGGCTGCCCAACCGGTTCAAGCTGCACCTGCCAATGTATCCGGTGAACCTGTTAAAGCTCCCATGCCGGGGACCATATTGGATATAAAGGTCAATCCGGGTGCGTCTGTCAAAGAAGGCGATATTCTCATTATCCTGGAAGCCATGAAAATGGAGAACGAGATATTGGCTCCCAGGAACGGAGTCGTATCGCAAATTCTTACTTCAAAAGGTGCATCCGTGTCAACCGGCGATGTGCTGCTGACATTGAATTAGGGGGTAAGATTATCCATGACGTATTCATTAACAGATACATTATTAAAGATATGGGAAATGTCCGGCTTTGCCAATGCAACATGGCAGCAGCTGGTAATGATCCTTGTATCCTTTGTTCTGATTTACCTGGCCGTTGTTAAGCATTTTGAGCCCCTTTTACTGTTGCCCATAGCTTTTGGAATGTTATTGGCAAATTTCCCTATGACTGACCTTTTGGCCGGGCCTTTAGGCGACCAGCCGGGCGGATTATTATACTATATTTACCAGGGCGTAGAGCTGGGTATATACCCGCCGCTGATTTTCCTCGGCATTGGCGCAATGACTGATTTCGGTCCGCTGATTGCAAGACCTTCCAGCCTGTTTTTAGGCGCCGCTGCCCAATTTGGAATATACATTGCCTTTTTATTGGCGCTTGCTTTAGGCTTTTCGCCGGAAGCAGCGGCATCCATAGGAATCATCGGAGGAGCCGATGGACCGACCGCAATCTGGCTGACAACTAAGTTATATCAGGATTTGCTCCCGGCCATAGCCATTGCCGCGTACTCCTATATGGCATTGATACCAATGATCCAGCCACCTATTATGAGACTTCTGACCACCAAGAAGGAAAGAGAAGTCAAAATGGTACAATTAAGGGAAGTATCCAAAGCTGAAAAAATTGTATTCCCCGTTGTTGTATCAACTTTATGCATTCTTCTCCTTCCCTCGGTAGCACCGCTTATAGGTATGCTGATGCTGGGAAATCTTCTCAGAGAATCAGGTGTGACGGAAAGATTGTCTAAAACAGCCCAGAATGAGCTTATGAATATTGTAACGATATTCCTGGGAGTATCTGTCGGGGCTAAAGCAGTAGGTGAAAAATTCCTCCAGCTGGAAACTATAAAAGTAATTATTTTAGGCTTGGTGGCATTCGCTTTCAGCACCGTTGGCGGTTTACTTTTAGGTAAACTCATGTGCTGGCTTTCAGGCGGAAAAGTCAATCCTCTTATTGGTTCTGCCGGAGTATCGGCTGTACCGATGGCCGCAAGAGTATCCCAGATTGAGGGGCAAAAGGCCAACCCCAGCAACTTCCTGCTTATGCATGCTATGGGACCTAATGTAGCAGGGGTTATAGGTTCCGCGGTTGCCGCAGGTATCTTCTATGCTTTGTTTGGAGGATAAATCTTAAGGAATAATTAAGGACTGTTTCAGCTGAAACAGTCCTTTTATATTGGAAGAGATGTGTTGATAGCAATACATCAAATTAGTCCAAACAATAAATCCCCATAAGTAGGAATAGGCCAAAGGCTTGCATCCATCATACTTTCAAGCTTATCGGCGTCTTTCCTCAAATCTTCCATAATGGGAAGCACCATTTCCTGGTATGCCCTTGCCTTTATCAATGTATCTCCGGTCATTTTATCAAGAGTTTCAATAGATTCATTAAGGGCATCGGCATCAATTTTAAGACTGGATGTAAGGACCACCAATTTATCCAAGGTCTTTTTTGCTGACTTTGAGTCGGCTCCTGCGGAATTTAAGGCAGATACCGTATCAGCAACGCGTTTAACATAGCGCAGCGCTGCAGGGAGAATCTGCTGGTTTATCATTTCAGCCATGGTCAGAGCTTCTATCCTCAATGTTTTTATATAGTTCTCCAACTGTATTTCATACCTGGAATAAACCTCGGAGGGAGTTAAAACCCCGGTTCTCTTAAATAATTCGATGTTTTTCTCAGCAATCAGAGCCGGAATGGCATCAACCGCCGTTTTCAGATTCGGCAGGCCTCTTCTTTCGGCTTCAGCGATCCATTCATCGGAATAATTATTACCGTTGAAGATTATACGTTTATGTTTCTTAATAATATCTTTGACAACATTATGTACTTCTGTCTGGAAATCCGATGCTTTTTCAAGCCTGTCGGCAATCTGGTTGAGAGCGTCAGCCACTATGGTGTTGATTATAAAATTCGGAGTTGCTATTGATTGGGACGCTCCCACCATTCTGAACTCAAATTTATTACCTGTAAACGCAAACGGCGATGTCCTGTTTCTGTCGGTTGTATCCTTAGGCAGGACGGGCAGAGTCGAAACCCCTATTTCCAGCGTTTTGCAGTTCCCGTTGTCCCTGGCCACGCCTGTTTCAATCTGTTCGAAAATACTTGTCAGTTCTTCCCCAAGATAAATAGAAACAATCGCAGGAGGCGCCTCATTCGATCCCAACCGGTGATCGTTTCCCGCGGATGCTACCGAATAACGCAGTAAATCCGCATATTCATCCACGGCTTTAATCACGGCGCATACAAAGATAAGGAATTGTGCGTTATCAAGCGGAGTAGTACCGGAATCCAGCAGATTTTTCCCTTCATTGGTAGAAAGGGACCAGTTATTATGTTTACCTGAACCGTTTACTCCCGCAAAGGGTTTTTCATGTAGCAAACATGCCAGACCATGTTTGTTTGCAACGCTTTTCATAACCTCCATTGTCAGCTGGTTATGGTCGGTGGCAATATTGGCTGTTGTGTATATGGGCGCAAGTTCATGCTGAGCAGGAGCGACTTCATTATGCTTGGTTTTGGCGCTAACTCCAAGTTTCCATAGTTCTATGTCAAGTTCATGCATGAACTGGGATACCCTGTCCTTAAGATTACCAAAATAATGATCATCAAGCTCCTGGCCTTTTGGCGGTCTCGCGCCGAAAAGGGTTCTTCCCGTATAAATCAGATCCTTTCTTTTAAGGTAGTATTCCTTATCGACCAGAAAATACTCCTGTTCCGCTCCCATGGTTGTTACGACATTCTTTGTGGTGGTATCGCCGAACAGGCGCAATATCCTGAGGGCAGCTTTTGAAATTGCTTGCATTGATCTTAAAAGAGGAGTCTTAAGATCCAGGGCTTCTCCGGTATAAGAACAGAATGCGGTGGGTATATACAATGTCCTGTCCCTGATAAATGCAGGAGAAGTACAATCCCATGCGGTATATCCCCTGGCTTCAAATGTCATTCTCAAACCACCCGAAGGAAAGGAGGACGCGTCAGGCTCGCCTTTTATGAGTTCTTTACTGGAAAATTCCATAATAGCTCTTCCATCGCCGGTGGGAGTCAGGAAGGAATCGTGTTTGCCGGCGGTAACTCCTGTCATAGGCTGAAACCAGTGGGTATAGTGAGTGGCTCCTTTTTCAACCGCCCAGTCCTTCATAACGCAGGCAACAACCTCAGCAACATCCGGATCCAGTGGCAAGCCTAAATTAATGGTTTCCTTTAATTTTTTATAAGTGGCTTTCGGTAATCTTTCCCGCATTACAAAATCATTAAAAACATTTGAGCCGAATATTTCTGAACTGAATACCCCGGTATCATTCGCCATTTTTAGTCCCCCTTAATATGCAAAAGGCGTTTATTTATTTTCAAAACGCCTTCTGAAATTATCAAATATGCAATATTTTTTACTGATTATAACAAATACAATATTTGGCGTCAATTTGTATTTAATATGCTTCATGCTATACATCGGGTAAAACCGATATAAATAATTATATTTTTTTGTTTTAACTTTTTATACGGTTATTATCTATAATATTTACAGCTGACATTAATTCCTTTATTAGATATTTTAATAAAACAAAGAACATAAATCGGACTAAGCCGTTTCAGTCCGATTTCTTCCCCCGTTTTTAGCCATATAAAGTGCGGTGTCGGCTCTTTTCATCAAATCTTCCACTTTATCGCCTTCCTGGTATGAAGTTACTCCGAAACTCACCGTTATATTCCCTATACCCTTAAAATAATGCTTTTCGATATTCTTGCGGGCTCTTTCGGCGGTAGTAACAGCCGACCAGATTGTGGCGTCAGGAAGCAGAACGGCAAACTCCTCTCCTCCGATTCTGGCCAATACATCGGATTTTCTCAGATCTTTCCTGACGATTTCTACAAGGGTTTTCAATACTTCATCACCGACACTGTGTCCATATGTATCATTGATACTCTTAAAATAATCTATATCAAACATAATAAGCGCAAATTCGGTATTTTTTCTTTCAGCCCTGGCGATCTCATTCTTTGTGTACTCAATAAAATATCTCCTGCTGTGGGCTTTTGTCAAATTGTCATAAGCTGCAAAGGTTTCCAGGTTGTCATATACATACTTTTTAGTAATAAAAATAAGTATTACGGCAAAAACCAACATCAATATCAAAAACACTAACGGAAGTACGAGATTATTAACCTTGTTTTCGGCTATAGACTGATTTTTTTGAATTGCCAGGTCAATGCTTTCCCAGCATTCCTCGCTGCGGCCTACCAGAAGCTTTCTATAATAATCACTGGGATTATTCCTGTATAATTTCGCAATAAGTTTAAGCTCTTCCCAATACTTTTCAGCTTCAGCAAGATAAGGAGTATCCAGTTTTTTTTGTGCATCAAAAATATTATCAATCGTATCTTTTATATGTTCGTTATCACCTTTGGCTAGCTCTAATTTTACGAATCTTTGAATAGAACCCCTTATGGTTCCCAGTTGATTAATAATCCCGACATCTCCTTCTACCAGCCTTATATGTCGCTGAAACAGGTAAATATTTATGCCTGAGAAAACTATTAAAATCAAAATGAGCATAAAGATAAACTTAGATTGCCTCTTCGTACCGGATCCCCCCCAAAGCCATAAAAATACAATCATGTTTATTTTATATTTTATATTTTAAAATATAATAAATTAAAAGCCTCGTTGCCTTAATACTTCAAACATCATAATCCCTGCTGCAACGCCTGCGTTTAACGATGAAATCACACCCTTCATGGGTATTTTAACCATAATATCGCATTCGCTTTTTACAAGCCTGGATAAACCTTCCCCCTCACTTCCGATAACAACAGCTATCGGACCGGTAAGATCCGCATCCTGAAAACCGACTTCACCGGCCATGTCCGCGCCTATCACCCACAAACCTTCATTTTTTAGTGTTCTCAGGGTCTGAACCAGGTTTGTGACTCGTGCTACGTTAACATATTCCAATGCTCCCGCCGCTACTTTCGCCACTGTCGCATTCAATGCCGCGGAACGGCGCTTGGGAAGGATTATGCCATGAACCCCTGCACATTCGGCACTTCTTATTATCGATCCTAAATTATTCGGATCGGTTATGCCGTCAAGAACAAGTACAAACGGCTTTTCTCCTTTTTCTTCTGCGGCCTTCATTATATCATCGATCCCGACATATTCCTTTGCCGCTACCTCCAGGATAACACCCTGATGGGCTCTTGTCTGAGAGATGGCATCAAGCTTGTTACGCTCAAGATATTGGATCGGAATATCCTTTTCTCTTGCCATGGCAATGATTCTCAATACCAGTACATCCTGGCTGTCTTTTTCGACAAAGAGTTTATTTAAAGGCCGCCCCGATCTTATGGCCTCAAAAACGGAATTTTTCCCTTCCACCCTGTCTTCTCTGTCAATATAATCGGTCTCATTGAATAATTTGATATCTTTTCCGGTGTGAGCTGCTTCCCGGACATGGCCTGTAATATCGGTACCTTTGCCTGTTCCTTTTTTCATTGTTTTGTTTTCAGTGTTTTCCCTGTTGGCACTTTTTCTTAACCCGCCTTGGCCGCTTTTACCGGTTTTCTTTTTCATACTTCCGCCTCTTGTCTTTCTTCTCTTAAAAGCACATTTTGATTTTTTAGGTTTATTATAGGAAAAAGTTTTTCTTTATTACCTGCCTTGTGTCCCATGCATCTCAATAATGCCGGCAGCCTGTTCCATCAATTGATAAAGTCTTTCCTTCTGTTTTGTCAAATACAAATAACCCAATAATGCCTCGAATCCGGTAGCATACTTGTAATCCTGGACTTCCGCATTCTTGGGTATAGTAGTAGATTTAGCATTTCTTCCCCTCCTGAAAATGTAGGCTTCTTCCTCTGTAAAAATATCCATTAAGGCCTTTGAGATTTTTGACTGGGAAGATGCCTTTACATAATCAGTAGCTAAAATATGCAGCTGGTGAGAAGTCCCTTTCTTATTCATAATTAATCTTTCCCGTATGAAAAGATTAAATACCGCATCTCCTATAAAGGCCAGAAGAGAGGGCTGCATAAGCCTTGCTTCATCCGGTATTTCCAAGCCCAAAAAAATCGCCCCCGTTTTTCTCACTTATAAATATCAATCAATAGCCGTATGTAAGCTATATAAGTTCCCAAAGAGAGGGTATTTGAATAAACGGTAAAAAATCTCCCCAGCCAAGCAGAAGCGAAAACAAAAGATGAAGCAACGGAACTGCAACCACTCCCAAAGCGAAATATTTCAAGGTTTGCTCGCTCTTCATCTTTAATGATAGAGGAGGCAAAAATACAGTCAAAAGAATCAGCAATATGTAATAAAGAAAGCCGGGAAGCTTTAATACATCGTTATATCGGCCGATGATAAGGCTTCCGTATACTGTTAGCATTCCGATTATATTAATCAAGAATGACTTTGATTTATACTGACTTCCCATGACAATCCTAATAACGCATAAAAAAGCCAAATATGTTACCGCGGCCATTATAAGAAATCTAAAAGCATTATCCACTTTTTACACCTCTATCTTACGACAATATTGATTAACCGGCCTTTAACAACAATTATTTTGACTATATTTTTCCCTTCCAGGTATTGGGCCGAACGCGGATCTTTCTTAACAAGATCTTCAATTTCTTTATCTTCTGCGTCAGTAGGCACATTTATTCTGAACTTGATTTGTCCGTTAAACTGAACGGCAATTTCTACCTCATCCTTTACCAGCGCTTTTTCGTCATGTACAGGCCAGCTCTGGTTGAAGATAAAGTCTTTCTCTCCTATTGTTTCCCACATTTCTTCGGCAAAATGAGGTGCAAATGGTGACATAAGCTTTAACAGATCCTTTATGACATCCTCCATCAAACTGCGGTTTTTGTCCGGCTTCATATCATATTTATATATCGCGTTAACCAACTCCATCAGCCTTGCTATTGCCGTATTAAACTGGAACTGGTCGGTATCCTGGGTTACATTCTTGATTGTATAGTGCCGTACAAAATTAAGCTCCTTCTCATCGGGTCCCATGTTATTGGTAGATGGTTTTCCTCTTTCACTGACCACTTTT
The DNA here is from genome assembly GCA_012728095.1 of Clostridiaceae bacterium. Taxonomy (GTDB): domain Bacteria; phylum Bacillota; class Clostridia; order DSM-8532; family DSM-8532; genus DTU059. Next base: position 82,088 of record JAAYFU010000022.1, read on the forward strand.
TCAATTAACCTGTCCACTCTTCCTATAAAGCGATCGATAGCCTTAATCCCGTCATCGCTCCAGGGACCTCCTTCAACATAGGCAAAGCCGAAGGCCAGATACATTCTGAAAACATCCGAACCATATTTGTTGATATATTCATCAGGGGTCACGGTATTGCCTCTGGACTTGGACATTTTTTGTCCGTCCGAGCCTAAAATCGTGCCTTGATGAACCAGCGAAAGGAAAGGCTCATCAAAATTGAGATAGCCCATATCTCTCAAAGCCTTTGTAACAAAGCGCGCATACAGAAGATGCATGGCAGCGTGCTCTGCTCCTCCCACATACTTGTCAACGGGAAGAATCTTATTGATCCATTCGGGATCAAAGGCCTGCTTATCGTTTTTATTGTCCGGGTACCTTAAAAAATACCAGCTGGAGCAGACAAAAGTATCCAAAGTATCCGAATCCCTCTTGGCAGGGCCTCCGCAAGACGGACAAACAGTATTTATAAATGACTCGCATTTAGCTAGCGGGGACTCGCCGTCGGGAGTAAAGACCACATCATAAGGAAGCTCAACCGGCAATTGATCCTCGGGAACCGGAACAATGCCGCACTTTTCACAGTGAATAATCGGAATCGGAGCGCCCCAGTAGCGCTGTCTTGAAACAAGCCAGTCTCTTAAACGATAAGTAACCTTATGCTCACCTTTTCCCTGTTGGGAGAGCTTGTCGACAATTTTCCGACGGGCTTCTTCGGATGTGATTCCGTCAAACTCCTGGCTGTTGACTAAAACACCGTCTTCAACAAAAGGCAGAGTATCATCAACGCCGTCTTTACCCTTAATGACACGAATTATATCAAGCCCGTACTTGGTGGCAAACTCGTAATCACGTTCGTCATGGGCCGGCACAGCCATAACGCACCCGGTTCCATATCCTGCTAATACATAATCGGCTATCCATATCGGAACTTTTTTGCCGGTCAGCGGATGAATAGCATATGCTCCGGTAAACACACCGGTTTTCTCCCGTACTGTTGAAAGCCTGTCAATCTCCGAAACCTTGTTAACCTGTTCGCGATATTCCTCTACAGCTTCTCGTTGTTCAGGAGTGGTTATTATGTCGACCAGCTCATGTTCCGGTGCCAGAACCACATAAGTTACACCGTACAGCGTATCGGCACGGGTAGTAAATACATTGAACGTGATTTCTTCGGGGGGCTTGTCCCCGTTATCCACCTTAAACTCTATTTGGGCCCCTTCTGAACGTCCTATCCAGTTTGTCTGTATCTTCTTGGTCTTTTCAGGCCAATCCAGCGCCGGCAGACAATCCAATAACTCCTGCGCATACTCGGTAATTTTAAAGAACCATTGAGTCAGATTCTTCCTGGTTACTTCGCTGCCACAACGCTCACATGCCCCGTCTACAACCTGCTCATTGGCAAGAACGGTCTTACAGCTGGGACACCAGTTAACCGGAGCTTTTTTCCGGTATGCAAGACCTTTTTTATACAATTGAAGGAATATCCATTGAGTCCATTTATAATATTCAGGAACGCATGTAATTACCTCATAGTCCCAATCGAAGGTAGCCCCCATTTCTTTCAGCTGCCGTTCCATGGTCTCAATGTTTTTCATGGTAGAATCCATGGGATGTATTCCGGTCTTAATGGCATAGTTCTCGGCAGGAAGGCCGAAAGCATCGAAACCCTGGGGATGGAATACATTATATCCCTGCATCCTCTTCATTCTTGCCCATGAATCGGTGAGGCCGAAATTGTACCAATGCCCTACGTGAAGATTAGCTCCTGACGGATAAGAAAACATTTCAAGGCAATATAGCTTTTTATCCAGATTATTCCGGTCAAACTTATATAATTTGCTTTCTTCCCATCTTTTCTGCCATTTTTTATCTACTTCCCTAGAATAACTCATCACAATACCTCCGAAAATCAGCATTCCTTGTGTAGTTCCTGGATATCAACAGGCTTTCCGTCCTGCCATAGTCTTTCAAGGTCATAATACTTTCTGTCTTCTTCATGGAATATGTGGACAATAACATCACCGTAGTCCAGCAAAATCCATCTTGCATGATTATATCCTTCTATCCTTAAAGGGGTTAACCCGCTTTCCTCCAGCTTTTCAACCAGGTTATCGCTGAGAGCTTTTATATGAGTAACCGACGTGCCGCTCGCAATTACAAAATAATGCGTTATTGTCGTCAGCTCGTGAATGTCAATGACTTTGATATTTACTGCCTTCTTGTCCTCCAGCGCGTTAATTACAAGATTTAAACCCTTGTGTTTAATTTCCATAGGCTATATAAATCCTTCCTTTCCCATTAGCAACCTATGCTATTTGGATATTATACCATTAATGTGTTTTATCATCCATAATATAATACTAAAATTTACATATTCCAGCGGGCATAGTTTCCGCAGGGAAGCACTATATCAGAATCGGCGACAGGCAGTCCTACTTCACCGCTTTGAACTTTTCCGCCGAATTTTCTTTTTATACATAATTCAAGCATGTTAGCCGCAACCCTGGGAGAAAAACCTGCAGTATAAGAATTAAGAAGGAAAAACAGCGGGTCTTTGCTCATAACATTAGTCAGGGTACTTACCAGTGAAAACAGTTCATCTTCGAGTTTCCACAGTTCTCCGTTAGGTCCCCTTCCGTATGAAGGGGGATCCATAATAATCGCATCGTAGAAACGTCCCCGCCTTATTTCTCTTTGGACAAATTTCATGCAGTCATCCACTATAAAACGCACCGGTTTGTCTCTCAGGTTTGACAGCTCAACGTTCTTTTTTGCCCAGTTTACCATGCCCTTTGAAGCATCAACGTGGCAAACCGAGGCTCCTGCCGCGAGGCAGGCACATGTAGCGCCGCTTGTGTAGGCAAAAAGATTGAGAACCGAAATGGGCCTTTTCGATTCAATTATTTTTTCTGTCATCCAGTCCCAATTCACGGCCTGTTCCGGGAAAAGGCCGGTATGTTTAAATCCCGTGGGTTCTACATTAAAAGTCAGGTTTTTATATCTAATCGTCCAACTTTTTGGAAGACTGGTTTTGTATTCCCAATATCCACCGCCTGATTTACTCCGGTGATAATGGGCATGCACTTTGTCGCATATGCCTGGCTTCGTCCAGGGCCATATGGCTTGGGGATCAGGTCTTCTTAATATTATACCGTTCCAGCTTTCAACTTTTTCTCCGTTTCCGGCATCCAAAAGTTTATATTCAGTCCATTGATCGGCAATTAACATATTATCTGAACCTTTCTGATATACTTTATTATGTACCCGGACAGTTGAATCTGTTACATCATTCCCATGAACTTAAGAATTTGGGGTCCTATTTCATAATTAAGCAGCAATAAACCCAATCCGGTATAGACAATACCAATCATAATAAGCCCCGGTATTCCGGCAATCATGCCTTTGCCGCTGCCTTTAATAACGTCAGGCTTTTCCACCGTGTTTTGGGTCATGTATCTCAAAACAATAATAAGGCCAAAAATAACAACGATACTTATTACCAGTATAACGGACAGCACTGCTGCCATGACTACTAGCAACTGTTCGATTGACATATTGTATCGTTCCGCCATCTCAAGGAACTCCGGTAAAACAAAGGGATCAGTCACCACCTGAGTACCTTGTGGAGCCGAACCTGCCGCACGGTTTGCAATAAGTGTCAATAAACCATTATTGCAAAAATGTAGTATCATACCGTTAAAAATTGAGCCGGTGCGATAAACCACATATGCCGCCAAGAATCCGATCAGGGTCTGGGCTGCCAGCCTTTGAAAATCAAAATGGAATAATCCGAATAATAATCCGCTTAAAAATACGGACCAGCCTGCTCCTATCCTTTCAAGGCCCCTCTGGATCATCCCTCTGAAAAGCAATTCCTCGCAGATCGCCGGTAATACAGCTATTAATAACAGGGAAACAATAAGATTCTTGGAAAAAAAATCAGTGATTTCTCCACCGATATATACTCTTCCAAAAATGCCCTTTACTGCGAGAAGCCCTATAAATCCTGCGCAGAATCCCGCAATCACCATAACCGGACTTATGACCAGCATAAGTAAAACTTCCATTGGCTTTGGCGCTTTTATTCTGAAGGTTTCTTTAATATCGTATTTCCTGATAAAAGCCAACAGAAACGGTGGTACAACTAAAAACAGGATTTGGGAAAGCAGCAGGTTTATTTCTGTGGGAAAATTGAACCTGATGATATACCTGGATGCATAAACGTAGTAAATCGCGACAATCGTGTACAATAATCCTGAATCAAATGGCACCGGTAAATTTTTCCGCTCATTTCCAATTTCTTTTTCCATATAATTCCCCGCTTTAATCATACTTTATTTTCTTTACTCTTGATGAAGGCCAAAGAATAAATGTTGCTTTACCTTCAACAGAATTTATGCTAATCAAATCGGCGGCTGTCATCGGACATCTCCCTGTTATCCCCCATAACAAATAATTTATTTTCAGGTACCTTAAGGGGATATTCCATATTCCCTTTGGAAGTTTTCCCTAGAACATACGTTTTTTTCTCCGGCTCACCGTTTACATATACATTACCGTCATCGTCTATCTCAATGACATCTCCGGGTAAGCCAATAATGCGCTTAACATAACGCACATTTGTACGCTCACTTTTTCCCGTCAGTAAATCCATTAAATCAGTAAATTTTATCTTTACAGCATCGAATATCCCATGTATTTCCCTGCCTTCTGCCAAGAAAAGCACGATATCTCCCCTATTAAAATGCTCCGGTTTATTGGCAAGCCGATTATATAATAAACGATATCCCCTTCAAGCAAAGTGTTTCTAATGGAAACCTGTTTTACTTCGGATATGGTAAATAACGTAATATTTAGAGTGAAAACAATAATAAAGATTACCGTTATTGTAACCGTAAGACTTATTATTTCCCCAATCAGTCTTTTTACTTTCATCGACACCGCTCCGAATAATTTGCCATAAAAATTACTACATTCATTAAATTCTTATAAAGATTATATCATAATATCATAAGTATAAATCTTACAAGTCATTCTGAGTACTGGCAAAGAATCTTCTCCGATTTGTCATTCTGAGCGAAGAGAAGAATCTCTTTGTTGACGTAAAAGATCCTTCGGTTTCGCTCATACTCGGCTCAGGATGAAGCCAAGGCATGCCATCCCGGGAGCCTGTGAAGAATCTTTATTATAAAATAACATAACATAATATAATAATATAAGTAACATCAGGCACTTGCATCAAATAAAAAACAATGGTAGCATACTATTAAAACTTATAATTTTAAGGAGATGAAATTTGTAATGCCTGACCCGAATCCGGATAAGTCGGACATGAGCGATTATTTAGAAAACAGTGACATAATTGATTTTGAACATCCGTTGGTATCACAGACAGCAGAGCAGCTTACATACGGTCTTAAAGACAATCTTTCCAAAGCACGGGAGATTTATAAATTTACCAGAGATCATATCTTCAATTCAATCGAAATTAACGCAACCAGTGTAACAAAGGCAGCTTCAGAGGTGTTGGATAAAGGGCATGGAATTTGTTTTGCCAAGGCACATCTTTTGGCTGCCCTGATGAGAGCTTCGGGCATTCCTGCCGGCTTTTGCTATCAGGTTATATATGACGAAGATCTTGAAAGATTGATTGTTCACGGGTTTAACGGAATCTATATTAGAGAATTGGATAAATGGTTACGTATCGATGCCTGTTTGCACCCGGACGTCAATGATTGGGAATTTGATCCCTTCAAGGAGTCAACCGTAAAAATTGTTCGGAAGGAAATTGGTGAATCTGACGATTTAACTGTTTATCATGCTCCCAATAAGAAGATTCTTAAAATTCTCAGTGCCGCAGAGACTTTGGAGGAGTTAATGCACCTTATTCCGTCTGAAATATAAAACTATCGGTTGAGGATGGCATGAGCCGATTCGATAACGGTAGTTACAATAATCTCAGGCTTTATTTCCATACTTCCGTTTACTAAATACAGTAAGTACTCAATATTGCCTTCCGGCCCTTTTATAGGAGAAAATGAAAGTCCTGCGACAGAAAAGCCCAACTCCAGGGAAGAAGCAATAACTGAATTTATAACTTCTTCATGGACCTTGGGATCTTTAACTACGCCCTTTTTCCCCACCTTGTTCCTTCCCGCTTCAAATTGCGGTTTAATAAGGCATACCACTTTGCCGAAAGGTTTCAACAGGTTTTTTAACGGAGGCAATATAAGTTTCAGGGATATAAACGAGACATCGACAGACCCGAAATCCAAAGGTTCGCTTATTTGTTCCCTGGTTACATAACGGAAATTTGTGCGTTCCATGCAAACTACTTTGGGATTGTTTCTGAGTTCCCATGCTAACTGGCCGTAGCCCACGTCTACTGCATATACTTTTTTGGCGCCGTTCTTCAGCATAACATCGGTAAAGCCGCCTGTTGACGCGCCTACATCCACACAGACCAGGTCTTTAAGGTCAATGTTAAACTCCAAAATTGCCTTCTCAAGCTTTAAACCTCCGCGGCTTACATAGGGAATCGGTTTGCCTTTTATCTCTATGTCACAATCCTCGACGTACGACGAACCAGGCTTATCTGCACGTTCGCCGTTAACGTATACTATGCCGGACATGATGGCGGTTTTAGCCTTTTCACGACTTTCAAAGAATCCTTTGTTAACTAAAATTTGATCCAGTCTTACCTTAGCCATAAATACCTCTGTTTCTTATTGCAATTTCGCAAAGTTATTACAAAGCAGTTTAAGCTCCTTCGACTCCGCTGCGCTCCGCTCAGGATGACAGTTTGGGGAGTGCTGCGCGGCCCTCAGGATGGTATATTCATCCATTCATGAAAAACTCTTTTATTATTGCGGATTTTATCCCTTCCGCATCAAGGCCGTATTTTTTGTATATGAGTTCTGTTTTTCCGTGTTCAATGCCTTTATTCGGAAGACCTATTATTTTTGTATACGCGCCGATCCGGGCATCATTTATAAGTCCTGTTACATAAGCCCCAAATCCGCCTTCCTGGATAACATCCTCAATCACTACGACTTTTTTTGTTTTTCTTGCTGACGTAAGTATCATTTCATCATCTACCGGTCGCAGAAATCTCGGATTTATGATTTCGCAAGAAATCCTTTCCGCCTCCAGCAATCTGGCTGCTTCAAAGGTACATTCCAGCATCTTCCCCACACCAATCAGGGTAACCGAGGTACCTTCCTTTAAAAGTACGCCTTTGCCATATTCGAGGGGAACGTCCGAACCTTCGAATTCACGGCCTGAACCCTTCGGATAACGGACGGCAACAGGCCCTTGATGTTTTAACACTGCATAATCCAGCATGTTTCTAAGCTCATTCGGCGATGCCGGAGACAGGATCGTCATATTTGGTATGGTGTAAAGATAGGAAACATCATAGATACCCTGGTGGGTTTCCCCGTCATCCCCTACGACTCCGGCGCGGTCTATGGCAAAAACCACCTTAAGGTTTTGCAAGGCTACATCATGAAGTATTTGGTCATATGCCCGCTGCAGGAAAGTAGAATATATGGCAACCACCGGCTTCACTCCGCCCATGGCCAGGCCGGCGGCCAGGGTTACGGCATGCTGTTCGGCTATGCCCACATCAAAAAATCTCCTGGGATACAATTCCCTGAACTGCGACAGACCTGTCCCGTCGGTCATGGCTGCCGTAATGGCAATAATCTTATCATCCTGTTTTGCCAGCTCGCACATTTTTCTGCCAAATATGCTTGAATAATCCTCGCTTCCTGAATTCACCAACTGGCCGGTCTCGATTTCAAAGGGCGCAACTCCGTGATAAACGCCCGGATTTTCCTCTGCAAACTTATATCCTTTCCCTTTTACGGTAACAACATGGACCAGAACCGGACCTTTCATTGTTTTAGCCTGTTCAAAAACTTCTACCATTTCTTTTATATTATGACCGTCAATTGGCCCGAAATAGCGAAAACCCAGGTCTTCAAAAAACATCGACGGTATAAACATACTTTTCATCGATGCTTTTATTTTATGCAGGAACTTTCTGAGCCTCCTGCCTGATCTGGGCAGCGAATCTATAAAGGCCTGCATAGATTCCCTGGTTTTATAGTAAAGAGGGCGAACGCGGATTTTGCTTAAATATCGGGACAGGCCCCCAACATTAGGCGCAATTGACATGCCGTTGTCATTAAGAATGACCAATAGATTGGTGCGGGACATACCGGCATCATTTAATGCTTCCAATGCCATTCCTCCTGATAAAGCCCCGTCTCCTATTACCGCCACCACCGTATAATTCTCATGTTTTAAATCCCGCGCCCTTGCCATTCCCAATGCCGCGGAAACCGAGGTACTGCTGTGCCCCGTATTAAATACATCATATTCACTTTCCTGGGTTTTGGGAAAACCTGCAATTCCGCCTAATTGACGCAGGGTTTCAAAACAGTCTTTGCGCCCCGTTAGAATCTTGTGTACATATGTTTGATGACCTACATCCCAGATTATTTTATCCACTGGCGCGTTCAAAACCTTGTGAAGTGCCAAAGTCAATTCCACAACACCCAGATTGGAGGCAATGTGGCCGCCGGTTTTAGAAATGGTATCAAGCAGAAACAGACGGATTTCTTCTGCCAATATACCCAGTTCATCATATGTCAGTTTCTTAAGGTCATCAGGCGAATTAATTCTTGAAAGATATCCATAACATTTGCTATCATTCTTAAACAACAAATAATACACCTCAACTCAGCCGCTTCTTCCTGCATTTTTTATTATGCGTCCCTTTTCCTGAGAAAACTGCGATTATACGGCCAACTTTATAAACGATATAATTGGCGTTATTTATACCTATATTCTTGGCAAATGCTTTTCCTCCGACAGTGAAAGCCGCTGTTAAAGCGCCTATCAATATTTCAAGCAAAGAAACATTCGCATTGTCGGCAAAAAGCTTATATACGATGGCCGTTCCTGCGGCTCCGCTGACAACGCTGCATATATCTCCTATTACATCGTTGCAGAAGCTGGATACTCTGGGGGCATTGCGCAGTAAGTTTATTGATTCTCTGGCTCCTTTTTTCTTTTTTGATGCCATTGAATGAAAAGGGGTCTCATCTGCGGCCGTAACCGCCATCCCTATAACATCAAACAACACGCCGATAAAAATAATCCCCAGCACGACCAATAACGCAAAGGGAGGTGAAATGGTTTTAAATATACTGGTGGAAGCAAATAATATGAGTATTGACAGTGTAAAGGAAATAACCGTAATAAAAAGCCCCCACAAAACATGCTCTTTTTCTATGCCAGAGGCTTTTTTTACAGGTATATTCTCACCGGATAATTCTTTATACTTATCTATAAGTTTTATATATTTCTTTTCCGACTTTTCCTGGTTCAAGAAAAATCCTGCCTTCTCGGTTTTTCAGCAATTTATAATAAACAGGATGGCAACAACCCGGGTAAATTTTGCGGCTTAGGTCAGGCAGGTTTTCCCCGACAGATACCGAATCGTCGCCGTTTCGGCGGTTTCCCTTTAAATCCATCGTTGATAGGTTACCCTTGTCAAAGCCTGATTACCACTTAGTCCACACTGCAATCCCCGGATTGCCTCTTTTACAAACAGCCTAGGGGTTTTCCCCGAGAGCCTGTGCCTACTCTAGCCTCTTTTGCATCGCTGGTTTCAAACGGCAATATTGCTTATGTATCGGCCAATACATAAACACGTGATCCGTTATCCTCCAAACAACACTCAAGGCAGGCTACACTGCCCGCAGCATCAAAAGAGATACCGCCTGGCAGGTTCACTCCCTCATCGTAGTCAAGATTTTCGCTTGCGCGGGGCAATCTGTCTTCCACAATTGAGGGTCTCCGCGGTAAAGGGGTCAGTCTCCGCATGCCATTGCGGGCTGCCCCAAAACCTTAACTCCCAGCACCAGCCCATCACTGGGCGTAACAAGCCGGCACAAGGAACTTCATCGATGTGCCCTTTAACGGATTTTTAGGCCCGTCTTCGAAGTAGGCAGTACTGACTAGGATACTGCGCCATCCTGTTATTTTACTGTTGTGAGAAAATATTATACACTATAAGCTGTTTTTATGCAAACAATAATGCTACCAGTATCCCCAAAGCGGCACCGGCAAACACTTGCACCGGTGTATGCCCCAACAGTACCTTTAGTTCTTTATCCACCCTGATTTCCCTGGAGTGATAAATCAGCTTGTTTAGAACCTCGGCTTGTTTCCCGGCCGCTCTTCTTACGCCTGCCGCATCTGCCATTACAATGAAGGACAATATGGTAGAAATGGCAAATTCACTGGAATTAAGTCCGTTTTTAATGGCCATTACAGTTGCAAGGCATACTGTTATCGCACTATGGGAACTGGGCATTCCTCCCGAAGCGACCAGCTTCTTAAAGTCAATTTTCCTATGTTGAATTAAATGAATGACAAATTTTATTAATTGAGCCAAAAACCATGAAATGATCGGCAAAGTTATGGCTTTGTTGGCAAAAAACATTTCCACCTGTGTCAAGTTCGTATCTCCCCTGTATATACCCTCATATTCATTTATTTCTTTCCGAGATATAGTGCGCAATCTGGGTCAAAAACTCACTATTCTCCATTCCGTCCAGCGCTTTTACCGCATTTTCAACAGAAGTTTTAAGAAGTTCTTTAGCCTTTGCTATTCCCAAAATGCTGACAAAAGTAGATTTGTTATTGGCAGCGTCGCTTCCGGTCAATTTGCCCGTAACTCTACTGTCTCCTTCAAAATCAAGAATATCATCTTTTATTTGAAATGCCAGTCCTATGTTTTCGGCATAAATCTCCAGTTTATCAACAATGTTTTTTTCGGTATTGAAAAGTATGGCGGGCGCCAATACGGAAGCCCGGATCAATGCGCCAGTCTTCTTTTTATGCATTCGGCACAGTACATTATATGAAATTTCCGCTTTTTCTGATTCCATATCAATAACCTGTCCCCCTATCATTCCTTTAACTCCTGAGGAAACAGATATCATGTAAGCGGTTTTCATGCGGGAATAATTCTTATTATCATCTTTCATTGTCTCTTTAAGCATGATTTCAAATGCAAGATTCAAAAGGCCGTCACCTGCAAGAACAGCCATAGCCTCACCAAATACCTTGTGATTTGTAAGTTTTCCTCTTCTGTAATCATCGTTGTCCATGCATGGGAGGTCATCATGTATAAGCGAATAGGTATGGATTAATTCAATGGCTCCGGCAAATGGGATTAATTCTTTTTCGTCCCCATGAATCAGGTCACAGACAGCCAGAGACAGAACAGGCCTGATTCTCTTTCCTCCTGCCATCAAGCTGTATCTCATGGCTTCATAGATTCTTTTTTCAGGCAATTCATCCTGCGAAAGTCTTACTTCCGGCAGGACCCCTTCCAGCCAATTCTCCACTACGGTTAAATATTGTTTATACCTGGTATCAAAATCCATTACTACAAATCATCGGGGTTAAAGTCCTTCTCGATGATACCGTCCTTTCCCTCAATTAAGAGTGTAATTCGTTTTTCAATATCATCCAGTTTTTTATTGCATATCCGGACAAGGCTGATTCCTTTTTCAAATATCTTTATGGATTCTTCCAGCGGCAGGTCTCCGCTTTCAAGCATATTAACTATACTTTCCAGTTCCAGGACCGCCTGCTCATATGTAATATCGGCATTTTCTTCCTTATTGGTCATTTTCCATCCTCCCGACTTAAAGTATTTTATCGCAGACAGAACTGAATTTGCCGTCGCTAACTGTTATGACAAGTTTATCACCAGGCTCCAGTCCTTTGACCGAACGTATTAGCCTGCCGGCTTCATCCTGAATGACTCCATATCCCCTGCTTAATACTGTAAGAGGACTTAAAGCATTCAGCTTTGCTATTGTTGTCTTTAACGAGGTCTTGTATCTGTCCAATTGGGTTCTGCCATGAAGTATCAGGTTTCTTTCAACAGCATCCAGGCTCTGTCTTTTTTGATTGATCAATTCCATAGGTTTCTGAAGACATCTTGCGTTTTGCAACCTTGATAATCTGTCTCTTTCCTTTTTAAGTGAAAACAATAAACAATTAAGAAGTCTCTTTTCATATGTAGCCAAAGCCTCCTGCAAAGCCTTTTTTTCAGGCATAACAAGTTCTGCCGCGGCAGAAGGCGTTGGAGCCCTTAAGTCAGCGACAAAATCTGATATTGAGTAATCAGTTTCATGGCCTACCGCTGAAATTATTGGAATTTCAGATTTTGAAATGGCAATCGCCAGACTCTCTTCGTTAAAAGGCCATAAATCCTCGAGGGAACCGCCGCCGCGGGCAAGAATAATTACGTCTACATTCCGGACCTTGTTAAAATACCTGATGCCGTCAGCCAACTGCATGGCCGCCTCGGCTCCCTGGACGGCAGTGCCGTATACAATTACCCTTGCATTTGGATATCTTCTGTTCAATACATTAATTATATCCCTGATAACCGCGCCGGTAGGCGATGTTATTACTCCGATTGCCCGAGGCAGCATCGGTATCTTTTTTTTTCGGGCCGTATCAAAAAGGCCCTGGGCTTCCAGCTTCTTTTTTAGCTGTTCAAATGCCATATATAAGGCTCCGGTGCCGTCGGGCTGCATAGAATCCACATAAAGCTGATATGCCCCGCCTAAAGGATAAACAGAAACATATCCCCTGACCAATACACGCATTCCTTCTTCAGGTCTGAATTTCAGCCTGCTGTTTTGCGTTCTGAACATTACACATTTTATTACCGCTCCCTGATCTTTCAGGGAAAAATACATATGTCCGGAGGTATGGAATTTGTAATTGGAGATCTCGCCGGTTACCCAGACATTAGAAAGCAGCATGTCGCTGTCAACAAGCTGCTTAATATATGTTGTTAATTCAGTTACGGTCAATGTTTTTTCCATTATTGTTCCTCCGAATCAGCAGCGGCATTATCCGCCAGTTCGGCATATATCTTACCTAAAACACCGTTAACAAATGTTTTCGATTGGTCGCCGCTGTATTTTTTAGCCAATTCAACAGCCTCATTTATTGATACGTTAACCGGAATATCATTCCTGTATTTCATTTCGAAACAGGAAAGCCGCATAATGGCCAGATCTACTTTGGGCATTCTTTGAACGGTCCATCCCTTGGCATGTTTTGAGATAAGGTGATCCAGTTCCTCAACGTTTTCAATAACACCGTTTACCACGTCAATAAAATACTCTTTATCCTGTTCCCTGGTTATTTCATGTTCTTCAATGAACCGACTAATCTGTTCTTCAATGTCGTCCTTTTGTATCTGAACCTGGTAAAGCAGTTTCATTGCGTTTTCCCGTGCTTCTCTTCTTCCCAAGGTTGTCCCTCCGTATCCTTTGCTTCAAGGATCATAAAAGTGATAAATATCATATATCGATTATAACTACGTCAGGCTTTCTTAGCAATATAAAAAATGCGTTCTTCACGGTCGGAGGGCGGATCAAAGCTTAAATCCCCAAACTCGCCGATAAGGGTTAATCCCGAAGAAGCAAGAGCCTCCGTAATCTCCTCACCCGTATAGGCTTTTTCTATATGAGTTTCGTCATATCGCCGATACAGACCGTCTTCATTCCTGACAAAAAAGGTAATGTCAAATGTCGTGGTCCTGTCTTTATCATCGTATGTATTTATCCATACCCATGAAATATCTTCGTCAAGTTCATAGAAGGTATTGCTGCCAAGTACGGTGGAAAGCTTGTAATGACTGTTAACGTCAAAGATAAACAGTCCGCCGGGATTAAGATAATTATGTACCAATTTAAATACTTTTTTAAGTTCCTGCAGGGAAATAATATAATTAATGGAATCCAGAAGACAAATAACGGCATCCACTGTTCCATACAATTCAAAAGACCGCATGTCCTGATTTATAAATAGTATGTCCGCATTGGCTTTAAGCGCTTTTTGATATGCCTTGTCAAGCATCGAGACCGAAGAGTCAAGAGCAATCATGTCATATCCTCTTTTTGACATCTCAACAGCCAGGCTCCCGGTCCCGCAGCCAAGCTCCAGTATCAGTTTCGGATTCTTCCCAAACCTGCAAAAGGCTGATTGCAAATAATCAGCCCATTTGGTGTAATTGATGTCATGTGTCAACCGGTCGTAAAAATCTGCAAAACTGGTGTACATATAAATTACCTGCAGCTTAAATTGCCTTTGATTTCTTTTTTCTGGATACAAGGCCTCCTATTCGCCCTGTTTCCTTTGAACTTAGGCTTTTCCAACCCTGAGTCTGAATTTTTTCCAACAGGCCCAGCTCTTTGGCTATTTCCAGTTTAAGCTGTTCATCCTTCTTTGTCATATTTTATCACCCCATGAAACATTATTGCCAATCATATTCATGGGTATTCAGTAACAGTAAATGTCTTTATTCATTTATTTTTGCAATGACTTCCGCAATGGCCGCTTTCAGCTGGTCGTCCTTATCATGGGGTATGTCTTCAATTGGGGTGGTATTAAACTCTTCACTCAATTCAACCTCAATATCAGGGCTTACCCCTTCTCCATGTATGCTTCTGCCGGAAGGCGTATAGTAAACGGCTTTCGTATATTTAAGGCCGCCGCCGTTGGTAAAGCCTGTGTCAATTTCCTGTACAAGGCCTTTACCATAGGTCCTGGTCCCTACAATAACACCCTTGCCATAATCCTGGATACATGCGGCAAGTATTTCCGAAGCGCTGGCACTGTATCCGTTGACAAGCACTGCCAAAGGCAATTCCAATTCTCTTTCGTCTGAGAATTGTTCGCTCCTGTTCTTATAACGGTCTTCGGTATAAACAATAAGTCCCTTTGGCACAATCCGGTCTGCAATCCGGACAACCTGATAATACGAACCCCCGGGATTATCTCTCAGGTCTATTATCAAGCCTTTGATTCCGTCTGCCATAAGACTGTTCAGATGTTGTTCAAAATCCTGGTAAATATCGTCATCAAACTGTTTGATGTGTATATATCCAATATCGTTATCCAGGATTTCGCTTGAAATCCATGATATATTAATAACTCTTCTTATCATTTCAAATTCCATATATTTTCTCTCATCTGGCCTGTATACGGTAATTCTTACCTTAGTATTAGGTTCTCCTTTAATCTTCTTCACTATCAGGTCAGCATCCCTTATTGCAGTTACATCTTCGTCATCAACTTTCACGATTTTGTCATTCTTAAGGATTCCTGCCTCCTTGGCCGGAGAATCGGCAAAAACATCTACAACGGTAAGAAGATAGTTTTCATCCATATGAACCGATATTCCAATTCCGACGTAATTCCCCGACACTCCTTCCATATAGGATTTCATCTCTTCAGGGGTATAATATACCGTATAAGGATCCTTTAAACCCGCTGAGAGCCCTTTTATCGCCACACTGAAGGCCTCATTGAAATCTACTTCCTTGTAATACTTGTTTTCCAATACATTCTTTACTCTATTAAACGCTTCAATGTTTAACTCATCTACCTGATCCTCATCAAAATATATTGCATTCTGCTGCCTAAACCAATCCTTGACAGGCCTGGATATAAAGACATTCCACGACATCAAACGTATTACCGAATAAAAGTAACCCATAAAAAATACTGTAATGAAACATACAGGCAAAAAAATGCAGAGTATTATTTTTTGTTTCCTTCTCATCAAACCGACCCTTCTTTTGCTTAATTAGCTCTATTTTACATCCTATGCAACCTGTTTTCAAACCATGTTAGTCAAAAAAATAATGCCCAAAGATAAGTCAAAATATTATGAACGCGGCAACTTCGTTAAAAATACATAATATACCCGAATAAAACCGTCTTTAAGCAAATATGCTTTCGAGCTTTAAGCGGCTATTAAGTAAAAAGAGCTTTTGTTCGGCAAAAGCTCTTTTTTTTTTTTATATTTTTATACTTTTATTTATCCAAATTTCATATATCCTTCTGCTATTTCGGTTTGACATAGTTTAAAGGATCCTGCCGCACACCGTTTTTTCTTACCTCGAAGTGCAGATGCGGACCTGTTGATAATCCTGTGCTTCCAACCTTCGCTATGACATCGCCGGCTTTAACGGTTTGTCCTTCCCTAACCAGAATTCCGCCGTTCATAATGTGGAAATACAATGTGGTAATCCCGCCGCCATGGTCGATAATAACAGTATTGCCGGAACCTCCGCTTCTCCATGCGGCACAGATTACTTTGCCGTTGGCCGCAGCGTGAATTGGTGTACCTTGAGGCGCGCCTATATCAATACCACCGTGCATTTTTTTATATCCCAGAATAGGATGCATTCTCATCCCAAAATATGAAGATATCTTGTAATATCCCGGCAACGGCCATTGCATTACACCGCCGGTATATGCTCCTGTAGAAGAAAGCCTCTTTATTAGCTTTTCCAGTTCTTTTGAGTCGGCTTCCAGCCTGTCTTCCGCTTCTTCCAGCTCTTTTAGCCTTTGTTGCGTTTTTTGGACTTCTTTGTCAGCGAGGGAACGGGACACTTCTAAATTAGCAATATCTATAAGCATTGCTTCCAATTGTTCCTGCGCGGTGTCTTCTTCCTGTTGCTTGAGGGCTTTTAATTCAGCTATTTCTTGTTTTCTCGCTTCTATACTTTTCAGCAGATCCTGGTCAAACTGGGAAATCAGCCTCAACATGTGGCTTTTTTTAAACATCTCCTCAAAGTTGTCGCACTGGAGGAGCAAGTTGGTTTCCGCTTTTGTTCTGGAATTTATGTACAGGGTAACCAATCTGTTCTGAAAAAGTTTCAGTTCTTTTGCATATTCTTCTTCGGCCAGCCTAATAGCTTCATCCAAGGTTGCGATAGCGGACTCGATCTCTTTTATTTTTTCTTCAATTTTACTTTTTTCATGACCTTTTTTCTGCAGATCCGCTATTACTTTTTCCCTGTATTGCTGACTGTTTATAAGATTCTGTTTTTCTTTCTTTTGTCTATCTTTAATCTGTTTAATCTCTTTTTGCGTTTGCTGCAACTCTTTTTTAGCATCTTCCAACGAATTTGCAGCCGATGTAGATACCATTGTCGCTATTAAAACAAATGACATCAGTACCGCCGATATTCGC
This sequence comes from Clostridiaceae bacterium, assembly GCA_012728095.1. Classification (GTDB taxonomy): domain Bacteria; phylum Bacillota; class Clostridia; order DSM-8532; family DSM-8532; genus DTU059. The sequence goes on from JAAYFU010000022.1 coordinate 99,210, forward strand.
TTAATCATATGTAACTGCCCCGTCCTTTCAAGCAAGTTGGTCTCATATGAACAATAAACAACAAATATGTGCGCAAAACAATTTACATTTTGTTACAATTGCTCATTTTATTATATCCCCAAAATACTATACATTCAAGTGTTTTCTGACAGAAAGCAAGCTTCCTATACCTCCGATTACCATTCCGAATATGGAATAAATCATAAATATCCGGAAAGCCACCGGTCCAAACTCCATAATCCTGAGGGTGGCCATCTTCAGGTTAACCAATATTCCATTAATGAATCCCTGGAGCCATTTATAGACCTGGGAGGTAATAAAGAACGATAAAACAGCTCCAATTAAACCTATCAGCAGGCCTTCAACTATAAACGGCCATCTTATAAAGCTGTCCAGGGCACCCACATATTTCATGATTTCTATCTGGCGCCGCCGTGCGAAAACTGTAAGGCGAATAGTATTTGAAATAAGGAATACCGAGATAATCATGAGAACAGCTAATATCGCCATGATTATGTAATTGAAAACCTTAAGTATCCCTTCAAGCTTATCAAGCTCGTCCTTGCCGTACCCTATTCCGTTATCCTTATTAACCCCGCTGAAACGGGACAATTCCGTGATTATCTCGTCACTGCTGTTTGGATCGACAAGTTTTATGTAAAAAGACTCTGCAGCGTTGTCAACGGTGAACCCCTCCAAGAGGGAATCATCATTTAGACTTTCCTTAATATTCTGGTACATCTGTTCTTTCGACTCGTACCGGTATTCTGATATAATTCCTGCATCTTTTTTGCTTTCAAGAAAACTAACTACTTCTTCCCTCTGGTAATTTGTCGCATTAACGTTAAGAAAAACGGTAATTTCCAAATCCCGTTTCATCGCTTCGATGTTTGAACTGATATTAACCGCAAGAAGAAGTACTATGCCAAGAAAAAACAATGTCGCAACCACTGTCATAATTGATGCAAAAGACATTAACTTGTTTTTTATAACATTTTGCGCTCCTTCTTTGATAAGAAGCTTCATTGTCCTAATTTTCATTGGAATAAGATCCTTTCTTTACATCGCTTATTATTTCCCCATGCTCAAGCGTAATGACACGTTTTTTCATGCTGTCCACTATGCTTTTCTCATGGGTAGCCACTACCACTGTTGTGCCGCGCTGATTTATTTCCTCAAGGAGATTCATAATCTCGATTGAGGTTTTAGGATCCAAATTTCCGGTGGGCTCGTCGGCAATCAGAACAGCCGGATTATTAACCAGTGCCCTGGCAAGCACAACCCTCTGCTGCTCACCGCCTGAAAGCTGGTCAGGATATGCTTTTGCTTTTTTGCTTAATCCCACAAGACCCAATGCAAGCGGAACCTGTCTTCTTATTTCCCTTGAAGTGGCCTCTACAATTTGCATGGCAAAAGCAACATTCTCATATGCTGTCTTATTGGGCAATAATCGGAAATCTTGAAATACGACACCTAAACTGCGCCTGAGATAAGGTATTTCCGAATGAGCCATGTCGTGGACACTGTAACCGTTGACATAGACCTCGCCTTCGGTTGGAACCTCCTCATGCATTATAAGCTTCAAAAAAGTTGATTTTCCTGAGCCACTGGGCCCTATGATAAAAACAAATTCGCCTTTTTCTATATTGACAGTAATATTCTTAACTCCAATTACTCCATTGGAATATATCTTCGTTGCGTCTACAAACCTAATCATGATATGCCCCCAGAATGAGATGGAATCCTTATTTTGACACATCGTCAAGATAACGTTTGACCATCATGGCAACCTTAAAATAAATTGCATCGTCAAATTTTCTTAAATCCATCCCTGTTAATTTTTGTATTTTGTCCAGTCTGTACACCAGCGTGTTGCGGTGTATAAACAACTGCCGGGATGTTTCGCTGACATTCAGGTTGTTTTCGAAGAATTTTTGAATTGTAATCATTGTTTCATCGTCAATAGCCTCAAAAACGCCTTCCTTGAATACCTCATTTAAGAAAAGCCGGCAAAGAGTTGTAGGCAATTGATAAATTAGTCTTCCAATGCCTAAATGGTTGTAATCAACGATATTTTTTTCCGATTCAAAGATTTGCCCTATTTTCAAAGCAGTCTGAGCATCCTTATATGAACGGGCCACATCACGCAGGCTCTCCGCTACTGTGCCTATCCCGATCTTCGCTTTTATCATCAGTTCACTGCTTAACGTATCAACAATGATCCTGGCCTTTTTATGAATCTCTTCACTGTCCTCGTTTTCTTTAATCTCCTTGATGAGAACCGTATTCTGATCATCCAGCAGAATAATATGGTCCTTGTTATTATTGGGGAATAAGCTCTGTATAATATTATAGGCATATAATTCCCTGGTTTTTTCGGTTCTGATTAAGTAGACAATTCTTTTACAATCATTCTTTACTCTAAGCTCTTTGGCCCTGATGGTAATGTCGCCGGGCAGGATGTTTCCCAGGAGCACATTTTTCATAAAATTGCTCCTGTCATACTTCTCGTCGTAATAAAGCTTCGCGTTTTCAAGACTTATTGATATCAGTTCGGCAATGTTCTTCCTTTCGGGATGATTTGTCACCAGGTATAAAACAAAGTCCAGGCGACCGTTGATATCGATTTTTTTCAGGACTTTATCAGGTTTTTCAATATAAGTTGAATTTGAGTTCAGGAAATCGGCGCATTCATCATGCACCAAACCTATTTCTTCCTCGATTGTGCTGGCAATAACAACTCCGGTGCTGTCGGTAATACCAAAATCGTAACCGATTGCGTCACGGATTCTTTGCACCACAGATTGAAAAACCTTAAAAGCCAAGAAAACAACCCCCAGTTAGCTAAAATCCCGATAATATCGTTTTAATTATACACAAAAACACCATTAGATACAACTTTTTTTCCTATGTCAGCCAATACAGGAATTCCTGACAAAATTACAGATGATCATTGTAAGGTTTATATCCACATTTTGAGAGTTTTAAACACTGTACTGCAGTATGTTCCGCAACTGCATGTTAATATACTTAAAAAAACGATACCTCATATGTTTGAGATACCGTTTTCAGCAATAACTTATCGTCATTCAAACTATTCATTTAACAATATACACTCGGAAAACACAATGCGTATTGTATTTAACAATTCTTTGTTCCTAAAGAATACCGAATTATGGATAAAGATTCTTACTGGCGCGCAGGTAAGAAGGAAACCAATCATAAAATCGTCATCTTCAATAACAGGATTGTTTGATTCAAATCCGAAACCATTGACTATGTCTTCGGGTATCTCGAACGGTTTTGCCCCTTCTACCCTGTAGGAGCCGTTATTCTGAGCAAAAACATGCAGTTCCGGCACTCTAGGCGCCTGCATTTTAACAAAATTCGTCAATAGATTGATATATTCCTCGTATTGCCTCTCAATGAAAAACTGCCTGATGGATCTTTCCACCTCTATTTCAAGGTTTCTGACATATTCGCCGAGTCTGAAAGTAACAAATCCCTCTATTATGATCCTGTCTTCAGTTCTTAAATACTCGGCGATTTTTGCCGATATCAGCTTGCGTCTTGACTCGATAAGATTATCCATATTCCTTTCATGATGCGTATACAGCCTTATACAGGCGATTCGATAGATCTCGTCCCTGTCGGTTTTGGGCAGACCTTCACAAATACGTGCAATTATCTTTTCTAAAATATTATTCTCATAAGATTTCAGAATGTACTCAGCCAATATATCCGATAAATGGTTCAAAGTTACTAAATACTTTCTGCCGTTTTTTCTTATGCATTTGTCAATATTAATGGTCAAACAGTTATCTTCTTTGTCTACTGCCAATTTGAACGGATTTCGTACATTCGTTTTAAGCTTTTTTTCAAGATAATCAGCCAATCCTCCAATGTCTTTCATGCTGTCCACCTTTAAGGATGGCATTCTCTCACATCCTTGTACAATTATTATTGTATTAAATCAGTGACCGAAGCCACTGTTCGACCCATTAAAGCTCATAGTTAACATAACACTTCAAACTTCATACTTTTCTAAACATCAAGCACATCATCCGGCTTCA